>CAJUSB010000002.1:18660-127168 GCA_910589115.1 uncultured Clostridia bacterium | reverse complement strand
GGAGGCGCGGGAGTCCAGAGGGCAGCGCCCTCTGGTGCTGTCCGCATAGGACCGCTCGCCGAGGAGGCGCGGGAGTCCAGAGGGCAGCGCCCTCTGGTGCTGTCCGCATAGGACCGCCCGCCGAGTAGGCGCGGGAGTCCAGAGGGCAGCGCCCTCTGGTGCCCGCTGCAGAGGCGAATAAGGCTTGCCTTTTTGGGGGGCGTGTGGTACGATAAGAGCAGATGATACCGCAAAGCAAAGGAGAAATTTCATGAAACGTTTGCTCGCCCTGTTGGGCGCTTTCCTGTTCCTGCTTCCGTTGACCGCGTGCAGCCTGTTCTCCGAATTGGAGCTTCCCGAGCCAGAGCCAGAAGCTGCCACCGAGGAACAGCCACCCGAAGAGGCCGAGCCCGAAGGATCTAAGGCCCTGACACTGATCTTTGCCCACGAAGTGGACGAAAACCGCACCGCCCTGCTGGAGTCTGCCCAGCAAACAGCCCTGGAAAAAGGTTATACCCTGTCCAGCGTTGTCACAATGGGTAACGCTGAACTGCAAACCCGCTTCCTTCAGCTGGCCCAGGAGGCCGGGGAACAAGCCGTCTTAATTGAGCTGTTTGATCCGGCAACCGCTGCCGATGTGGTGCGCGACGCAGGTGAAATGGCAGTCATTTTTCTGGATACCGCACCCGACGGGAATTCTGCCCTGCGTAAAAAAGCCTTTTACGTCGGCAGCCCCGATGGCGAAGGCGACGCCTACCTGCGCCTCACCGGCCGCGTTGCTATGCAGGCCGCAGATAATCTGATCCGTGGGGTGGATGCCGGTGAAGAAACGGATGTCCGTCCTTCAGGACATAAGTTTAATATTCCATCCGATGGGATCCTGGAAGAATAGACCTTCCTGGAAAACCGCTTTCATCGCTGTGCGCCAGTTACCGCAGACGCATAACAGCCGCAGGCATTTGCTGCCTGCGGCTGATTTTTACCATTAGTGGCTGTTCGTGGACGTAATCGGCGCTTTTTCCCGCTTTTTTTTGCGCTGCTGACGGCAAACAGACAACATTCTACGCTCACAAAGCACAGATTTTCGTTGATATGCTGAAAATAAAGTTTTTCGGCAGTTCGCGCAAGAAGGGGATTGCAAATCAAGCGCAAAACGTGGTATAATACAAGTTATGAGTAACAGGAGGCGAACAAATGTGCCCAAGGAAATGACAGAGTGCCCCCACTGCGGCCAAAAAAGCGCACGTAAGGTGTTAACAAATCTCAATGTGGATAAAAATCCCGAGTTCCGGGCTGCCGTGCAGGATCTGTCCTGCTTCCGCTGGGTCTGTCCAAACTGCGGCGTGTCGTCGCTGGTCATTGACCCCTGTTTATATCATGATATGTCAAATCAGTTTATGGTTTGGCTTTCCCCCGAGGGCAGGCCGCAGGAGGTGGGCGGCTTTGACCCGCTGGCAGGTTATACCCTGCGCTATGTGGATGACCTGAATGCCTTTCGGGAGAAAATCAATGTGCTCGAACGCGGGCTGGATGACCGCGCCGTCGAGCTGATGAAGCTGCTGCTGCTGTTCCAGCTGCACCGCGATTTGGATGTTGTCGAGCTTCTGTTCCATGACATGAATGGGAAGGACGGCACATTTACCTTTGTAGCGGTTCTGTCAGACGGCGTTGAGCAGTATATTGCAATGCCCGGCGACACGTACCAGCGCCTTTCTGCGGATATCGCCGAGCACCTCTTTACCAATAACCGTGAATTCCAGAAAATCGGTCTGGACTGGGCAAAGGATGCCCTCGAACTGCTGCACAGCTGCTGACAACGGACTTCCGTTTTTTGTATCAGCTTCCCGGCTTTCCCGGCTGGCCGGAGGACCGGCCATGCCAGCGTGTGCCGTTTATCCAAAGACCGCCTGCACCGTGACGCCGCCTGCCGCTGCCAGCAGCCAGGTGAGCGCAATGATTTGACAGGCATTTTTCCGCTTGCACCGGTCGCTGAATAGGATCATATAGCCGAAGCCTGCACCCGTGGACAGCCCCGCGATCATGCTCCCGAACCCAATCGCACCGGCTGAATACAGCTCGGCCAGCAGCACCGAAACTGCGCAGCTCGGCAGCAGCCCGACCGTCGCACAGAGCAGCGGCTGGAAGACGCTGCCCGACAGCAGCAATGCGGAAATCCGTGTTTCCCCAATGAAGAACATGAGGGAATTGAAGAAAAGCAGCACCACGAACAGCAGCAGCGCCGTCTGTGCAGTCCGTTTGAGCACAGCGGCAGGCCCGCTGCCCTCACAGCAGAAACATCCATCCGGCTGGGCTGTGTGTCCGCTGTGTTCTGCCCGCCCGCGCAGCACCGTCAGGCGGAGCAGATAGCCGCCCGCGATTGCCAACACCGTTTTTACCGCGATCAGGCGCACCACCTCCGAGAGCCCGCAGCCGCTGCCCAGCAGTACGGGGATCGCTTCATCCGAGGTCGCAAGAAAGACTGCTACCAGTGTTGCCGGAGCCAGGCAGCCATCCAGATACAGCGCCGAAGCAGCCGCCGAAAATCCGCACTGTGGGACTGCCCCTGCAATCGCTCCGCAAATCGGCCCGAACCGTGCTGCCTTTTCCAGCAGTGCAGGTGCTGTGTGGGTGCGGGCCTCAATCCAATACAGCAGCGCGTAAACAAGCGCCAGGATCGGCAGTGTCTTTACGACATCGAGCACACTGTCCAATAATATGTCCGACAAAAGGATCACCTCATTTTTGTATCAGAGCCCTGTCCTGCACGATGCAGGAGGGCTGCATGAAAATATTAGAATGATTCTCATTATAACATCTTGCCTGCCGGTTGGCAAGCAGGGGGGCAGGTAAAATTTTTCTTTTGCAGCTTTGCTTTTTCGCATGGGACGCTTTCCGTCCGTGCACGGCTTCCTTTGGCGTGCGCGGCGGTTTGGACTGCGCAGGATGGCAGGCTGTTTCACAACGCGGCGGAATCGGGAGCGCCGCCTGCAATACCGTATAATCAGGAGTTATCCATGAAATTCGATGAATTAGGAATCCACGCGCCTATTTTGAAGGCGCTTACCGAGGCGGGCTACGTGGCCCCGACACCGATTCAGGAGAAAGCGGTGCCGCCCGTATTGTCCGGGCGTGACCTGTTGGGCTGTGCCCAGACCGGCACCGGCAAGACAGCTGCTTTCTCTCTCCCCATCCTCCAGCGCCTGAGCACCGAAAAGGGCGAGGGCATCCGCGCACTGATCCTCACACCGACCCGTGAGCTTGCGCTGCAAATCTATGAAAATATCTGTCAGTATGCCCGTTATACGTCCTGCACGGCAGCCGTGGTTTTTGGCGGCGTCAGCCAGATTCCGCAGGTCGAGGCGATCCAGCGCGGGGCGGATATCCTTATTGCTACCCCTGGCCGTCTCTGGGATCTGATGGGGCAAAAGCTGGTCAGCCTGTCGCATGTCGAGTGCTTTGTACTGGATGAGGCCGACCGGATGCTGGATATGGGCTTTATCAATGATGTGAAAAAAATCGTGCAGTTTATTCCGCAGAATCGCCAAACCCTGCTGTTCTCTGCAACCATGCCGCGGGAGATTGCGGCCCTTGCCGGAAGCCTGCTCAAAAAGCCGGTGCGCATTGCAATCAAACCGGCCTCCACGCCGGTCGAACTGATCGAACAGAAGGTCTTTTTTGCCGAGCGGCCCGAAAAGCGGGAGCTGCTGCGTAATCTGCTGCTTAGCATGAATCAACCGCAGACGCTGGTTTTCACCCGCACCAAGCATGGCGCGGACCGCGTCGCACGGGAGCTGAACCGTGCGGGTATTTCCGCCCGTTCCCTGCATGGCGATAAATCGCAGGGAGCACGTCAGGCAGCGCTCCGCGATTTCAAAAACTATAAGATAGTAGCCCTTGTTGCCACGGATATTGCCGCACGCGGGCTGGATATTTCCGAGCTTCCGTTGGTCGTGAATTTTGAACTTCCGAATATTCCGGAAACTTATGTGCATCGGATCGGGCGCACCGGGCGTGCAGGACAGGAGGGCATGGCCGTTTCCTTCTGTGACCCGAGCGAACTGCCGTACCTGGCGGATATCGAAAAGCTGACCCGGCAGAAGATTCCCACAGCCGAGCCGCCCGCAGTGCAGCCGTCCGCAGTGTCGGACCGTCAGCCGCCTGCGGCACGCCGCAGCCAGCCGGAGACCGCACAGCCTGCCGTGCCCGAAGCTCCGCGCGGAGCACGCCGCCGCCCTGCCGCCCGTGTGCCGGAGACTGTGCGTTCCGATGCGCCTGAGACGGCGCCGCCACGCTCGCGCCGCCGTCCAGCTGCCCGTACAACGGCATCTGCGCTCCCTGCTGTGCCGGAGGTACCGCAGGGCAGACGGTCTCGTCGTTCTGCAACGTCCTCCGGGGAAATGCCGCGCCGCCGTACAGCAGCAGTGCCAGAGGTATCCGAGGCATCGCGTCGCCGTACAGCGGCAGTACCGGATGTTCCCGAAGCACCGCGCCGCCGTACAGCGTCAGCGCCGGATGTATCCGAAGCACCGCGCCGCCGTACAGTGTCAGCGCCGGATGTTCCCGAAGCGCCGCGCAGCAGGTCGGTCCGGATGCCTGCTTCCTCGAAAGCAGCTCCTAAAAATAACCGCCGCCGTGCCGGGAACCATTCGTCTGCTGTACCGTCTAAAGGACAGAGGCCGCGCAGAGGCCGCGGCGAACGCACGGAGGATAATACCCGCGTTGATATCGCAACGCCGGTGAATCCGAACCATATTTCTGCGGAGGCAGCCGCCCGGATCCGCGCCAAGGTAGAGGCAAAGCTGGCCGAGCGCGCCCATGCGCATCGTACCGGGAGTGCGCCTGTTCCGCCGAAACCTGCTGCGCACCGTCCGCCGCGCGGACGGAAGAGATGATGGCAGTCCCGGCTGCCGGATGGGTTCATTTGATGAAAAAGGGTTTGTTTTCCAGGCGTGCCTGTGCGGCAGCCTCCGGCGCATTGGCTGCCAGGTTCCGAACAGGCCCGATGCAAAGATTCTGAGAGGTAAGAGCGATGAACCGCAAGATGAAACGCACCGCGTTAGGCCTGACTGTTGCATTTCTATTCGGGCTGACCACGGTATATCCATTCCTGCTGTATACAGACAATCGTTTTGTGACGAAGTGGCGTAATATCTATATTGAGACGGCAATGAGCACCATGAGCCATCAATGGCTTGCAACCTCCTTTATTCCGCAGGAGATCATTGACGAGGTCGTTTCCTCGCGCTATAAGACCGCCGAGATTCAGGAAAATGTAGAAACCAACTGGAGCACGGTTGACCTGAGCAGAGTGCAGCTTCCTACGGAGGAAAAAGTCAATGAGGCTGATGCATTTTTTGAAAAATACCATGAAATCGACCGTGAATCCTTTGAAAACTATGCGGAAGCGAATCCGGAACTGCTGGAGAACGGTTACGAGGGGATAGACTTTGACCGCTGTGATGAGGGTGACAGTGAGATACTGACCACCGAGGGAGATCCGATCCTTGCCATCGACGCGGAACATGAAATTATGATTGCCAACATCCGCCGGAGCGACTGGGTGGGAAAAATGGCGATTGTGAAGGATTCCAGCCGGGTGCATGTCGGCATTTCCAAAAGCCTTGGCAGCGCCGGGCAGAACGTCAATGTAATTGCAGAAAATTATGATGCAATTTTAGCAGTGAACGCTTCCGGCTTCCAGGACCCGGAAGGCATGGGCAACGGCGGTGTTCCATACGGTTTTGTAAAAACGTTTGGCGAGGTCAAGCATCGTGCCGAGGGGCACAGTAACTGGAAGATTGTCGGCTATGATGAGGAAAACCGTCTGCAAATCGGTAAGTTTTCAGATACGGATTTCCTGCGCGACGCGATTGAGTTCCACCCCTCCCTGATTATCAACGGGGAAAACATGATTGAAGGAACCGGCGGCTGGGGGCTTAATCCCCGTACCTTTATCGGGCAGACACAGGATTTGACAACGCTGATTACCGTTATTGACGGCAGACGGCCCGGATACTCCCCGTTTGGCGCGGCATTGAGTGAATGCTCCGAGCTGATGCAGCAATACGGCGCATATCAGGCCCAGAACCTGGACGGCGGTTCGTCGTCGGTTATGTATTATAACGGCAGGGTTATTACGAAGCCCTCCAATCTGGTACAAAACGGTATTGGCCGTAAAATCCCGGACGTATTCATGGTTACTTAACAGCGCTTGTGTAACGAGAAAACAATACATTTGAAATAGAAAAGACCTTTCCATAAAGGGGAGGTCTTTTGCATATTTATAAACAATTCATACCATTCCGCATAACATACATAAAATAAGGAGACCATGCATCATACAAAATAAAAAAGCAATCCATAATGGATTGCTTTTGGTGCAGATGGGGGGACTTGAACCCCCACGTCCTTGCGAACACTAGCACCTGAAGCTAGCGCGTCTGCCATTCCGCCACATCTGCATATAAACTTTTATCTCACTAAGGGTCTGGTGCGAGTGACGGGACTTGAACCCGTACGCCTTATGAGCACACGCCCCTCAAACGTGCCTGTCTACCAGTTCCAGCACACTCGCGTTTTTCGTTCTTGGCCTCTCTCCTGAAGCCTTTATTATTATAACCGACAAAATCAGGAATGTCAACCCCTTATTTTATTTTTTTTGATTTTATTTTTCATGCGGGGAACAGGGGGCAGCGGGAAGGGATTTTCCGTCCCGCTGCGCGCTTGAGGGCTAAGCGTCCCTGGTGACCTTTTTAATCCATTTGTATGAATTGACCCGCCAGCAGATAATCGGGCATTTGAGCAGCTGGTCGGCCTTGAGCCAGAAAAAAACGACAACAGGGGAACATTTCCATACAAAGGCTGACAGGGCCGCAAGCGGCAGGCAGATGCCGAACATGAATATCATATTATTCCACATCGGGAATTTGGTATCGCCTCCTGCACGGATCATACCGTTATCAGAGGCCATTTGGTAGCAGGTGCCGATGGTCGTAACAGCGAGCAGTGCCGTAAACTGCGTTGTCAGGATGGCCGCACCGGGGGTCAGCTTGGGATACAGCAGCAGCACAGGCTTGCTTGCCGCAAAAATCAGGGCGCCGGTAATCAGCCCAAGCCCCAGGAAAATCAGCTGGAAGGTACGAGAGGACTGCTTAATTTTTTCGAGGTCACCTTCCCCGACCCGTTTGCCGGTCATAATAGCGGCGGCACTGGCCGCGCCATAACCTACGACGGAAATGATCTGAAAGACAAGTACCGCGATGGAGTTGGCGGCAACTACGTCAGCGCTGCCCTCCATATTGCCGAGGATACCGGTCTGAATCATTTGTGCAAGCCCCCAAATCGCCTGTGTGACCAGTACCGGCAGGGAGACCTTCGTATAGTCGCGGATGTAGCTGGTATCAATCTGTATGAGCTTGCGGGCGGTCAGGTTAAGCTGGCGCTCACGGAATTTGAGATAATATAAGATAATCATCAGCTCGACTGTGCGGGAAATCAGCGTGGCTACGGCCGCGCCGCGCACACCCATCTCCGGGAATCCCAAACGGCCATAAATCAGGATGGAGTTCAGCACAATATTGATATATAATGTGGAGGCGGTGACGATATAACCGATATGTACAATCCCGATTGAACGCAGGGAGGCGGTGAGCATATTGGTCAGCGCAAAAATGACATAAGTAAAGCAGATAATCCGCAGATAGGCAGTGCCTTCAGCAAGGACATCAGGGTCATTGTTGATCAGCCCCAGAATCTGGGAAGGGAATAATAGGGCGGCAAGGAAAAGGAGAGCAGCCATCCCGACGCCAAAGCGCAGGGCGGAGCCGATAATATGAGGGATTGGTTCCAGCTGCTGCCGGCCCCAATATTGGGAACCAAGCACAACGACCCCTTCACCGACACCGACGACCATCATCTGTAAAAGAAATTGTATTTGATTACAGAGTGAAATGCCGGAAAGGGCATTCTGTGAATATGCACCGATCATCAGGTTATCGGCCAGGCTGACAGAATAAGTCAGCAGGTTTTGCAGGGCGAGCGACAGGACAAGGCCTGCAAAAATTTTGTAAAAATGGCGGTCATGCACCAGCCTTTGTGTTTTCATGGGAAATCCCTCCGTTATTTTGGAATGCAGGTACATCTTACCGCGAAAGGCCGCTGCTTTCAAGAGGTAAAACGATGAATCTGCTGTTATTTTTTATCATCTTCTGTACAAAAAAAGGTGGATTTTTCCGATATATGGGATGTGCGTTTCAAAAGGCACGTACTAAATGCGTTTTTCACGGCATGATACCTTATTAAATAAAAAAAGCCTGATGCACACCGCCGATAAAAAAGTTTTCGGCAGCACGGACGTGTGTTGTGCAGAGGCTGGCAAAGACGGCAGATATTGTATTCATAACGTTTGCTTTACGGGATACAATACTATCAGCAAAACCCCAAAAAACAAAATCAAAAACAAAGGAGAAATGAATTATGACTAGCACGAATAATGGCTCTAACAAGGGTATGGTACCGGAAGCACGCGCAGCAATGGACCGCTTTAAGATGGAGGCAGCGAATGATGTTGCCGCTTCAAAACTATAAAACGTAAAACAGCCATTCCTGCTTACATATATTCACGAATACAAGGCTAAAAATTGCGATTTATTTCGTCCGTGCGGTGGATACAGCAGATGAATACGGCATATTATCTGTTCATAAAAATAGGAAGTCTGAAACGGACAAACCGATATGACAATGCCGATAGAAAAAGGTCCGCACCAATGCAGGTGCGAACCTATGGGCATTGTATTAGGGAGCTTATAGCGCCAGCCCCCCGTCCCGCCGCAGCGAAGGAGCCCCGTAGGGGCGTGGGGTGTCCAGGGGGGGCTAGCCCCCTCTGGCGCTGTCCGCGCAGGACCGCTCGCCGCGCAGGCGGTACTCACAGCAGGCAGCGCAGTATATCATCATCAGGATTCGTCGGATGGTTCCTGCACGGGCGGTTCGGGAAGCGGCGGGAACGTGCGGGAGGTCATCAGGAAAAGCTCAATCAGCAGGAAGCAGCAGCCGAACAGGAGGCAGCAGCCGCGTATGATGGAACCCGTATCCCACTGAACCACAGAAGCGCCCAGCGCACGGCTGAGTGCGTAACCAAGCACGTCAGACAGCGTAAGCGTGGCCGCGCCCGCAGCCCAGAATGCGAACCGGCGCGGCGCAGGTTTGCCGTAGAGCATCCGCGCAAGGTGGTAATAGCCCATCACACACGCAATGGATGCGAAAATTTCCAGCGTAAACAGTGCCAGATTGGCCGAAACACAGTATTGCCGGTAGGAAACCAGCAGATGAAAAGCCGCCCAGAACAGCGGCGGAAGCGTCAGAAACGCGTGCGCTGCCGTAAGCGTGCCGCGGGTAAGCGCCGCACCAAGGCCGATCAAGCTCAGCCCTGCCGCGACACACAACACTCCAAAAGGGATTTCAAGCACCATGATCCATTGCCCGCTTTCCGCCTGGGCGGACTGCATGGCGGGGAATTCGGTCACCATCCAGAGCGCACCGCCTGCCGCCAGCAGCATTCCACTGAACGCAACAAGGGCCTTATACAAATCACCGGTGCCCGCAAACAGCGCTTCAAAGCTCGCGTGATGCTGCCCTTGCCGTGCAGCCAGCGCAAAGGCAGCTGCCAGCAGCACAAGCCAGAAGACCAGCAGGCGGCCCCAAAGCGTGCCTGGCATGTACAGCCCTGTGCCGGGTTCAAAGGACTCGGCAAGCTGTTTCGCACGCAGCACAGCGCCTACCAAGCCGCCAGCCAGCGCAATCAGCGGAAGTTTTTGATTATATTGCATGGGCTTATAACCTCCAGAATTTCATACCTTGTCAGTATAGCATAATTTCCCGCGCAGGAATAGGGGGATTTTGACCAAAACAGCTGCCGTTTCAGCCCCCCAATTTATTATCCGTTTCAGCTGCGGTGTTCAGTCAGCAGCCGGAGTCAGCAGGACTGCGCGGTCCAGAGGCAGCCAGAGGGCATCCGCATAAAGATTATCCAGGTAAAACCCGCGCCCTTCATGCGGGAGATAGGCAATGACAGCCGTATAGACATACTTCTCGCTATCCTGGCCCTCATCTGTATGGCCGAAAGCAACGAAATAACTGTCATATGCTGCCGCCGGGAAGGTTTCAGAATAAAAATTCGAGTTCGTTTCCGGGTCGTTGTATTGCAGGTAAAAATCGCCCTCTTCCGTGTAGTCGTCCTTTGTGAGCGTATAGGTCAGATCAGGCAGGTTAAAATGTATGGAAAGCCCGGTTTCATCGCAAATGTAAGGGACGTTCAGGAATGGATTGTCGTCTGCGTCTTCCGGTTCCAGCTCCGGCTCCGGTGCAGCGGGGAGGTCATCGGAGGCGCTTTCTTCCTGCCGGTCGGAAAAGTGAAAGCCGCTGTCGTCATAGAATTTCAGCTGCCGCTGGATATCGGCAATGCCGTCGAGCAGCAACGGAATGCACTGTAATAAAACGAGGATTGTGATGGTCCAGATTGCAGCCCGGCGGCGGCGTTTTTTCAGGGCCTTTTCGATTTCCTTCTCACTGCGTGAGGACATCATTGCAGGGCGGACTGGCGCAGGGCGAACCGGGGCGGCACGGCCCGCCTGGTGCACCTGCTGTCCGGCTGGCGGTTTGCGCTCCGCCTGACGGGGGGATGGGTAAGTAATCGCTTTGTGTTTGTTGTTTCTGCACGTTACGAGACCGGTGCGAGTACCGCACATCGGGCATTCGCGCTCAGCATCGTCGTAATTGCAGTAGCAATGAGGACATTTCATGAAAATTGTTCTCCCTTTCTGCGGCGTCCGGGACGCCGACGTACCTTTCTTTCTATGATATCACGAAGGAGGCCGCAGGGCAAGACGCTTTCCGAAAAAAGACAGGCAGCCTGCCGTTTCGTTTGGCCTGGGAAAAATATAGCCGGGAATCCTGTAGTCGGATCCCCGGCTGACTTTTATATGGTCTGTTCTTTTCGCAGTTCATTTACTTCGTCAAGGGAAAGCTCGGTTATATCGGCAATTTCTTCAACTGAATTCGTTCCAGCAGCAAGCATCCGGAGCGCAATCTGCATAGAACGCATACGGCCTCCTTTCCTGAAACCTTCAAGTCGTCCTGTTTCGCGCTCTTCGCGGCGGATATCTTCAAATATTTTACTCATTTTAATTTGTCTCTCCGGGTACTGCTTTTGAAAAAGACAGTAGGTTCGGCATTTAGCATAGGTTTTGTGGCCGTATACAGCCAGAAATTCGTAAAAGGATTTCCGCTTGTCTATTTAATTGACTATTTATGCGGACTGTTTTTTCTTCAGTTCCTTTATCTCGTCAAGGGAAAGTTCTGTTATATTGGAAATTTCTTCAACTGAAATCGTTCCAGAGGCGAGCATACGAAGCGCAATCTGCATAGAGCGTTTGTTGAGTCCTACGAGTTCTCCTTCAAGCCGTCCTGCTTCGCGTTCCTCGCGGCGGATATCTTCAAATATTTTACTCATTTCGCTCACTCCCTTCTGTGTTTCCTTCAGGTATCTTGTGCGTTCTGCCATCAGACTGAAATACATCTCATCTGCGTTGGTACAGTTAAAATCATGCATAAGTCTTCCAAGTTCGGATTCCCCGCGGTAAGCGCCATTTACATAAATAATATGCTCGCCATCGGCAAAGGGCCTGCCTGTGGTGAGGTTCATACGCTCAATGATATAAACCGGCTGTCCTGCTTTATACACATCATTTTCCATAATAAAAATTGTGAAACATTCGGGCAGTTCGTCAAAATCCTGTCCAGCATCCAGGTTTTCAATATTGAGCACGCTGGCGTGATATCGCGTCCGGCAAGGGCCTGCACCCTTATCTTCACGCTGCACCTCAAGGTCATACTTTTTCCCGCTGGAGTCGGTCCCATACGCATCCAGACAGATGGAACGCGCCCCGGCCAGCCGTTTCATATCCTTCTGGGTCTGGCAGTCGGTGATCAGCAGATCCGGCTTGCCTGTAATGATCCGCAGCACCAGCTGGGCCAACGGAATATTATCTTTGAAAAGGCACCGCATAAATTCATCATCCATGGGCCGGAGATTGTCTAAATGCCACAGGTCTTCCTGATGTTTCCGTTCCGCTTCCGTCAAAATAATCACCTGCCGTTGTCAGAAAAATCCCTGCTTTTATATTATCACAAATTTGCCTGTTTATCAAGGCGGCGGCCAGGTAATTCCCAAATAAAATGAAATGCAAAAGCACCAGCCCACAGAAAGGGGCCGGTGCCTTGTGCTGCCGGGATACTGCCCGGACTGTTTTACTGGGTGCTGTTGTCAGCGGCCAGCGGAGCGCAGGAACGCGCCCAGCTTTTTGTCTTCGACCTTGATATGCGTGATCAATACGCCGATATGGGTGTTGAGCTGGCTCAGGTCAGAGATGGTTGCGCCGCTTGCGGGGATATCCGCTGCAAGCGCACGGAGCTTCTGCACGTACCCGGTGTGGAACATGCGGTGCGCTGCAAGCCCTGGATAGTTCCCCCTGCGCTGGAGGTCTTCCTCATGCTGGAAGTGGGTATTTACATAATCCAGCAAGAAGTTGAGCGCGGGCGCGGCCTCCGTGCGTCCCTGCCCGACGCTGCAAGCGTCGAGCAGTTTGTTAATGCGTGCGAACAGCTCGCGGTGTTCGCTGTCAATCAGGCCATTCCCGGTTAAAAGGTCGGGGGTAAGTTCGTATCGCATTTGTTGTCAATCTTCCTTCTTTCTTATGCGGATCAGTGGGAGCGTCAGCCGCCAGCCATCCATTCCTTCGTAATGCTGGTCTGAACGACACCGTTCTCAACCCAGATTTCGATACTTAACGGCTGCCGGCGGGTATTGCCCGAACGGTCGCAGAGTGCGGAGTTGAAGGTAATGAAGCCGCGCTGATTCAGGCCGCTGACTGTGATTGTTATGCTTCGTGTGGGGGTATTGACGTTTCCTTCGGCAGTCTCGACACGGATCGAGGAACCGCTCGTTCTGACAACCGAATTGACGGAAACATAATTGTTGTCATCACGTGGCCGTCCGGTAACAATGAGCGGGGCAAGGTCGATTGCCTTTGTACTTGCCAGGCCGGAGGCATCCGGTGTGCTGGATTTTACATAGAGGTAATCGTCAAACATCAGCTCTATCGTACCAGAAATCAGTCCGTTTGGTTCCACTCTCAGCGAGCTGGGGGCCTGCGTGATATTCGGCGGTTCGGCATCCACTTTGTTAATGTTATAGGTCGCACGGAATGCATCGCCCGAACCCAACGTACCCAATGCACTTTTGCCAACGGCCAGGAAGATATAGTCGCGCATATCAGAAAGCTGCCACTGCGTGTCACAGTTGACGGCAAGGCCGCTCGGCTTTACGTTGACACCGTTTGCCGGTCCGGCAAAGACCTGTGTGCCTGCGCCCAGTGAGCGGATGAAGGTTGCCATATCATCCTTTGCAGCCTGACTGGCGTATTCATCGAACAGGGAGCAGCTGCCTTCGCCGTGTGCGTTCTGGTTGAGCGCCTGCAATACGCTGATGTCACTGTTGGGGTTGCTGCTAAGCCAGTCATCCGTGGCAATTTCACGGAAGGAACGTTTCAGGATATTGGGCAGTGTATTGCTGCTGGCATCAATCAGCAGATAATGTACCTGAGAGTCACGGTCAGGCAGGATGGTGACAGTCGGATTGTTGAGCGACAGCCGGAGGATCGGACGGATGACCGGCTGCGTGCGGAAGCGGTACAGCATGACATAATCGGAATAGATCATATCCGTCCCTTCCAGCACGAAGTAGACAAAGTAGTCCGTATTCGGCTCAAGATCATTTACCTGCACGGGCAGTACGCTGGTGCTGACGACCTGCGTGCCCTTCTTGATGCGGTCATTCGGGTAGTTGTCATGGTTGATGGCCTCGCGGAAGGTCGGCCGGTTCAATTCGACTGTGCTGCCCGCAGAACCGGAGTTTGGTACGGCAGAGAGCGGATATTCGCTGGTGACCTCCTTACCGTTGGTATCCTGTGTGAAAATCAGTGAGCGCTGGATATCATCCGAACCCATATCGACCGGGGCAACCAGATAGTGCACGGTGCCGGTACGGTCGAGCATGAGATTCATGATAGCCTGCGTATCGCCAACCTCAAACTGCGGGTAACCGTTGGAGAATTTGGGTGCCATGCTGTCGCTGAACGGTTTGCTCAGCTTGAGCGGGGTAGGCGTGCCGATATCGGAAACACGGCCCTCTTCCACGGCCTTATTGTATTCCTCTGCGCCGCGGCGGACGAGGATGGACAGGCTGCCCAGCTCGACCGAGCTGCCCGCTACAACATTGACGCGTGCATTCACATCACCATTCCATGCACGGCGGTCGGTCAGCGTGCCGATCTGGGTGAAGTGGATCGCGTAGTAATACTTCCGATTTTCCACCAACGTATTGAGCTGTGGATAGTCCTCATCAGAGGAGTTGCGTACAGGGTCAACACTCAGGCCGATGAACTTACCCGAATCCGCGCTGGAAACCGTTACGGAATACCGGGTGCTGCCGGTGTTGTTGTTTTTGATTGCCGTCCATGGGCCGTTGAGCGAGCTGGCACGGTAAATCTCAAAATCACATGAGGTATCGAGCCAGAGCAGCATATCCCAGTCGGTGCTGTCATCCACCGTAGAGGTGGACATTGGACGCAGGGAGAAAGCCATATCTGCTTCCAGCGCATCCGGCAGGCCGGAAACGTTCATTTTGGTGACGTTTTCGGGCTCCAGGAAAATCTGCGCCGAAATGGTCGTGAAGCGCGGCAGATCGGTCTGCCCCATGCGGTTGCGGCCAGTCGAGGTATCAATAATATCGACAAACCGGAAGAAATAGGTTGTGCCGCTGTGCAGATGCAGCGCACAGGTATCCGGGCGTGAGGTCGTGCGCAGGGTGATAATCATACGCCCATCTTCCTCCAGCGAAATCACAGCCTTGCGGAAGTCAATAATATCATCGCCTACTGGTTCCGGCATACTGGTGCCGCGCCCAACGGTATAAAGCGTGATGCTGCTTGCAAGCGCGCTGCCAAGGGTTTCCTGCGCGATTTGCAGCCCGACCGGGTCATTACGTGCATCGACAACATCCTGATAAAGCTCCAGGAAGCTGCGTGTCGAGTTGCTGGTCGTGACTTCTTCATCGAAAATCAGCCGGATATCCGTGTTGGAATAGGGATGGGTGGTATTCACCGTGTCACCGTCGGCGAAACGTGTGAATTCCTGCGTTACCTTTGGTGCAATGTTGTCCAGCGTGTTTATGGTTACCTTATATACGGTTTCACCGTAGTTGCCTGCGGTATCCACAGCAACGTAATAGACATCATAGCGGGTCTGCGCCTCCAGACCGGAGACGTTGAAATTAAAGTCGGTCAGCTCACGTGCGGCGACGCTGCCCTTCTTGAAAGCATTCAGCCCGTTGCGCACTTGCAGTTTTGCGTATTCACTATCGAGCGCTACGCCGGTGCCGGTAGTGATGGTCGTGCCGCGGATCAGACGGGGGTTCTCGGTCCCGTTTTCATGGTCTTCTTTAGAGATAAAGTAGGCCGTGACCGAAACCGCCTCGTTGGGCATCCGGAAGGTGCCGGTATTCTCGGCAACGGCTGCATCGCCGTCCGGGCTGACCATCTGGATGGTTACGCCGCCCGTTTCGACCTGCCAGCGGTAGAAAACGTCATCGGTCGTGGTTTCCGGCACGATGGTTACCGTTTCACCGGTGCGGTAGGTGCCGCCGCCCGTACCACCGACAACCGTTACTGCATGTGCACCGGTGTCAATGTTCGGATTGGCTGCGGCCTTCGGGTAGTCCTCGCCTTCGGGTACGGCTACCCAGTAAATCGTACCATTTTCGTTGAGCGAGCCGGTCAGTGTGACTGCGCGTGCAGCTTCATTGGTGACGTAGGGCCGGGTAATGAATTCCGGCGGTGTAACGTCTACCGTCGTGAAGGGCATACGGCGCACTGCCGAGCTTAGCCCGCCCTCACGGTCGGTCAGCCACAGATAAAGGTCGTAGTCCTTCTGCTCTTCCAGCAGGCCATTGACACTGCCTGCACCGCCCGCAATGGGCATACCAGTCAGCCATTCGGTGATCGGGGTGTTCTTCTTCATGTCAAAGATGCCGCTTGCAATCACACCGGTCAGGGAGTTGGTCAGGAAGCTGTTTGCGGTCGGCGCCGCGCTGCCGCGCGGGAAAATCGCATAATACATTTCGCAGTCTTTATTGGTCATTGCCGACAGCTGTACATCGATATCCGAAATATCAGACAGGACGGGATAACCAGAAGCGAAATTAGGCACGGTATTATCCGGGGTAGTGAACTTGACCCACTTGATAGCGCTGCGGTCATCGCGTGAGTCCACCAGTACGGCAGAAAGATAATAGGTACCGTCGCTGATCAGTCCGCCGATGCGTGCCGTGCCCTCGGTATCGGAGGCATTCAGCGTCACACGTCCGCGTGCGGTGTAGGTCGGGCCGTAGGTCGGCGGGTTAACAAGGATGTCATCATCCTCAACCGGGCCGTACTGTTCGGCTGTAACCGCATAATAGATGGTGCCGCTCTTATTACCGGAGAACGCACCGACAATGGAGTTCGGCGCGATATCGTTGGCCTTGGGATAACCGGACAGGATGCGTGGCTCGTCAGAGGATTCCTGCGCGAGCTTACTATCCATCACCGTGCCCGCAATGTTGGCGGTAATGCCAGGACGGATAATGATTTCGTCCGGCAGCATGGTAGTGGTGGAGCCTGCCGCGTTGACTGTCAGCTTGCCGATGTCACCGCCGCCATCCACACGGATACCTGTCTCAAGACGCAAATCATCAATAACGCCGTCACTCTCAATCGTCAGGGTGGAGTCGGCTGCGCTTTCGTCAATGACAACCTCCTGCGCGGTGCCCTTACCAACAATCAAATGGGAGTCGGGGGTCTTGTTGACCACGCGGTTGATGTTGCCTGCCACGGTGACAGACATATCCTCATCGCGGTCCGTGCCGCCGTCCATTGTGATGTTCAGCAGGCCCATGCCGCTGCGGGAGAGGTCCTCAATGTAAGCGCTCGACTTGAGCGTGACCTCGGGGATGAGCGAGTCGTTTTGGACGCTGAGCGAAAGATACTGGTCTTCCAGCGTGTCCACGATCATTGCCTGTGCAGCAACGTTGCGCAGTACGATGCTTTCGCCGCCGGCTTCGCTTTCGCCGCCGCCCGAGATGATGATGCGCCCGAGTACGTTGACGTTCTCAAGCGTCACGCCGCCCAGACCAACGCCGCCGGTCAGGTAGAGGTCGCCTGCAATGGTCGTGTCACGCAGGGTAACGCCGGGCGAGCTGATGGTCACGTTGCCCGCAACGCCGCCCAACGTATGTACACCCTCTGCCTGCACCAGCTCGCCGAGCGAATCCGCGAGCAGTTTAATCATTTCGGCGCGGGTGATCTCGTTTTTCGGACGGAAGGTGCCGTCGCCGTAGCCGGTGATGAGCCCGCTGCCCGCTGCCGCCTTGACATATCCTGCACTCCAGGTGGAGATTGAGCGGCCGTCGGTAAACTCGGTCACTTCGCCCGGCTGCGGCGTGAGCCGCAGGTTGCGTGACATCAGCGAAATTGCCTGTTCACGCGTCAGCGTGCCGGTCGGGCTGGCGGTGTTCTGGGTGGTGCCGCTGAAATAGCCGGTATTGTAGCCAATGGCAATATCATCGGCAAACCAGGCGGATGGCGGTACGTCATTAAATGGAATGTCTGTTTTTTCTGTGTAGCCATAGGCGCGGTTGATCATCGCGGCGACTTCGGCGCGGGTGATGTTGGCGTTCAGCTGCTGACCGCCTGCGTCGCGCCCGGTGATCACGCCCCAGCTGGTCAGCTTGTTCACCGACTCCTGCACCCATTCATTGGCAGCCACTGCGGGCGGCGTGAATTGGGCAGAGGCAAACAACATCACTGCACTGAGCAGCAAGGCCGCGGCCCGCCTCCCGGGCTTGAATTTTAGCATTTCTGGGTCCTCCTTTGGTCGGGAAAGAAAATCAGATAGACCCGCCCAAAAACCTGCGGTGTGCTGTCAGGAGGGATACAGCGCCTCCAGACAGAGCGCCCGGAGGTTTTGGGCAGGTTCTTTATAGACCTTATCAAAAAACATAGCGCACTGCCTGCCGTAAGCCGCTGCTGCCAGGCTGTACCGCATCCCTGCGTAAAACCAGCCCGCATTAACAACAACGGATTTCCACGACAGCCAGCCTACCGCTGGCTTTTTGAAATAGGTCCCTCATGCATCAGAAAGTGTTACCGTCCTTTGCCGTTTCGCCCGCCGTCCTTTTGGCGGGCGAAACAGTACGGATTTAGCGGCAGCAGCGCACCCATCCCCGCCGCAGCGGAGAAAGGGATTCCAAAGGGACAAGTCCCTTTGGCGCCGTCCGCGTAGGACCGCCCGCCGCGTAGGCGGAGAAAACGGCAGCTTCCGATGCCCATGAGTATCATTTGTATGTCAGCGCCTGTGCCCGGCGGCTGGCCGCGCAATCGGCGGGGAAGGGGTGGGGGGGCCGCCCATGGCGGCTGCGTTATATTGAAAAATGGACATATCAGGTCTCCTTTGGGTATTTTCCTTTATTATAACAGATTTGCAGCCTAAGTGCAAATAGGGGAATTGCTGGAAATGCCGGAATTTTTCCGGCCAGCAGGCAGCGGCAAAAAATCCGTAAATTTTTTTGCATACCATTGCTTACCTTTTTTGCGGAGTTGTCGATAAATATATATGAAAGGCTTGTTAGCGCAATTCCGAAGCCGGCTGCGGCCGGATGCTTCTGGAAAATATATAGTAAAGGCGGAAAGTGATTATGGGCAATGATATGATGGAAGCGTATCTGTTTGAGATGAATACGCTGCTCGAGCAGGTGGACGAGATCGTTTTGTCGGCCGAGAAAAACGGCAGTTTTTCGGAGGACGAGGTCAACGAGATTTTCCGGATCATGCATACCTTTAAGGGTTCCTCCGCGATGATGGAGTTTAATTCCCTCATGACAGTTGCACACCGGGTTGAGGACCTTTTCTTCATTATCCGTGAGAAATCGATGGATGTGATCCCTGAGAGCCTCCGCCCGGATCTGTTTGACCTTATCTTCCAGGCAATCGATTTCTTCCGCGGCGAGGTCGAAAAGATCGAAAACGGCCAGCCCACTACTAATGATATCGACAATTTCCTTGAAAAGGTAAATGGCTTCCAGTCAAAAATCGAAGCAGGCGGAGAAGACGCGCCCGCTGCGGAAGAAGAACTCTCCGGCGGCGCAGTCCTGCTGGATTTCGGCAGCGCCGAATATCCCTACGCCCTCCAGGTATTCTTTGACGAGGGCTGCGGGATGGAGAACCTGCGTGCGTTCATGCTGGTGAACTCCGTGCGCGAGGCGGGCGTGACTGCATTCGATTACATGCCAGCCGATGTGGATACCAACCCTGATACCGCATCCTTTATTATGGAGAAGGGTTTTATCCTCCGTTTTGCAAACCCGACCGACCGGGAGCAGGCTATGCCGCACATTACCGGCACGGCGACGGTCAGCACCTATCAGAATTTTGATTTCCTCCCGCCGAAGACACCGGCTGCGCCCGCACCGGTCGTTGTTGAGGAGGAGCCCGTCCTGGCAATGCCCGAAGCAGCCCCGAAAGCTGCGGAAAAGGCTCCCCAGCCAACGCCTGCACAGCAGCAGGCTTCCGGCGCGAATGGCAAGCAGCAGGCACAGCACGCCAAGGAAAGCCTTATCAGCGTCAGCCTTGGCAAGCTGGATGCGCTCCAGGCGATTGTGGGCGAAATTGTTATTACCGAGTCGATGGTCACCGCATCCCCCGACCTGCGCGGACTCAAGCTTGACAACTTTGCAGGCGCTGCGCGCCAGCTGCGTTCGCTGACCGATGAGCTTCAGGACATCTCCATGTCCCTGCGCATGGTGCCGGTTTCGGCGACCTTCCAGAAGATGAAGCGCATCGTCCGCGATATGAGCAAGAAGCTCAGCCGCGAGACCGTGCTGGAGCTGGTCGGCGAGGATACCGAGGTTGACAAGACCATCGTGGACAGCATCAGCGACCCCATCATGCACATCGTCCGCAACTCCATGGACCATGGTATTGAGGAGAACGTGAACGACCGCATTGCAGCGGGTAAGAACCCGGTTGGCAAGATTATCCTCTCTGCACGCCACACCGGCGGCGAGGTTATTATCGAGATCACTGACGACGGGCGCGGCGCAGACGATGAGGCGATCCTGAATAAGGCGCTCCGCCAGGGGCTGGCGCTGCCGGGCATGGATTATTCACACAAGGATATCCTGAATTTCCTGCTGATGCCTGGTTTCTCGACCAATACCGAGGTTACCGAGTATTCGGGCCGCGGCGTGGGCATGGACGTTGTCAAGAGCAACGTCGAGAGTGTCGGCGGCAGCGTGACGATTACCAGTGAAAAGGGCCAGGGCATGACGACCACCCTGAAAATCCCGCTCACGATGGCGATTATGGACGGTATGGAGGTTGCAGTCGGCGATTCCATCTTTACGGTGCCGATCAACTACATCCGTCAGATCTTCCGTTTCAGCGAGGCAGATATCGTGCACGATGCAGTGCACGGCGAAATGCTCAAGCTCAGCGACAACTATTATCCGGTGATCCGCGCCAAGCACTTCTACCATTTGGAGCAGGGTGCGGAGCGCTTTGAGGACGGCATTATCCTTTGGGTCGAATCGGGCGAGCGGTCCTACTGCCTGTTTGTCGATGAACTGATTGGGCAGCAGCAGGTGGTTGTCAAGCCCCTGCCGGCATATATCAACGATTACGGCATCAAGAATTACGGCGTGGCCGGCTGTACCATCCTGGGTGACGGTACGATCAGCATTATTATGGATGTAGCGAGCATTTTTGCGGCTGCACAGAGCTGACGGGCTGCCCCCCCCCTGCGGGCGGCAGAGGCAGGATTTAATACAGCAGTAATGGAAAGGAGCTTTACAGCTTATGGCAGAAGATGTTTTGTTCGCAGTGCAGCCCGATGAGGTGCCAAGTGCGAAACAGATTGAAGATACCGATAAATATTTGATCTTCCGCTCAGGCGGGATACTCTTTGGCATTCATTCCGACAGTGTGAAGGAGATCATCACCGAGACCCGGATCACGCTGATCCCGGTGCTGCCGGAGCATATCAGCGGCGTAGTCAATCTGCGCGGGCTGATCGTGCCGATCGTGGATTTCCGGCGGCTGCTGGGGCAGGTGTCGCAGAAAAATTCCTGCACGATTGTGCTGGAGTATGAGGATGTGCAGCTGGGTATCCTGGTAGACGATGTGGACCAGATGGTCGATGTAGACAAAAAGGGGATTCTGCCCGTACCTTATCAGAATGGACAGTCCATTCAGAACCTGGTGACCGGTATGTACAGCCTGCCCGACCAGAGCACGCTGATGATGCTGGATATCTCGTTCCTCTACCATGCGCAATGAGTCGGAGAAGGGCAGTGCCCTGAATAACATGGAGATCAGCGACGCCGATTTCAAGCGGCTGGTGCAGTTTGTTCAGAGCAAGTACGGCATTGACCTGCATCAGAAGCGGCAGCTGATCGTCAGCCGTCTGAGCAGCACGATCCGGGGCCGGGGCTTTACCCAGTTCAAGGATTATGTGGACTATATGCTCACAAGGAGCAACAGCGAGGATATCAACCACCTGCTGTCCCGCCTGACGACCAACTATACCTATTTCATGCGGGAAATGGGCGCGTTTGATTTCTTCCGGACCCGGATTCTGCCGGATATCACGCGCAAGCATCAGCGCGACAAATCCCTTGCTATCTGGAGCGCAGGGTGTTCCTCCGGGGAGGAGCCGTATAATATTTCAATGTATCTGATGGATTTCCTGGGGGCGCAGGCGGGGGCATGGGATACCCGCCTGCTGGCGACCGACATATCGGTTGAGGCGCTGAGCAAGGCGAAAAGCGGCATTTATGAGCTGCCGGATACCTTGCCTGCCAACTGGAAACGAAACTACTTTGTCCCGGCGGACGGCGGGAAATTCGCCGTAGCGCCAAGAATAAAAAACAACGTGATTTTTCAGCAGTTCAACCTGATGGAGCCGATCCGTTTCCGGCGCAAGTTTGACGTGATCTTCTGCCGGAACGTGATGATTTATTTTGATCAGAAGACCAAGCGGGAGCTGTCCGAGCGGTTTTATGAGGCAACGGCGCCGGGCGGCTACCTGATTATCAGCATGTCGGAGAATCTGGACCCGGGGACAAAGTACAGGCGTGTAGGCGCGTCGATCTTCCAGAAGTAAGTAGAGGGTGGAAAAGTGGCAAAAATACGTGTTTTAGTGGTGGATGATTCGATGGTGGCGCGCGGCGTGCTGATCGATGGGCTGAACCGGCATCCGAATATAGAGGTGGTCGGTTACGCGATCAATGCGCTGGACGCACGGCAGAAGGTGATGAAATTGAAACCTGATGTTATGACGTGCGACGTACAGATGCCTGGCATGAACGGCATTGATTTTTTGAAAGAGCTGCTGCCACAGTACCCGGTGCCGACCGTGCTGGTATCCTCTCTGAACCTGCGGGTATTTGACGCGCTCCATGCGGGGGCGGTCGATTTTGTCCGCAAGCCGGACGGGAGTGAAAGCGTAGAGCAGTTCATCCGGTCGCTGACCTCAAAGGTTGTCATTGCGGCGCGGGCCAGGGTACGCGGTGTGCTTACGGAGCAGGCTGGCCCGGCGGCGGCCGCAGCACCGGCGGCGCTTTCGCTGGGCGGCAAGGCGCGGGTGATTGTGGGGCTTGGGGCTTCGACGGGCGGCACGGAGGCCACGCTGGAGGTTATGAAAGGGCTGCCGGCTGATATCCCAGGCATGGTGATCGTGCAGCATATGCCGGCGGGCTTTACGCAGATGTATGCCGAGCGTTTGAACCGGCTGTGCCGGATGGAGGTGCGCGAGGCGAAAAACGGAGATGAAATTCGGCCGGGCCTGGCGCTGGTTGCTCCGGCGGACCTTCAGTGCAGGGTGCAGCGCACGCCTGCGGGGGGATACTATGTCAGCTGTACGCAGGGGGAACGCGTAAGCGGCCATCGGCCGTCGGTAGACGCGCTGTTTGAGTCCATGGCGGAGACTGTGAAATGCCCGATGGTGGGCATTATCATGACCGGCATGGGTGCGGACGGCGCCAAGGGTCTGCTGAGTATGCGTCAGAAGGGCGCATTCACGATAGGGCAGGATGAAAAGTCGAGTGTTGTATATGGGATGCCCGGCGTTGCGAAGAAGATTGGTGCGGTGTGTGAGCAGGCAGCGTGCGATCAGATTGCGGGCGTGCTGCTGCGTCATTTGCGGACGAAGCTCGGATGATGCGGCCAAAGAAAGCGGAAAACTGCGGAGGCCCCGTCCAGACGGCGTTTAGGAAGGCTGCCGAACAGGTCTCAGCACGGAAGGAGGGCGCAGTTAAGATGATGGTTATAGGGGGCGTAGGACCGGCTGGAAGCGCGGGACATGTGCAGGCGCGGCAGGTGCCGAAGTCGCCGGTGTTCAGCGAGATGGAGCCGGAGCGGAAATTTGACCAGGTGGTTGTTAGTGAGAATTCATTTCGGAAGCAGCTGCTTGGCAGGCTCTCCCAGGAGGTACGTGCGGCGGCGACGACGACCGGCACGGTAGCGGCGCTGCGCGGGCAGGTGCGTGCGAACGAATATCAGGTAGACCCGCAGGCGATTGCGCGCAGGCTGCTGTTCGTATGGGACTGACGGCGCGGCTGTGGGGGAGCGTAATGGGAAAGACACAGCACACATACACATGATAAATGGTACGAATAATGGAAAACACAGCAAACGCACAGAACATTCAAAACGTGCAGGACGCACAAAACAAGGAAGGCAAAGAGATCGACTGCAAAATTTTCCGGGCATATCTGGATATTTTGCGTGAGTTATCCAAGCAGCTGGAGCAGCTGGCGGGTTTAGAGAACCGCAAGCTGGAGGCGGTACGCGCCAACGAGGTGAAGGACGTAGACGACTGCATCCGGCAGGAGCAGGTGATCAGCCTGTCTCTGCGCGGCCTGGAGCAGCGGCGTGACAAGGCGCTGAAAGCGATGGGGCTGGAAGGCATACGGCTTTCGGGGCTGATCGAGTGTGCGCCGTCCGAGCTGCGGTGGGAGACGATAGAGGTTGTTGGTGACTTGCAGGCCCGATACAGGATTTACCGGAGTGCTTCTTCTGCGGCGCGTTCTGGATTGGAGCGGGTGCTGCACCAGGTAGACCGGATGCTTGCGGCGGAGCAGCAGCGTAACCCGACGATTCAGCCGGTTGCGGCGCGGCGCAATCCGCGGGATCTGCCGGAGGAACCGCCTGTTGGTGGTCACGGCGCAGATTTTAAGGCGTAGGTTTTGGTTGCCCTTCGCGGGCGGCGCTCCTCGCCGGAGGGGCGTCCTGCGCGGACAGCGCTCCTCGCCGGAGGGGCATCCTGCGCGGATAGCGCCAGAGGGCGCTGCCCTCTGGACTCCCGCAATTTTTTCGAGAAAAAATTGACTAAAAGCTTCATGATCGCCTGCGGGCGGGACGGGGGCTTGGCGGCGGCGCTGCTTCCGGTGCGGCTGGGATATAAGGCTTGATTTAGAAACGAGGGTTTCGGAAAGAAGTGGTTTTACTATGAGCAATGTTTCTACTTTTGGCGCATTTACAATGGCGAAGCTCGGCATCTATGCCTCTCAAAAGGCAATGCAGGTGACCGGCAATAATATTTCAAATATCAATACCCCGGGGTATACCCGGCAGTCGCTGGATTTGGATAGTCTGTATATCGGCGGCGCGGATCGCTATACATCCAAGTGGGATGCAAAATTGGGTTCCGGCGTAATGGTTTCCGGCGTTTCACAGATTCGCAGTCCCTATCTGGACATCCGCTACCGTACAGAATATTCCACAACCGGACTTAAAGAGAAGCTGCTGGACGGCCTGAGTGCATTGACCACTATTTTTGATGAGGTAGGCAAGGGAGAAGACGGCGAAGGCATTATGGAAGCCGCCCTCCAGAATTTGATTGACCAGATGGAGCGCTATCACAACGATGGCGCGGGAGAGTCAACCTTTGACGAGATCTTCCAGGCTGCGGCAGAACAGGTGACTACGATTTTTAACAGCTATTCAAAACGCCTTGAGAATGCCTATAATGATCAGAAAGCTGCCCTGCAAAGGGATGTGGAAAAGGTAAATGGCATTTTGTCTGATATCCAAAAGCTGAATAACTCCATCCGCAAGGCGGAGATTCACGGCAGCAATGCCTTGGAGCTTAAAGACGAGCGGAACATGTTGATTGACGAACTTTCCTATTATGTTCGCATCAACGTGGTTTATGATGAGGAGGATATCGGCTCTGGCGTTAAGGTTGAGAAGCTGATGATTCGCCTTGACAGCGGCGACAACAATCTGGACACCACAAATGACGGTGCGCTGCTGATTGATGGCAAATATGCAACGCAGCTTAAAATGCCGGATGTAAATGTCCCCGAGAAGAATCCGGCACCGGCTTTTGTAGGTGATTTCAAGACGACGCTGGATGCGCTGCGCGATGTGGCGGGCAGGCCGAAAATGCTGGTCGAGGGCGAACAGGCGACTGCTGTAGCCGGGCCGTTTGTACAGCTGCAAAATCCGGGTGATTCTTTCCAGGCAGGTGATCCGGCAACTGAGCTTGGCGGTAAGAAATATCCGATTAACGGTGGTACGCTGGAAGAGCAGCTCCGTGATTTTGTAAGGCAGTATAATGAAGATGCAGCGAATAAGGACTGGATCGCGGCTTTGAATATGGATAAGAACGGAATTGTATTCAAGTCGGTGCAGAAGGGGGTCAGCCCCGTCCAAACGCCGCTCCAGAATGACGGGGAATTGAAGATTAAAAATCCCAACACGGGTGAGGACTACTCTGTGATGATCAATGGTACGATCAATGTAAATAGTACCTTGGAGGCACAGTTAAATACATTTATCAAAGCATATAATGCAGACAAAGAGAATCAGGTGGCGGGCCGCACGGCAATGCTTTCTGAGACGGGTGACAAGATTATTTTCATTGACGGCAAGCAGCAGCCTGTTGCAGATGCATCGAAACCTGCTGGTTCAACTCTGTTTAATCACGGTGTGACACCGATTCCAGACCCGGATAATCGGGAGCTTGAATTGACCGATAACGATCTTTACGGTGGTTTGCAGGCAGAGCGTGAGATGCTCACCGAAAAAGGCGAGTTTGCAACGTCTGACGATATATTGGCTGATCCGCAGGCGAGCACAAAGCGCGGCATTCCGTATTTCCAAAAGCTGTGGGACGCAATGGCAAACAAATTTGCTACAGCATTGAATGATGCCAATACTCTCGAGGATGCCAATGGTGATCTGAAAAAGTTCGGCGGCGATGGTACAAATAAAGATGATTATATCGTTAAGCCGGAGAATTATTACGAGACAAAGATTGACGAAAAGACCGGCGAAAAAGTCTTTGTTTTGGCGGATGGAAAAACGATGCCGATGACGGATGCAAACGGCAACTATGATTTCACTATGTACAAAGACAAGGATGGAAAGGATCTGCGCGTAGTACGCGAGCAGTACCGAGGGGGTACATTGTTCAGCAACAGCGGCGATGGGGATGATACAAAGGGAATTACCGCAGGGAACATTTCGATTTCCTACAGCTGGGCGAAAAATATTGTCTGCGCAATGAAGAGTCGTACAGACAGCGATACTGACCAGTCCACTATGAACAGCGGCCTGCGCCATCTGACCTCTATTTTGAAGGATAATAATTTGGCTTATAAGCTGAGCGATATTGATCCGAACTTTGCGCAAGGCAATCCGGACGGCAACAAGGATGTTACCTACTTTACTGGCAGCTTCAGTGATTTTCTTACTAAGATTTGCTCACGTTTGGGCACAGACACTAGCACGGTACTTGCAGAATATTCCAATTCCCTGAGCTCCCTCAACGAGGTAACGGTTGACCGCGACAGTGTTTCCGGCGTGGACCTGAACGATGAAGCGATTGCCATGATGCAGTATAATAAGTCATACGGCGCAGCCTGCCGCTACCTGACCCAGCTTGACGAAATGATTGATAAGCTGATTAACGGCACAGCACTCTAATATAAAGTCTGACTTCCGCCGCTGGCAGCACCGGCGGCGGAGGGCAGCGGCCCGGGGCGCGGCTGCGAAAAAATCTTCTATTCCGCCGCGCCACATGTTTTCACAGAGGAGGAATTTTGAACCAATGGGAATTATGCATCGCGTCACAACAAACGGTATGCTTCATATTTACCGTGCAAACTTGCAGAACTCATATAAAACCCTTTCAACCGCCATGCAGAAGGTACAGACCGGAAGGAACTTCCTCAGCTATGCCGAGGACCCGGCGTCGGCGACGCTTGCGTTCAAGCTGCGCCGTGAGCATTGGCAGGCAAATTGCCAGCTCCGCAATAACAATAGCATATTATCCAATTTTTCGCAGGCGTTTAACTCCTACGATCTTGTCAAGAACAATCTGGCAAACCAGACGGTTGAGGTCAATGCGCTCCGCGGCCTGAATGACCCGAATGGTACAGCGCGTAAGACGCTTGCGCAGTCCACCTATGAGGCTGCGGAATCCGCTGTGCAGACGCTGAATGTCCAGTATGGTGGCCGGTTCCTGTTTGCGGGTGCAGATGGGATGAATGCGCCGTTTACGATTGAGGAGCGGGAAGTCATGCAGGCCGACGGCACCAAGCTGATGAAAATGGATACTACCACGGATCCCCCGACGCCAACGGATGAGCCCGTTCTGCAGAAGCAGCTTTGCTATCGCGGCATTCCGGTTAACCAGCCTGAGAAAATAGTGAAGCTGGATGCAGCCGGCAATCAAGTGACAGACCCGGCAACTGGCGAGCCTGTAATGGAGCCCAATCCGGAGTACCAGAAGCTCAAGGGTATGCTGGAAGAGGCGACCTACGTTGATATCGGTCTCGGTATGCAGGAGAACCCGGACGGTACGCCAATCAAGTCAACCGTTTACAATTCGGCATTGTCGGGGCTTGAATACTTGGATTTTGGCTACGATGAGGACGGCGATCCGAAAAACGCGATTTCCATTATGCTGGGTATCCACCATCATCTGGATGGCGCAAGCGACATGGATGGCAAGTGGCATAAGGAAGATGACGGTACCTATACGAATGACAGCCCGTCCTATGAGCGTTTGTTTGAAATGACCAAAAAGCTCGAGGTTGCAAGAAAGAAAATGGACGTAGAATTTACCGAACTGTCGACAAAAGCGTCCTTCCTGACGAACAATGGCAAGCGCCTTGAGACAGAGATTGATGAGCTTGAGACGCAGATCGTTGGCGTGGAGGATATTGACCCGGTTGCGGCCATTACAACGCTTTCCTGGGCGCAGTATTGCTACAATGCAGGCTTGAAAATTGGCAACTCCATCCTCTCGCAGTCACTGATTGACTATATGAATTGATCCGGCATCGCTCAAAAAAACAGAAAACCGGTAAGGGATTGTGAAGAAATAAATTGTGACAAGCGATTGTCGCAAGTTATTTCTGAACAGTTCCTGCGTTAGACATTTTCACTGGTGGGATATTGATTTAAGGAGTTGAGTATATATGTATCCCTTGATTGAAATCAAGACCGTCCCGATAGAGATCGAGATGAAGACGACCAACGCCCGTCTGGAATATAAGCGTGGGATCGCCGAGATGGAAATCAGCCGCGACAAGGGGGGTATGAACATAAAGAGCCGGCCCATCAAGGTGCAGATGGATACCTTTGAGGCTCGCAATTCGCTGTCGCCTACGCCGATGCGCAGTGTCGTGCAGGCGGCTCAGGCGGGCCGGCAGGCGGCTTATGAGGCGACGGCGACATATGCACGGCACGGCCAGCTGCTGCTCAATGCAAAAGTGGGCGAGGAACTGGTGACACAGTTTGCGGCTGAGCCGATGCAGGAGGAAATGAACGTGAATGTAGGGCTTGACTTTTTGCCGAAAGGCGGCGTGGAGCTGGACTGGGAAGGCGGAGAAATGCAGATCCGCTATGAGATGGATAAACTGAATTTCGACTGGAAGGTGGACAGTGCAGGCTTTGAGTTTGTGCCCGGCGATATTGAGATATCCATTACGCAGATGCCTGATGTGATTATCAAGTACGTCGGCGGTGCGATTTATGTGCCGCCCTCTGCCGATCCCAATTACAAGCCGGTCGATATTCAGGCGTAAAGCCGGAGGCGAAACATTGATTTTACGAACCAAGTATTTTGGAGAAATTGACATTGAAGACGGCGGCGTGTTGGACTTCCCGGCAGGGCTGTTCGCCTTTGAAGAGGAAAAGAAGTTTGTGCTTCTGCCCTTTGAGGGCAGTGAATCCACCCTTCTCTGCCTGCAAAGTGTGCAGAATGAAGGGCTGGCATTTGTGGTGATGAATCCATTTGCGCTGTGCCCGGAGTATACGCCGGTCCTCCAGCCAGCCGAGCTGGAGCGGCTGGGCGTCACGGACAGCCGGGCGCTGTGCTATTATGTAATGTGCGTGGTGCGTGACCCGGTATCGGACAGTACGCTGAACCTCAAATGCCCGGTTGTGATAAACGATGAAACCAACCAGGCAATGCAGGTCATCCTGGAGGGCGGCGGCTATGGGATGCGCCACAAGCTGGCGGAGTTCGGAGGTGCGGTATGCTGATCCTGCGCAGAAAGGCGGGGGAGGCGCTGCATATTGGGGATGATATTCGCATAACAGTGATTTCGGTTGATGAAGGCGGCGCGCGGCTGGCGATTGAGGCCCCGCGTGAGATTCCGGTCCTGCGTGAGGAGCTGCTCAACGCAATGGATGTCAACCGCGACGCAGCCGAGGAGCAGAACAGGCCGGAGGAGCTGCTGAAAGCGTTGTTCCCGGGGCAGAAAAAGCCGCCGGAAGCCTGAAGCGGGAAGCAGCCCCGCACGGGCCAGGGCAAAAAAAGAGCGTTCCGGGGGAACGGTTCCCCGGAACGCCTGGGCCTTGTCAGCGGACGAATGCAACGCCTCTTGGCTTTTCGCCGTCCTTGTCATGGCGCGGGTGGGCTTTTACCATTTCGCAGGCTGACATCATCTGCGCCAGGATGTTCGCGCTGTAGCGGTTTTCGTAGACCGAAAGCATGGGCACTGTGTCGGACTGCTGCAATACCACATACTTTGACGGCAGCTTGCTCAGCGTCAGCGCAATTACATCGATCCGGCAGCGCGGGCACATGCACATATTTGCCGATTTCATGTATTTGTCTGCTTTGTCCTCCACCAGCGCCTGCATGACGTTTAGATAGGATACATCGGCTTCGGCCGCCGTGGCGTGGAGTTCTTCCTCCAGCGAATCCTTGATCTGCTCGGACAGTACGTTTTCATTTGTCATTTTCAGAGCACCTCTTTCCTGAACCTTATGAGAGCTGCCGCAAGGGGGCGGCTCCCAAGAATAAAAAAATTGCTAGAAGCGTTTACTTTTCCCGAGAAAATGTCGATATATATAATATAAAGGCATTATCGGTGTCCTTACAATTTATTATTCGATAAATTCGTCAAAAAAGTTAGCGTCAGATTAAAAATTTCTATCAGAAAAAGACAATAGTATCAAAGGAGTGATTTTCAATGGCATCGATCAGCAGTTTGACTGGGTCCAGCAGTGCTTCCAGTATTTATGGAAATCGTAACGTAATCAGTGGTCTCGCATCCGGTATGGATACCGAGAGCATGATTGAGAATGCGGTTTCGGGGATTAAAAAGAAAATCCAGGGTCTCCAGCAGAAACAGACCAAGGTGCAGTGGAAGCAGGACGCATACCGCAGCATCCTTGATAAGATGATTGCGCTGAACCGGAAATATACGTCCTACACCTCCAGTACGAACCTGTTCAGTGCGAGCTTTTTCAACAAGGCGGTCAAGACGACCACCGCAGGCAAATTCTCTGACGCGGTGACCGCGACGGGGCGCACCAACAGCGATGTGCGGATCAACAGCATCAAGCAGCTTGCAACCTCGGCCAGCTACAAAACTGATGTTGCGTCGAATGATATTTTCAGCCAGCTGGGCCTGACGGCAAATAAGGACGGTATAATTACTGCAGGCAAAGAGCTGAACCTGACGGAAGATGTAGAAGTCGGCGCATTGTCCGGCTCCATGACCCTTACCTACGGTGACAACAGCGTTTATCTCAGCTTTGGCGAAAAGGATGTATATCATTCTAGAGAAGAGCTGGTGGAGGGCATCCGTGACAAGCTCAGCGAAGCAATGGTTCGCACGGGTTCTGGCGATTATGTCAAGGCCAGCGACCGTATTGACGTCAAGCTGGAAGGCGATAAAATCACCTTTGCGGATAAGACAACTGGCGGCAATGCCGTTTATGTCAGCAGCATTGACAAGGCGCTCCAGCGCAAGCTGAATATGGACGATGCCGGTGAGGACACCAACTCATTCAAAATCTCCAACCCTGATAGCCTGATCGATAAGAAGGACCCGGCAGCGTACTTGAGCGATAAGACGCTGAATGTGACCTTCAACGGCAAGAGCAAAACGATTGACCTGGGCGATCTGAAAACGGCTGTAGATAAAGCATGGGATAAAAAGCTCACGGAATGGGAAGCCGATAACCCGGGGCAGACCATTACCGATGACCAGAAAAAGAAGCTTCGCGGGGAAGCCCTCCAGAAAACCTTGGAGGATACGATCCAGAAGGGTCTGGATAAGGAATTTGGCGCAGGCAAAATTACAGCGAACCTGAAGGCCACAGCCGACGGCAGTGCTGCCCGCCTGAGCTTCCAGACGCATAGCTCAGGTGATACGCTGTCCGTTACATCCAGCGCGAGCAAGGTGCTTGGCATGGGTGAAGACGGTGTAAGCAGCTATCTGAATACAAACACCAAGCTCAAGGACATCTTCGGGGATAAATTCCATGACATGACCGAAGACGAATTCAAAGAGTATGCGAAAAATAATCCGGAGGATGTCAAGAGAAGAGGCCTTACCCTCCAGAAGATAAAGGACGACGCTGGCAACGAGACTGTCCAGGTCGTTGATAAGGACGGCGTAGTCCAGTGCAATAAGCTGTCTCTTACGATCAATGGAGAGACGATGAGCTTTGATGAAGATACCACCATTGAGGGCATGATGAGCCAGATCAACAGCAATAAGGATGCAGGCGTCAACATCAGCTACTCCAAGCTGACCAATCAGTTCTCCATCAAGGGGACCGAAACCGGCAAGAACAGCAAGATCGCGATGAGCGGTGATTTAGCTGGGATTTTTGGCTTTACCACGGATGGGAATGTTAAGTTTGGCGATAAAGAGTTTGATTTGAATAAAGAAGCCGACCTGGAAGCGCTGAAGAATGAAAAAGTATTTTTTGCGGGTCAGGATGCAGAGTTCAACGTCACAATCAACGGCCAGAACATGAATATGAAGCGTGCATCGAACAGCGTTGATTTTGACGGCATGACGGTTACGCTGAATAAGACGTTTGAAGGCAGAGTCGATGCAGACGGCAATGTTTTGACTAATCCCGACGAGTCGGACCCCACCAAGTGGGACCCCAACAAGTCGGATCCCATCACGTTCAAGACCGAATCGGACAGTGACAAGATTATCGATGCAATCCAGTCGTTTGTAAATGATTACAATGCAATGGTAACCGAGATCCGCAATCAGTATTCGACCATGCCCGCCGAGAAGTCGAGCAGTAGCCATACCCGTTATGAGCCCCTGACTGATGCTGACCGCGAGAGTATGAGCGAGAGCGCGATTGAGGCATACGAAGAGAAGGCGAAGCAGGGCATCCTGTTCGGCGAGACCGAGCTTTCCAGCCTGCACAGTGCGCTGCGCAATGCGATTACGGGCATCAGCATGGATATGAACGCATCCTCTGCGGAGAGTGCGGAATTCAGCCGGATGCTCCAGAAGATCGGCCTGTCCACCAAGTATTCAAGCGGCCTGACCACATTGGAGCTTGACCCCGAAAAGCTGCGCGAGACGATCGAAGAGGACCCGGACGCTGTGCGTGATGCATTTGTGCAGACCAAGGAGAACGGCGCCTCGACCGACGGCCTGATGCAGCGGATTCAGAAGGTTGTCAACCAGTATGCCAATACTTCCAGCGGCAGCCCCGGCATCCTGGTACAGCGCGCAGGCAGCCAGTATGCGCCGACGTCGGTCAACAACAATGCGTTGCAGGATCAGTACAACCGTTATGCGGAGCAGATCGAAAAGCTCCAGAGCAAGATGGCTGACCGTATTGATTATTATACCCGTCAGTTTACGGCATTGGAGCAGATGATGGTACAGATGAACAGCCAAAGCTCGGCACTGGCCGGTTTGATGGGCGGTTCGGGCGGAAGCTACTAAAGAGAAGTAATAAAAGGAGTGGCTATGGAGAATCAGGGATACCAGCACTATCGTGACCAGCGGGAGCAGAACGTACTCGAAATGAACCAGAACGAACTGCTGCTGCTGCTGTACGATGAGCTGGTCAAGCAGCTTATCCGCTGTGACCTTGCACTGAAAAAACAGGATTTTAATTTACTTGAGGACTCCGCCGACCGATCACTCGCGATCCTGCGTCATTTGGATGATACGCTTGATATGCAGTATCCGATCAGCTTGCAGCTGCACCGGCTGTATGATTATTTCAGCTATGAAATCGGGCGTGTGAAGATTGGGCGCAACAAGGGCGAGCTGGATAAGATCCGCCCGATGATTACGGACCTGCGGGATACCTTCCGCGCGGCAAATAAAAACGTTGCGGAGGGCCGCGGCGGTCCGGCAGAGGCCCCGCTGGAGGCGGCGCAGGCCGTCGGGGAGTGAGCGGCCAATGGATATGGAATATGTAAACCGCCTGCGTCAGCAGAAACGCAAGGCATATATGAAGCTGGATGAATTATTTGACTTGACCGGCCAGCTGGCACAGGCAGTCGACCGGCGGGACGAGGTATCGGCCAAGATGCTGTTAGGGATGCGGCAGCAGCCGCTGCTCGATCTACAGGAGATTGAGGAAACCATCCAGGAGGGCGTGTTGAACCAGCCCGAAGAGGATGCCCGCAGGCTGAGCTTCCTGCTGCAAGGCAACGTGCCCGAGGGTGCGCCCGAGCAGCAGGAGGAAACCGCGCTGCGCGAGCTGTGTGAGCGCAACCTGCGGCAGCTCGACCGGATTATCCAGCTTGACCGGCGGATCAGCACCGGCATGGGCGGCAACCGTTCCTATTATAACCACCTCCGCTGATTTCAGCGGAGGTATAGGCCTGTCTGGCCTGCCGGGGAAATGGTGGGCCAGACAGTGCCGCGGGGTTCAGGAGCATGCTCCCCCCTCCCCGATTTTGGGGCGGCGGGGGCTATATGTCGTTTTTACGATAGATATAGCACGTTATCAACTGGAAAAGGGTGTTTTTTGTGTTAAAACTCAGTGATTTAAAGGTCAAACAGCGGATTACGCTTGCCGTAACAAGTGTTACAGTGCTGGCCAGTGTTTCGGGAATTGTCAGTTCGCTGCTCCTGCGGCAGATTCAGCAGGAATATGATAGGGGGCTTGAACGGTTCGGCTTCGCACAGGGTGATGCCGGCATGTTTATTGGTGAATTCGCCAAGCTCGACGGCAAGATTCACGATGCAATCAGCTGTATTGATGTGGATATCCGGCAGAATGCCCAGAATGACATGGATGCGCTTGTCAAAACGGTAAACGAGTATTTGGCAAGGGTCGAAACGACGCTGGAAACCGACGAAGCCAAGAAAAAATTCCAGGAGGCGTCACAGGCCTGGCAGACGTATCAGAAGACTGCCAAGGAGCTGATCACCCGCGTTACCAACAATATGTCAGAGAATTCCCGCCGCCAGCTCCAGGATGACATGGTGAATATCCTGGATGCGGATTTTGATGTAATCTATGACAATATGCGTTCCTTGCTGGAACTTAAGATCAGCCAGGGAAATCAGCTGAAAGCAGATGCGGCGCGTGATGCCATATGGTGTCTGATAGTCGTTATTGCGCTGATCCTGACGGCGCTGGTGCTGGGGGTCGCGATTTCGGCGTCTATTTCCCGCAGCATTGCGCGGCCCATCGGCCAGTGCGCAAAGCGTTTGCAGGATCTTGCTGTCGGCGACCTGCATTCCCCCGTGCCGGATTTCGACAGTGAGAACGAAATCGGCGACATTGTCCGTGCAACCCATGATGTCGTAGAAGACCTCAAAACCGTAATTGGCGATATCGGCTATCTGCTGGGTGAAATGTCCAGGGGTAACTTTGATATCCGCACGCGTGCTGAGGATTCCTACGTTGGCGATCTTGCACCGGTGCTTGCATCGATCCGTGATATCAATTCCAGCCTGAGTGACGCGCTGGCGCAGATCATGCAGTCATCCGAGCAGGTATCCGCCAACTCTGACCAGGTTTCAAACAGCGCACAGGCGCTGGCACAGGGCGCAACCGAGCAGGCGAGCGCGGTGGAAGAGCTTTCCGCAACGATTACCGAGATTACCCAGAGCGCCAATGAGAATTCCAAGATGGCGCAGAATTCGCGCGGGAAGGCCGATGCGGCAGGCTCCCAGGTTGGCGTTTGCAACGAGCGTATGCGCAATATGATTACTGCAATGGATGAGATCAAGGCTTCTGCCGAAGAGGTTCGCGAGATCATTGGTACGATTGCAAATATTGCTTTCCAGACCAACATCCTTGCGCTGAATGCAGCCGTGGAAGCGGCACGTGCAGGCACCGCAGGCAAGGGCTTTGCCGTGGTAGCGGATGAGGTACGCAACCTTGCGAGCAAATCGGACGAAGCGTCCAAGGCGACCCAGCAGCGCATTGAGAATGCAATCAATGCGGTGGAAAAGGGCAGCGGTTATGTCTCCGAAGTTGCGGAGGCGCTTGACAAGACCCGTGAGCTGACCGAGAGCGCGGTTGCTTTGATGGGGGAAATTGCCAGCGCAAGCGAGCATCAGGCCGAATCCATTGCACAGGTCAATGAAGGGATTGAGCAGATTTCCGCAGTCGTGCAGACCAATTCGGCGACCAGTGAAGAGACTGCCGCTGCCAGCGAGGAACTGAGCGGCCAGGCCCAGCTGCTTGACCGGCTGATGAGCCGGTTCGTGCTGAAGAACGGTGCAAGCAGCTATGCTGCACAGCAAACAGCGCCAGTCTACACGGAGAGTGCGGATGAAGTGAGCTTTGGCAGCTCCTACGATAAATACTAATGCGGCGGCGGGCGGCTCCCGGCAGGCGTGCCGCTGCCAGAATGGCAGCGATACGGGCCGGGGCGCTCGTACCTCTGCCAGGGACCACAGGCTGGAAGGAGGCGGATGCTGTGCCGGATGCGGTACAGGACCAGAAAACAGTGTTTGCCCTTGATATAGGCACCCGAAGCATTGTCGGCGTGCTTGGGCGCGAGGAGGGCGGACGATTTCACGTACTCGCCATCGAGAAAGAGGAGCATGGCCGCCGTGCGATGCTCGACGGCCAGATTGAAGATATTGCGCAGGTAGCCGCGATCGCGCGCCGCGTGACCGACCGGCTGGAACAGCGGCAGGGCATCGTTTTGAAACGGGTGTGTGTTGCGGCGGCGGGGCGTGCGCTGCGGTCGGCAAAGGCCAGCTTCACATTGGAGTTTGCCGAGCCGCGCCAGGCGGATGATGAAACCATCAATCAGCTGGAAGCCGGTGCGGTTTCGGCCGCGGAAAGCGTGGTGGCTGACGGCGGGGAGGGTACCTTTTATATGGTTGGCTACACCGCTTCACAGTATCGCTTGGACGGCTATCCGATGTCCACCCTGAGCGGGCACCGGGGCCGTGTGATGGAGGCGGATGTGGTTGCGACTTTCCTCCCGCGCGAGGTGGTTGACAGCCTGTATACCGTGGTTGCACGGCTGGGGCTTGAGGTGTCGAGCCTCACGCTGGAACCGATTGCTTCCCTGAATGCAGCAATTCCCATTGATATCCGGCTGCTGAACCTTGTGCTTGTGGATATTGGCGCGGGCACGTCGGATATTGCGGTTTGCCGTGACGGCAGCGTCGCCGGGTATACAATGGCTACCGTGGCGGGCGATGAAGTGACCGAGCTGCTGATGAAAAAGCTGCTTGTCGATTTCCGTACCGGCGAAGCGCTGAAAATGGAGATCGGCAAGGAGGACCCGCTGCGCTATACCGACATTCTCGGACTGCCGCATGAGTGCTCGTCCGAAAAGCTGATCGACCTGATCGAACCGGCGGTGCAGCTGCTGGCCCGTGAAATCGCTGACCGCGTGCTTGAGCTTAATGGCGCGGTGCCGTCGGCGGTCTTCCTGGCGGGCGGCGGCAGTAAACTTTACGGCATCCGCCAGGCGGTCGCGCAGGCAATCGGCATGGATGATGCGCGGGTTGCGGTTGCTGGGAACCACTTTGAACGAAATGCGTTCACGGAAGGGGAACATCTCAACGATCCGGAGTATTCGACCCCGCTGGGCATAGCGGTTTCTGCCGCGCTGGGGATGATCAACGACAGCTATGTTGTGACGCTGAACGGTGTGCCTGCAAAGCTGTTCCGCAGCGGTACGCTGAATGTGCGCGATATCCTGCTAATGAACGGGTGCAAATACGGTGATATGATGGGGCGCACCGGCGCGAATCTTTCCTTTACGCTGGACGGGGCGCGGCAGTTTGTGCGCGGTACGCACGGCACACCGCCGGTGATCCGTCTCAACGGCATAGATGCCGAACTGTCGGACATTGTCCATGCGGGTGATGACCTGGAATTTGTCCCGGCGAAGGCAGGCGAGAATGCCACGCGGACGCTGGGCGAGGTACTGGGGGAAGGCTTCCGCGGCGGGGTGAGTGTCAACGGCAAGCCACAGGGGCTTTCTTACCGGCTGTGTACCGGCGATACGGTCGAAACCGGTGCGGATAAGCCGGTGCCGCTTCCAACGGCGCAGCCTGCGCGTGAGGAGGAGCTGCCCACTCCGCCGGAGCAGCCGCAGCCGGAACCCGTCCGGGCCTGGGCGACCGTGCAGGCCGAAGGACAGGCGGAAGCGTCGCCGGTCGATGTACCGGTGACGCCGCCGCGTTCGCGCAGGAAAGCCGCAGAACCCGAGCAGGAGGAGCAGCGTCCATTGGAAGGGCAGCTGCGGTTTGACGGGACGCAGGAACCTGAACCGTCCCCGGTGCATAAACCGATTATGGAGCCTGTTCCTGCGGAAGAGCCGGCGCCTGTCCCACAGGCGGAAGAGCCGCCGGTGCAGCCGGGACCTGTCCAGCCGGAACCCGCCCCGCAGCCGGTGAAGGTGAAACCGGTGCTCCCCTCTGCTGCCACGGGCATGCCGGAGCATTGGGAAGAACCCAAGCGCCGGGGGGTACCGCGGGTTGTCCTGCCGGATATTCCCGGCCTTGGATTGCCGCGTGCAGCGTCCGGGCTGCACATCCGCCTGAACGGGAAGCCCCTCGAGCTTCCGCCGAAGGCCAGCGGCGACCCCTATTATTTTATGGATATCCTGCAATATTCGGGGTTGGATTTTAACCGCCTTGAGCACCCGGTCGAGCTGCTGCTCAACGGTTCGCCCTGTGAATTTACGCAGGCGCTTGCCGCGCAGGATGAGGTCGTCGTCCGCTACAAGGCATGATTGGTAAAAAGGCCTGCCGGGGGCCTTAATGGCCCCTCGGCGGGCTGAAACGAAAACAGAGGGGGAGGGCTCCTGTATGTATGCATATATCGCACGACAGCCGATCTATAACCTGAATAAGGAGATACGGAGCTATGAGCTCCTTTATCGTGACGCACGCAGCGGCAACGTTTCCAATATTACGGATGAAGATGCTGCAACCCGCAGCGTGTTGTCCGAGGCCATGTCGCTGTTCGGCCTTTCCCGGCTGACCAATGGGCACATGGCTTATATCCATTTCACAAAAAACCTGATCCTGAATGATTTCGTCCGATTGGCCGATCCCAAGGAAGTTGTGGTGGAGGTCGAGGCGGAGATCACGGTGGACCCAGCGGTAGCACGCAAGCTGGAAGAGCTGCATAAAATCGGGTATACGCTGGTCATGAAGGGCTACGATGGCCACGGCCAATATAATACCATTCTGCCGATTATCAATATAGTGCGTGTGAATTTCCGGCAGTATAACCAGGATACCATCCGCCGCTTTGCGCGCAAGCTGAAAAAGATACCGGTTACGATGCTGGCTGAGAAGATCGAAACGCAGGATGATTTTGACACGGCCAAGGATTTAGGCTTCCTGCTGTTCCAGGGCTATTACTTTGAAAAGCCGCGGCTGATCAATAAGAATGTCTCGCTGGCGGATTCGCCTTATGGGCGGCTGATGAATGAGCTGCTGAAGCCTACGGTTGATTTTGACGCATGTGCGCAGATGATTCAGAGCGATGCGGCGATGACCTATCTGCTGCTGAAAAAGGCAGGTTTTCAGGATAATTTTGGCGGCGATGTGCTGCCGGATATCCGCCGGATGCTGATCCAGATGGGGCTTGGAGATCTGCGGCGCTATGCGCTGCTGCTGCTGGCGCGGGAGAACTGCGCGGCTGATTCGGATGAAAGCATCCGCCAGGGCTGCTTGCGCGGACTGTTCCTGGAACGGCTGATGGAGAAGATCGGTATGGAGGGCTCGGATGGCTTTGTACTGGGAATGTTCAGTATGCTCGACAAGGTGCTTGATACCTCTATGGACCGCTTGGTGCGCGGCATTCACCTCAACGACGGCATGAAAGCGGCGCTGACGGGCAGCAGTGAGAACGGATACACGATCTGGCTGCAATATGTGATGCTTTATGAGATGTCAAACCCGAACCTGATCCTGCCGGAGCTGCCGGTCAAGATGACGGACGGCGAGCTGAGCGACCTGTACACACGTTGTTTTTCAGATGCTGACGAGCTTGTCAATAATCTTTAATGCCGGTACGGTTGGCCGCATACCCCAGGATGTTTGCGGGGCAGCTGCCGGATCGGCTGAGCAGATGCATAGCGTAGGCATAACCCATGGGCTTATGGCTGTGCACTTGTTTGCCATGGGCGGACGTATCCTGCCCTTGGGGCTTGAAATTTGAAGGGAGGATGCGAGTTTTTATGAGAAAAAGTATTAAAAAAAATATTTGGATCCGTGTGATTGCGGCAGTCGGGTCCATTGTTCTGCTTTCGCTGGTCATGACGGCGTGCATGACCTGTGTGAAGCTGGCGCAGGAAAAAAGCACCGAGGCAACCAGCGTCTTGGAACACGCGCTCAACGCTGAGGTTGCGCACTATAAGTGGTCGGCGAACCTGTCCAATGCGCTGTATACGAGCAAAGAATTTACAGGCAGCCTGGACCCAACTGCCTGTGCGCTGGGCAACTGGCTTTACGGTGATCTGGGCACCAAAGATGAGCAGGTGCTTGCGCTGCGGGATAAAATGGAGCCGCTGCATAAGTCGCTGCATGAATCCGCGTCTGAAGTGCTGAAAATGAAGGAAACCAATTCCTGGAATGCACAGAACTACTATCAGCAGACCATCACAGCGGAGCTGAGCACGCTGGTTGGATATTTGGATGATACGGTCGAGCGGAGCACGGCTATGCAGAAGGACTGCCAGGGTAAAATTCGGATGGCCGTGCGGATGATGGAGATCTTGACCCCGTTGTTCTGCTTGCTGGCGCTGATTTGCCTGATGAGCCTGGTCCGGTATGTCGTAAGGCATATTGTCACCCCGATCCTGAAGCTCACCAAGCAGACCCAGCCGCTGACAGAGGGTCTGCTTGAGATTGATCTGACGCATCAATCGGAGGATGAATTGGGTGACCTTGTCCAGACGCTGAGGGAGGCGCTTGGACGGATTCAGGGATATGTCAGCGATATCAACCGTATTATGGCGCAGCTTTCAGACGGCAGCTTTGATGTGCATTCGGAGGAACCGTTTATCGGCGATTTCCGTTCGATTGAGCAGTCGATTGAGAGCTTTACGAGTAAGATGTCGGATGCGCTGTCCCAGATTTCGCAGGCAGAGCACCGGGTGTCCGGCAATGCGGAACAGCTTTCGAGCGGTTCGCACGCGCTGGCACAGGGCGCGACCGAACAGGCAAGCGCGGTAGAGGAACTGTTTGCAACGCTTGATGACCTTTCCCGCAACGCCGCGCGGAATGTTGAAGCGGCGACTGATGCCCAGCAGAATGCCCGCCGGGCCAGCGAGCAGGTGACGCTCAGCAGTGAACAAATGAAACAGATGGTTGCTGCGATGGGGGACATTGCCGCCGCTTCGCAGAAAATTGGCGATATCATTAAAACCATTGAGGATATCGCGTTCCAGACCAATATCCTTGCGCTGAATGCTGCGGTAGAGGCGGCGCGCGCCGGTGCGGCCGGTAAGGGCTTTGCCGTCGTTTCAAACGAAGTGCGCACCCTGGCCGGGGAATCCGACCGTGCAGCAAAGGCGACCCGCGAGCTGATCGAGAACTCGATTGCGGCCTCGGAGAAGGGGCGGCGTATTGTTGACGAGGTATCCGGCACGCTTCAGACCACGCTGGATCTGGTCGTCCGTTCGAGCAGCGATATCGGCGGCATTGCCGAGGCGGTACAGCATGAGGCCGTCTCCATTGCGCAGGTCACCGAAGGCATCAGCCAGATTTCGGCAGTCGTGCAGAGCAACTCGGCCAGCTCGGAGGAATCCGCAGCGGTCAGCTCCGAGCTGTTTGAGCAGGTACGGCTGCTGCAGGAGCAGACACGCAGGTTCCGCCTGAAAAGCTGAGGAAGGCGGGCCGGAAGACAGGAGGGAAAATGCATGAGTATGACCATTCGCGTCGGCGTGAAGCCGGAGGCACTCACCCGGCTGGCCGGGGCTGCGGCCTCCGGGTCGCCGATCAAGCCGTCTGCAGGGCTGGGGTTCCTGGATCTTGCGGCGCGTGAAGTCGCACGGAAGGCGGGCGAGGTTTCAAAGGAAGAAATGACCCTTCAGGAGTATAAGCAGTACATTTCGGCACGGATTTCCGCAATCCGGATCGACCCTTCCCATGCGCTGGAATCGCTTCGCGTACAGATATCCGATGAGGGTCTTAAGGCGATGAAAACGGATGAGGATTATGAGACCTGGGTACTCGAAATGCTGGAAAAAGCCTGGTCAACCCCTTCAACAGGCATGCCGGGTACATTTATCACCTACAACATCGGCGCAGAGCGGGAGGACTTCCGCGTGGATACAACCAACCCGGGGCGGGAGCTGGAAGCACTTAAAAAACTGGATGATGAGACAGAAACATTTTGGGAGCGCCGCCACCGCCGCCACGAGGAGTATATTGAACTCGCGCAGCGTGAGGCCTTCCTGCGGAAGATGCGCAGCGGCACGGTCTCCGCAGCGGAATTGCTGCTGAATGGGCTGGTTTGACTCCGCAGCCAGCACCTGTCAGGGGCAGAAAGCACGATATTGGGCGTAAAAACCCGGTATCGTGCTTTTTTAGGCGCACGTCCGGCACGGCGTCCGCAGACCGGCTGTCGGTATTTGGAGAAAAGTGCTGAACAGGTCCGGCTTCCAGAAAATTCTTTTATGAAATTCCGGCTTTTTTTGTCGAACCCCTTGCAAAATTCGACTGGAAAGTGTATGATAATAGAAAATAGCATTTTTTTCGGCGTGCGCATTTTGCAGGGCCTCGCCGCATATACAAAATGGAAGGCTGTTTGAGGGGCGGGGCCGTCCCAGGAGGGCCTAAGGATTGTTTCAGGAAGGATGGAAGGATATGAATGTCTTGACCGGCAGCAGTTTTGGGATGCTTGAACGCTCGGTGGATTTCCTGTGGACCAAGCAGACCGCGATTCTGGATAACATTGCGAATGTCGAGACGCCGAACTATAAGGTCAAAACTGTGACTTTTGAGGAGGCGTTTGAGCAGAAGCTCCTTGCGGCTCAGCGCAGCGAAAACCCGCGCCAGGCCGTCCGCGACGTGATTGAGAATGCGTCGTGGGAGGTAATGGAGGACGATGAGTCGGTTCATCGGAACGACAACGGCGTCAACATTACCGAGCAGAGCGTGGAGCTGATCCGCACAGCTTATCAGCTTTCGCAGGTATACCGCTCGATTACCGGCAACCTGTCCATTATGCGCGCGGCCATGAACGGCTGATGACGTGCAGCATGAAAGGAGAAGCCTGATATGGCATTTGCAAGTATTATGAATATTGTAGGGTCTGGGCTGACCGCGCAGCAGCTCCGCCTGGACGTGATTTCTGAGAACATCACCAACATGAATACGACCCGCACCGAGGGCGGCGGCGGTGCTTACCGCCGGAAGATGGTCCGCTTCCAGTCTGAGACCAACCGTGACGGTTTCCGTCAGGCGCTGGCGCAGGTCGCAACGGCTTCCAATCGCGGCGCGGAAAAGGCAGGCGGCGTCCGCGTGACCGAGATCCTGGAGGATCAGTCCGAATTGCCCGTGACCTTTGACCCCGACCATCCGGATGCGGATGAGTTCGGCTATGTAGAGATGCCGAATGTGACGCTGGTCAAGGAAATTACCGATGCAATGGCGGCTACGCAGGCGTATTCGGCCAATGTAACTGCATTCAATACCTTGAAAACGGTGCTTCAGCGCGGGCTTGAGATCGGCGGCTGATGCCGTGCGATGCATCTTCCCGCATAGTAAAGCGGTTTTCCCGCTGTGTGCTCCCTGGCGGGGCCGGGGCTTTTTCTGACATATTACATGAGAGGTGAAATTATGAACGGTATTCCTGAAATCGCCCCGATTTGGGGTGCCATGCCCCGAAAGCCCGGGGCAGCGGAGGTACAGCAGGAAACGTCTGCGCTTTCCTTTACTGATATTTTCAAGTCGGCGGTGCGTCAGGCAAATGAGGCCCAGCAGGAGGTCAACCGTACGGATTACCTGCTGACGACAGGCCAGCTTGAGAACCCGGCGATGTCATCGATTGCGATTGCAGAGGCGGAGCTTTCCGTGCAGATGCTGGCACAGCTGCGCACGAAAGCACTCGAGGCCTACAATGAACTTATACGCATTAGTCTGTAAATTTGATATACCGGCGGCGCTGGTTGGGCCGCCGGTATTGACGTGCTTTCCGGGAACTGTACAAAAATACCCTTCCGGGCGCGGTGCACATATTTTAACGAGGAAACGAGGCGGCGGACTGCAATGAAGAAAAAAGAAAAAAGCGCCGGCGGCGGCGCCAACTGGATGGACACATATGGTGATATGGTCACCCTGCTGCTGTGCTTTTTCGTGTTGCTGTATTCCATTTCCAGCGTAGATGAAAATAAGTGGATGGCGCTGGTCAAGAGCTTTAACCCCGATGCGTCGCCGACCGCGCAGGAAGAGAGCGGCAGCCCGGGGCCGGCCGATGTGGACCATGAGGGTATGAGCGTTGAGGAGACCGAGGCGGTCATAGCCCAGCAGGAAGAGATCGATGAGTCGATCGAGCAGCTGTATCAGGCGCTGGTAGAGTATGCCGAGCAGAATCAGCAGGGTTCCCGGATCGAGACCACGCGCGGCGATGGCTATGTTTTCATTTCCTTTGACGATGCGGTGTTTTTTGCGGGTGAGCAATATGAACTGTTGCCGCAGGGGCAGCAGATCCTGAAGGATATCTGTGCAATGTTTGATTCGGTGGAGTCTGCGATTGATGAAGTCCGCATTATGGGGCATACTGCGCAGGCGCGGGCGGACCAGCCGAACAAAGTCCGGCATGACCGCTTCCTGGCGTCAAACCGCGCGACGATCGCGACCGTCTATATCCAGAAGAACAGTACCCTGGACGGCAGCCGCATCCTCAGCGAGGGCTTTGGGCAGCATCGCCCGATCGATGACAACAGTACCCCGGAAGGACGGGGCCACAACCGCCGGGTAGAGATCATCATTACCGGCAAAGATCTGATGAGCGGCCTTGGCAGCAGTGTAGAGCAGTATTATACCCAGCGCGAGGGCGGGACGCTTGCACCGCAGGGTACGGACGCAGTTTAGAGCCTATCCCGGAATCATCCGCACACAGCTTGTTTGCATCTTTAATCCGTCATGGTGCGCCGCTTCCCCTTGAAATCCGACAGGGTTCCCGTGGGAAATCGGCTTTGCCTGACGAAAAATCTGACGGCGCAGCCTGCGCACGTCTCATTTTGGGATAGTCTCTTAGTAATTTGGAACCGAAGGAAGGGAGTAGCAGATGGCAGAGGTATTATCGCAAAGCCAGATCGACGCGCTGCTCAACTCGATGAAAGGCGGAGGGGCGGCTCCCGCGCGGGAGGAAGCGCCCGAAAAGAAATACCGGAAATATGACTTTAAGAGTCCCCGGAAATTTACCAAGGACCGCCTCAAGATGCTGCGCGGTATTTTTGACAACTATTCGCGCATCCTCAATACGCGTATTAACGGGCTGCTTCATGCAACCTGCGAGGTAGAGGTGGAGTCGGTTGAGGAACAGCGCTATTATGAATTTTCCAACGCCTTGCAGGATGGCGCGGTCCTGACCGTGGCTAACCTGAATATGGAGGGGGACCGCGATGAGGAGGAGCCGATGCTCATGCTCCTCACCACGACCGTCATGGTCAGCATGATGGACCGCCTGCTGGGCGGCAACGGTAATGTGGAGGAAGTCCCTGACGACTATGAATATACCGACCTTGACCTGTGCCTGTATGAGAATTTGACGCAGGAGTTTGTCCGGTGCATGGGCGAAAGCTGGAATAACTATATCCGCCTGGACTTTGATTTTGAACGCGTGGAAACCAATCCGACGCTGGTTCATTTGATTGGCCTGGACGAGACGGTCGTCATGGTAGACCTGAAACTGAAATTCCCCAACTGTGACGGGGGACTCAGCATCGTCCTGCCTGGTACGATGCTGACGAATATTTTCACCAGGATCAGCCAGGAGAACCCTACGCGCCGGGCGGTCGGCGAGAACCGCGCGGACGACATTATGGATCAGCTGCGTGATTCCAGTCTGGATGTGGTCGCAGAACTTGGCCGCACGACGCTTCGCCTGCGTGATATCTATGGACTGAATGTAGGGGATGTGATCGACCTCAGCCAGAAAAAGGACAGTCCGGTCTTCCTGCGGATCGGCGGACGTAAATGGTTTGACGGCATGATGGGTGTGAGCGAAAAGCATCTGGCCGTCAAGATAAAGCAGGTTTACCATACTGCCGAAAGAAGGGACATGCAGGAAAATGAGTAATGTTTTTAGCCCAATGGAGATCAGCGCGATTGGTGAGATCACGAATATCAGCCTGGGCTCTTCCGCAACGGCGATTTCCAATATGCTGGATCATCGGGTGGATATTACCACCCCGACGGTCAGCATTGTCAATGCGGAGGATTTTGCACTGGGGGAGATCGATCCCGCGATTGGCGTTGAGATCAAATATGTTTCCGGCCTTGAGGGCAGCAATATCATGATCCTCAAAGTGACCGATATCAAGGTCATTGTGGATATCCTGATGGGCATGGAGACCCCGGAGGATGAGTTTGAGCTGAATGACCTGACGCTCAGCGCAGTTTGTGAGGTCATGAACCAGATGATGGGCGCGGCTGCAACGGCTCTTTCGGATTTCCTTGGCAAGGTTGTCAATATTTCGACCCCGCAGACCTTCGACCTGGAGGATATTGATGCATTCCGCAAAGAGCGGCTTCCTGTGCAGGAGGGGCCGATTGTAATCGTGAAATTCGCGCTGGATATCGAGCCCGATCTCAAGAGCGAATTCATGAATGTCATGTCGGTAGAGCTTGCCCGTGAGCTGCTCAGCAGCTTCGGACTGGAGCCGGAGGGCGGTGCGGCCGCTGAGCCTGCACCCGCACCTGCGCCTGCGCCGGTTGAAACGCCTCCGGCTGCTGCGCCCGCCGCTTCTGGCGGCACCTTGTCGCAGGAGGAAATTGAGAAGCTGATGGCAGGGCAGGCTGCCGCTGCACCTCCGCCGCCTCCAGCCCCGGTGCCCGCTGCTTCTGGCGGCACGCTGTCACAGGAGGAAATCGAACGCCTGATGCAGCAGCAGCCAGCACCGCAGCAGGCTGCCGCAGCGCCTGTTCCGCCACAAATGGCTGGAGCACCGCAGCAGGCTGCCGCAGCGTCCGTTCCGCCACAAATGGCCGGAGCACCGCAGCAGATGCCCGGTATGCCACCGCAGATGGCGATGATGCCGCCGCAAATGCCTGTGGATGGAACCCAGATGCCGTATCCGCTGTATTATATGCCGCCGTATGGCTGGCCGGGGTATCCACCCCCGCCGCAGGCTCCCGCGCCCGATCCGAAGGTGATCAGTACACAGGTGCCTGCGATGCCAACGCTGGCAAATGGGGAGCAGCTCGGTGAAGAGCAGGCGCAAAACCTCGACCTTATCATGAGCGTACCGCTTGAGGTCACGGTCGAGATTGGACGTACACGCAAAAAAGTGCAGGATATTCTAGCGTTTTCCAAAGGCTCGCTCGTTGTGCTTGATAAGCTGGCCGGCGACCAGGTTGACCTGTTCGTCAATGGCAAGTGCATTGCGCATGGCGAAGTCGTAGTCATTGATGATAATTTCGGCATCCGGGTCAGTGAGATTCTGCACAGGCCGGAGATCGAAGAACTCGCAACTTTCAAATAGGGCCTTTTGACATCAGGAATTCAGAAATGAGGAGTGAATGAAATGGCAAAAATTTTATGTGTCGATGACGCGGCGTTCATGCGCAAGGTTGTTAAGGATGCCCTGAGCAAAAACGGTTATACCGATCTTTACGAAGCGGTGGACGGTGCGGATGCGGTCGATAAGTTTACTGAGATTTCACCGGATTTGGTGATTATGGATATTACGATGCCCAATATGGATGGGCTGGAGGCCCTGAAGGCCATTCGTGCGAAAAACCCGGCGGCCAATGTCGTCATGTGTTCGGCGATGGGGCAGGAGGCTATGGTTATCGAAGCAATTACCGCAGGCGCAAAGGACTTTATCGTTAAGCCCTTCAAGCCCGACCGCATTTTGAAGACCGTAACGTCGATTCTGGGCAGCCCGTGATTTTGGATTTGCTGGGGATGCTGACGGCCGTCCTTCTGATTCTGGCGCTGGCCTACGCGGCCACGCGTCTGGTTGGAAAATACGGCACAGGCCTGCCCGGTGCAGCGCGCATGGGGGATCTGTATGTTTTACGGCAGATCCCGGTAGGACGCGCAGAGCGCCTGGTACTGGTGCGGGTGCACCAAAAATGCCTTCTTCTGGGAGTGGCGCAGGGCGGTATCAGCGTGCTGGCCGAGCTTTCGGAGGAGGATTCCGCGAAGTGGCTGTCCGCCCCGGAGCCGGTTCCGGCGACTGACTTTTTGACTGCCCTTCGCAAGTCCGTGGAGAAGAAAAAATGAATACTCTGGATGGATTTATCAATATAAACGGTGACGGCATCAGTGCGATAGAATTCATTTTCCTGACCGCGATGCTGACCCTGCTGCCGTCGCTGGTGGTGATGACGACCTCTTTCACGAGGTATGTGATCTCACTTTCCTTTCTGCGCAATGCGCTGGGTACACAGCAGACCCCGCCGAATATGGTGCTGGTCGGGATTGCAATGTTTCTGACGCTGTTCACCATGGGACCAACGATCGATCAGATTAACCAGCAGGCCTATACACCCTATGTAAACGGGGAGATCGAGCAGGCTGAATTTTTTACCCGGGCGAGTGTGCCGCTGAAGGATTACATGCTGCACCAGACAGAAATGACATCGCTCGAGTTGTTTTGCGAGTTGTCGCAGACCGAGCTGCCCGAGGGGGAGATCAGCAGCCTTGCAGAAGAGCTGCCGCTGCGTGTCGTAACGCCTGCATTTATTACGAGCGAGCTGAAAAAGGCGTTTCAAATCGGGTTTTATCTGTATATCCCCTTCCTGTTGATTGACGTAATTGTTTCATCGACGCTGATGTCGATGGGTATGATTATGCTGCCTCCGGCGATGATTTCTACGCCGTTCAAGCTGTTGCTGTTCATTACGATTAACGGCTGGGAGCTGCTGTTTTCGACGCTGGTGCAGGGGATTCGTTAGTGAAAGGGGTAAGAAATGGGAGTTTCGCAGGTCACTGATGTTTTCCGCGATGCGGTTGGGGTTGCGATCCGTCTTGCTGCGCCGATACTGCTGCTGGGCCTGACGGTTGGTGTGGCTACTGCGATTTTGCAGGCGGTCACCCAGATTCACGAGCAGACGATTGCTTTTACACTCAAGCTGATCGTGGTGGTGCTTTTCCTCGTCGTAGGCGGCAGTTGGATGATGATGCAGCTGAGCGAGTTTTCGATCGGCCTGTTTGAGCTGATGAAATAGCATGGGACTGATAAATTGGGACAGCTTGACGCTGTTTCTGTACATTGTGATGCGTATGTCAGGATTTATCCTGACAAACCCGCTGTTTGGGAGAAGCAATTTTCCGGCCTATTATAAAGGCGGGATCGTGATTGCGATGTCAGCGGTTGTGAGTTCGTTTTATACGGGTGAGGCGGTCATGCCGCGCACGGCGCTCGAATTTGCAATCAAGGTACTGCTGGAATTTGGGATAGGGGTTGTGTTTTCAATCATTATCCAATTCTTCCTGTATGTGCCGGAGCAGGCGGGTGAAGTTGTGGATACCCAAATGGGTATGAGCATGGCGCGTATGTATGATGCAGGCGCACAGGCCTCGCTGACCACAACGGCAAGCCTGCTGAATATGCTGGCAATTTTGGTCTTTTTTGCAGCCAACGGGCATATCACCCTGCTGCGGATCATGCTGACCTCGGGGGAGGTTGTCCCATATGGGGCGGCGGCCTTTGGGGATATGCTGGCCAATCGTGCGGTGGAGCTGTTTGCTGAGTGTGTGCTGCTTTCTGTGAAGCTGAGCCTTCCGATCCTGGCGACTGAGCTGATGGGTCAGGTTGGCATGGGGATTTTAATGAAGGTCATTCCGCAAATCAATGTATTTGCGATCAACATAGAGCTTAAGGTCCTGATCGGCCTTTCGATGTTGTTATTGATGCTGTCGCCTTTCACCGAGTATCTTCTGCGTGTGGAATCGGGTATGTTGAATGCACTCGAGGAAGTGCTGGGGCTGATGGGCGGCGCATAGCGTGTTTTTACGGTGCTGCGACGGAGGACAAAAGCGTCTTCGTCGCAGCGCGTATTCTTTTGTGCCGGTATGGGACGGCTGGGGCCATTGAGAGCCCGGGCTCCCATCCGGGACATGATGTGTATTTCTTTACGGGGCCAAAGGGGGGATGCAAATGGCTGGCGAATCCAAAACCGAAAAGGCGACCCCGAAAAAGCGGCGAGACGAACGAAAAAAGGGCCATGTGTTCATGAGTAAGGACGCAATCGCTGTTGCGACGCTGTTTACCAGTACGTTTGCGCTCCGGCTTATGTTTGTCGGGATGGTCACGGGGCTTGTGGAGCTGTTTCAGTTTTGTTTTGTCTGTGCCAGGCAGGCGCCGCTTGGCGCAGGTCTGGATCTGATACAAGAGTTGTTTTACCAAAGTATCCTGGTGGTTATTAAAACAGCGGGGCCGTTGCTGCTGCTCACGGTATTGGTTGCGGTTGCTGCAACCTTTGCGCAGACGCGCGGACTTGTGACCGGCGAGCTGCTCCGGCCTAAGTTTAACCGAATCAGTCCGCTACAGGGTTTCAAGCGATTGTTTTCCCTGCGCAGCGTGATTGAGGCGGTAAAAGGGATACTGAAAATCACGATTCTGCTGGTGCTGATCTATACTTGTGTTTCCGACCTGCTTCAGCATTCTGTGAATTATCTGGATATGGAGGTGCGGGATGCGTGCAGCCATGTATTTAGCCAGATTTACTCCATGATGCTCAAAGTTGGTTTGGCGTTCCTGGTGCTGGCGCTGTTTGACTTCCTGTACCAGTGGTGGGATTATGAACGAGAAATGAAGATGTCCAAGCAGGAAGTCAAGGAAGAATATAAGCAGACCGAAGGCGACCCGCAGGTCAAGGGGAAGATTAAGGAGCTCCAGCGGCGCATGGCACAGCAGCGCATGATGCAGCAGGTGCCGGGGGCAGACGTGGTAGTCCGTAACCCGACGCATTACGCAGTCGCACTGCGATATAAGCTCGGCCAGGATGAAGCGCCAATCGTGCTGGCAAAGGGGCGGGATTCTCTGGCGCTTCGGATTGTGCAGGTTGCGGAACAGCATCATGTAGCGGTCGTTGAGAATGTCATGGTTGCGCGGGCGCTTTATGCGCAGGCGGAGATTGGCTTTGAAATCCCGCCGGAGTTATACGGTGCAGTTGCAGAGGTTCTTGTATTCCTGTATAAACTGGATGAAATCGAGGCAAGCGAAAAAGCATAAATAACGAAAAAATCAGCTTGCAATTTCCACAGAAAAAAGAGGCCTGTCCGGGCCTCTTTTTACTATCCATATGAAAATAACCACAAATAATAAACGCATGAAACCACCCCGCCCGCCGTCCTTGTGGCGGGCGGGGCAGAATGCAAAAGCAGTCATAACCGTACCCATTCCCCGCCGCAGTGGGGATAAAGTTTTTCTCGATTTTTTTACAAAAAAATCGCGGATGCAGGGCAGCGCCCTGCGAAAGAAAGCGTTAGGATTTTTTATCTTTGTCATCTTTTGCGTCGGCGTTGGCATTGTCTTTGGCGTCGGCCTCGGTCTCGCCACCTTCAGCGGGGGTGTTGGCAAAGGTGGAAGCGTCAGCTGCGAGCTGCTGGAGGAAATTGCTCGTTGTGCTGGTGCTGACGACGTGAATTGTTTGATCCTTGTTGACGAGGAACTCGGTGAGTCCAAAGTGCCGTGCGGCCTTTTCTTCCAGGGTGTCGTTTGGCCCCTCTTCGTAGGGATACCAGTCGTAAGTGTAGCCCATGCGCGTCCATGCACGGTTGACCATGCAGTAATTATAATGGGTATTCGCAGTGAACCAGTTGTAAAAGACATCGTCCGGCTGCGAAACAAAACTGTTTGTCATGACCGTAGTCATCACATCGGAAGAATAGGCGGGCCGGACAACACTCTCTGGATTGACCCAGAAAACCGTAAAATGCGTGTTTTTGGAGTTGTCATCGGTCAGCGGCGGCAGGCCGAACAGCTGCTGCAAGCGCAAATCAACATTGTCTTTGCCGAATTCCTTGTTATGCGTAGGGTTGGAATACCAGATGGTCAGCTCCTTGAGTGAGACGGCTGTCACATTGTCATAAGAAAGGGTGACGTCGGTCCCAGCCGGATAGGTTTCAGGATTCCTGTGCCACATGCAGAGCAGGACGCGGCCATTATCGTCAAAATCCACGCCCGTGCTGCCCGGGGCAAGGGTGACAAGGATCTGTTGGGGACTCATATTAGCGGGTAACTCATGGTTTTCGGCAAGCAGCGTGTCGTAAACCGCGAGCTGGTATTGCTCATCCGTGCGGGGCGCTTCTGGTTCTTTGGGCTTCGAGAGGAGGTGGGTCAGCAGTCCGACGGGGATGCAGCACAGAACAATTAAGAATAGGACGATAATGACCGGGAAACGCCACTGGAAGAGGACGCGCCGCGCGGTCAATTTTTGAGGTTGTTTTCTGGGTCTCTCACTCATGGGACAAACATCCTTTCATAAGTATCCCCGGGATGTCCTCCGCAGACGGCGCCAAAGGGCGCTGCCCTCTGGACTCCCGCCCCTCGCCGGGGAGGCGTCCTCCGCGGACGGCGCCAAAGGGCGCTGCCCTCTGGACTCCCGCAATTTTTTCGAGAAAAAATTGAGTAAAAGCTTCATCACGCCTGCGGGCGGGACGGGGGACGTTAGGGGTTCGGTGTATTGGTTTGCAGTAGACCGGCCCGCCCGCAGGCGTGCCGGTTCGTTTCATTGTGATGAGCGCACGGTCGTTTCCGGTGCGCTGCCGTCCAACTTCCGTTTTTGAAAGTGGTAAGTGATCCGGGTCAACAATGTTTCCGGGATGAGGTGCTTTGCCGCAAGTGAAAGATTCATCGCAACGCCGGGCACCATAATGCCGCGACCGGATAACATTCCTTCAATGGCATATCGCGCGGTATCCTCACTGCGCAGTCCCGGCAGGGCAAAGCGTACATTAGCGACCTGGTTGAATTCGGTATTGACAGGCCCGGGGCAGAGTGCACATACAGAGACTGCACTGCCCTCATGGCGGAGTTCTTCGCGTATGGCCTGTGTCAGGCGGAGGACATAGCTTTTTGTAGCGTAATAGGTTGACATCAGCGGTCCGCCCGCCATAAATCCGGCAGAAGAGGCGACATTTAAGATATATCCGTGGTTTCTCTCGCGAAAATCGCGCAGGAAAAGTTTTGTCAGCACATGCACTGCCAGGATGTTGGTTTGAATCATGCGCAATTCATCGTCCAAACTGGTTTCGCTGAATGCGCCAAACAGGCCGAAGCCTGCATTGTTAATGACGATATCGAGTGATTCGCTGCGTGCAGCACGATAGACCAGGCGGCATTCCTGCATATCGGACAGGTCAGCGGTAAGCACAGTGCAGGGAACCGGAAGCTCGGCTGCCAATGCTTTCAGGCGGTCCTCGCGGCGGGCTACCAGGATCAGTTCATAGCCCATGCCGGACAGAATCCGCGCCATATCTCGTCCAATTCCGGAGGATGCGCCGGTGATCAGTGCTTGTTTTTGCATGAGGAATCCTCCTTGTATTTCCTGCATTCGGCTGAACGCGGGCAATTCTTGCAGTTGCTGCTGTATCTCCGCCAGATGCGCAGCGTAAGGCAGACAAACACGATCAGGGCAACGCAAATAATGAAATCGGTCATGGTAAATGCTCCTTTTCCGGAAGGCCCCAGGGGCGGAGCCTCTCCTTATCATTTTACATGATATTTTCGATTTGGTCAACTGATTTGCGGGCCTTCTGCCGGGTAAATTTTACGGGCAGGGGAGCTGTTGCGGAGCAGGCCGGTCCGCATGGAAAGAGGATGCCGCATTTGGTTGGATTTTATGAGAGCCGGGGGCTGAAGGTGGTGGAGATACGCGGAGAAAAATTTTTTCAAGTCCGTACAATGGGACAGATGTTTTGGTATAATGGAGGCAGAACACAGGAACAGGAGGGAAAAACAATGAAGCATAGACAGAAAGACAGGATTGGCGAAGGGATCCGTTTTGAGCGAATTCGCCGGATCACAGGGTATCTGGTGGGCTCGCTGGACCGCTGGGGCAATGCCAAGCGGGCGGAGGAACGCGACCGGGTACATCATACGGTGAAATAGTGCCAGCCGCCGGTGTGTGGCATACGGCGGCTGGCATGTCCCGGAAAAAAGGGCGGCGGAAAGGAATGATCCGCAGCCCTTTTTTGCAGCAGGTGTTATATGACGCGTTGGAAGATATCTGCGACCTGTATGACAAGGTCGTCATAGAGACGGCATTTGAATTCGGTTACGATTTCAGCGCGTTCTTCCTCTGTCATTTTTTCCAGCATTCCGTCGGAATAAATCCCATAGGCGTTATGCAGTACAAACTTTCCATCTTCCAGCCAGTATTGTTCAATCGACCGGCTGTCGGGGTTGACGATCCAGTATTCCTGCACGCCGGCCTTTTCATAGGCGGCCATTTTGTGGAAGCGGTCACGTTTGAGTGAGCCGAGAGAGAGCACTTCAACGACAAAATCCGGCGCACCGTATACGGCATTTGCTTTGACCTTGTTCGGGTCACAAACGATCATGAAATCAGGAATGAAATGGTTTTTTTCAGAGAGATAAAGGTCCGTGCCGTCCGGGAAAGGTTCACAGCGGCGGCCTTTTAGATAGGTGCTGAAAATCTGGAAGAGATTGCCGGAAATGCGGATATGGTTGATTGCAGGACGTGGGGACATCATGACGACTTTACCGCTGATAACTTCCTGCCAGGGTTCCTCCTGGTATGCTAAATTGCGGTTCATATGGAATATCTTCCTTTCTGGATGAGAATGTGATTGTGTAGGAATGGGGAGACGGCGGATTCATTGATTGTATTATATCAGGGGTCTTTTTTTCCGTCAATACTTTTACTGCGGAACGCACGCGGCGTGCAGCCCATCCGTTCACGGAAGCGTTTGCCGAAGTAACTCGGGCTGTGGAACCCGGACTGCATACAGATTTCTGTAACTGGCAGATCGGTTTCGCGCAGCAGCTTGGCGGCATAGGCAATGCGGCGGCGCAGGACGCAGACGATTGGTGAAGCACCCAGTACACGGTCAAAACAGCGGAAGCATTCACGTTCGCTGATATGGGCTGCGTTGGCAAGATCGGCGGGGGTAAGCTCCTCTGTGAAGTGTTCTTCTAAGTAAGAGAGCATACAGCGGATACGTTCGGCCGTGTCGTCTGTTTCCGCAGGCGGTTCGGATAAGATGGACTGGTTGGCACGGCACAGCTCACACCAGAAGCGCGACAATCCGGCACGAAGCTCCAATTCGTAACCATATGCTTCCGCTGTGCCTGCTTCATAGGCGAGGGTGAGCTGCTGGAGTGCCCGCGACTGCCATTCTACGGAGGGGGTGAGGCAGACTACCGCAAGTGACGGATGCTGATAGAGCGGGCGGAAATACTGTTCTTCAAAGACGCTTCCAAGGCTTCCGGTCAGTACGGGCATTTCAAATACGATGGAGCCGACAATGCAGTCGCTTTTTTGGGATTCCCGCGTGCGGTGCAGCACGCCGCCGTTTACGAACATACCATCACCGGGATGCAGGATAAAGGTACTGCCGTTGCAGGCGATTTCGGCATGGCCTTCCAGAACGAGCTTGAGTTCAACCTCGTCATGCCAGTGCCACGGGACTTCTCCGCCTGCATAGCTGCTTAGTACGGTACGGTATACGCTGCATGGGAATTGTGGTGTTCCGCGCCGGCGGAGTTCCCTGTAATCCGAGCGCAGTTTGAGGCTGTTCAGGTATTCTGACATGGCTCCCTCCTTTTTGGCTTGTCGGTATTGTTATAGTAAGATGGCAGTATGGTGCTTGTGAAAGCGGTGTATCTGCGGTATGATTATACCAGAAACAAGAAAGGCTGTAAACCGTACGAAATACGGCGAATCGCCTTTCACAGATCAAAATTATTATCATAACAGAAAGAAGGAATTTCAGATGAAGAAGTCATATCGTGATTACATTTTTTTACTGCTTGCTTATTGTATGGTGCTGGGCGTCAGCGCGATGCGTGTCGCAAACTATCTGATGTAAGAGGATGGAAACTGTAGTACGGCTGTGCCGTATTTTGTGAAAGGGCTGTTCTGCATTTGCAGGGCGGCTCTTTTTCTGCCTCTGTGATAGATGCAGATGGTTTGCCGTTGTTCGATATTTTTACAATCTGCTTGCTTTTTACATGTAGTTGTGTTACGATAAGAATATATTCCCTGCTGTTTTATCAGAACCACTATATTTAGTATGCTTTGGCTGCAAGACGGTTTTTTACACCTCCAGAATCATGCTGCCCTGTAAAGGCCATTGCAGGGTCTGCGTCGGATTCTTGGGGAGGGTGCTGCGGCGGAAACGGCACGCCTGCGGTGAACGTAAGGCAATGCTTTCCGGCGCCAGGGCTGCCGGGCCTGTGTCGCAGGGCTGAAACATGAACAGATCGGACGAAGGGGGAAGCAATGCAGACCATAAAAAGCATCGTCGTAAAAAATATGCGGGCAATCACGCTGGTGATGGTGGTGATTATCCTGTTACTTTCGACGGTGATACAAACGTTCGGTATTCATCAGACAAATCAAGAGAATGCGATGCGTATTTTCAGCCAGGTTGAGCAGATCCTGGAGGAAAACGCAAGGGAGCTGGAACAGGTGCGGGCAGAGTATAATGCTCAATGCCTGCGGGATGCCCGTACATTGGCGTACATTCTGGAATATAACCCGGCTGCGCGGGATGACATTGCGGAGCTAAAACGGATTGCTGACGGTATGGGTGTGGATGAGATTCATATATTTGATAAAAACGGTGTAATTGTTGCGGGTACGCATCCTGAATATTACGGCTATTCTGTTCATTCAGGCGAGCAGATTGGTTTTTTCAAGCCGCTGCTGACGGATCGGTCGCTGGAACTGGTGCAGGATATTACGCCCAACACAGCAGAGGGGAAGCTGGTACAGTATTCTGCGCTTTGGAGTCAGAGTGGTGACTTCATCCTGCAAATCGGGATGGCTCCGGCTAACGTACTCCGTGCGACGGAGAAAAATGAATTGTCTTATATTTTCTCTTTGCTGCGGACGGGGGTAGGCTATAACCTGTATGCGGTTGACCCGGACACGCAAACGGTTGAGGGTGCAACTGCTGTTTCGGGGGTAGGGAAAGGGATCGCGGAGGTTGGCTTTCAGATGGAGCAGCTGGAATCATCCAAGGCATTCCGGACAGCGGCAGATGGGGTCTGGTGCTACTGCCTTTCCCGCAGGATCGGCGGCAGCTATATTGTGTTTGCGGTACCGGTACGTGGACTTTATAAAGCGGTTTTCGGCAGTGAATTCCTGCTTTTGGCCGGGCTGCTGCTGATTGCTGTGATACTGGTATATGCGGTAACGGGGACTATGGAGCGCGCTGTAATTGACCAGATTCAGCGGGTCAATCAAAAGCTCAGGGAGATTAAGGACGGGAACCTGAAAACCAAGGTGTGTATTGATTCCATTCACGAGTTTCGGGAGCTGAGCGAGCATATTAACAGCATGGTTGACAGTTTGCTGCAAAGTACCGAAAAGCTGGAAATGAGCGAGCAAATCCGGCTACAAAAGGAGGAGCTGGAACGTCAGCATGAGGCATTGGAGCTTGCGGCGGAGCGTGCGCAGGCTGCAAACAAAGCAAAGTCCGCTTTTCTGTTTAATATGTCACATGATATCCGCACGCCAATGAATGCGATTCTGGGTTTTACAGGCCTTGCGCTGGAGAGCAGCGACGCTGAGACGCAGCGGGCATATCTGGAAAATATTGATATTTCATCCCGGCAGCTTTGTGAGTTGATTGACAATATCCTGGAGCTGTCACAGATTGAAAACCATAAGATTACGATAGAGGAGGCCATTGTGGACGCAAATGAAAATTTCAGGAAACTATGCATGATATTTGACAGTGACCTGAAGGAAAAGAATCTTTCTTGTGAAATTCATTCGGATATCCGGCACCCGTATTTATATTTGGATACGATGCATTATTCGCAGGTATTTCGGAATCTGGTAAGCAATGCGGTAAAGTACACGCCGAAGGGCGGCAGTCTGCGAATTTCGTGCTGTGAGCTGCCTGGCGAAACGCCGGAAACCTGTATAACAGAGACCGTAGTAGAGGATAATGGCATTGGCATGTCTGAGGAATTCCTGGCACATGCTTGTGAATCGTTTTCGCGTGAGCGCACATCGACGGCCAGCGGCATACAGGGCACAGGGCTGGGGCTTACGATTGTGAAAGAGCTGGTTGCGCTGATGCACGGCAGTATCCGAATTGAGAGCCGGCAGGGCGAGGGGACAAAGGTCACGGTGCGGCTACCGCACCGGCTGGGGTGCACCCCAGCCGGCGGAACAGCGGATTTCGCGCAAGACCGGGCTTTATTTGAAAACAAGCGCATTCTGTTGGCGGAGGATATTGACATTAACGCGATGATTGCGGATAAACTGCTGACCAGCCGCGGCTTTCTGGTGGAGCGGGCGCGGGACGGGGTAGAGTGTGTCGATATGCTGCAAAAGGCGACAGATGGCTATTACGACCTGATTCTCATGGACATTCAGATGCCGAACATGGACGGTTATCAGGCGGCGCGGTCGATCCGTTCCTGTGGGGAGCGGGATAAAGCATCTACGCCAATCATAGCGCTGACAGCAAATGCCTTTAAGGAAGACCGTGCGCGGGCTGCCGAATGCGGCATGAACGGCCACATAGCGAAGCCGCTGGACGCGCCCCTGCTATTTGAAATGCTTGCGGACGTTCTGCAAGAAAGCGGCCGGGCCGGGTGAGGTGCGGTGCCGCTCGTTCGGTTCGCCTGCGCGGCGAGCGGTCCTACGCGGACGGCGGTCCTACGCGGACGGCGCCAGAGGGACTTGTCCCTCTGGACTCCCGCCCTTCGCCTGCGGGCGGGACGGGGGCTGTGCATGATCGTTCGTTTGTGCTGCTTCGCCCCGCCAAAAGGATGGCGGGGCGAAGGTGCGGCAGCGGCAATTTTTTCGGAATGTGAGTGTAAGAATTGGTACAATTAAAAAAGAGGGGGAACCCATGATGAAGAAAGACATATTAGAAAACAGGGGGATTTACGATGCAATGGAGCTGGGCCTGCCTAAAATGATCCTGCTCGGCATACAGCATACCTTTGCAATGTTTGGTGCGACTGTGCTCGTGCCGCTGCTGACCGGGCTGGATGTTGGCACGACGCTTTTGATGGCGGGGCTGGGTACGCTGCTGTTCCATTTCCTGACGCGCGGAAGAATACCGGCCTTTTTGGGTTCGTCCTTTGCCTTTTTAGGTGGCTATCAGATGGTCGCGCCTATGCTGGACGGTCGGCCTAACACCGAGATGCTTCCTTATGCCTGCGGCGGTGTGGTATGCGCCGGACTGCTTTATTTGGTCATGGCGGCATTGATGAAATTTTTCGGTTCAGAAAAGGTCATGCGCTTTTTTCCGCCGGTTGTCACGGGGCCGATTATTATTTCGATTGGCCTGATTCTTGCCCCCAGTGCGATCAGCAACTGCGCAACAAACTGGCCGCTCGCACTGATCGCGCTGGCCGCCGTGCTGGTGTTTAATCTCTGGGGAAGGGGGATTATCCGGCTGGTTCCGATTCTGCTGGCCATTCTTGTCAGCTATGCTGCGGCAGTTTTGATGCACGCAGTCGATTTCACCGCAGTGCGCGAAGCACGTCTGATTGGTATTGCCATTCATCCTGCATCCTTTGCAAAATTCGACCTCTCCGCAGTGATAACTATTATGCCGATTGCACTCGCAACCATGATGGAACATATTGGCGATATCTGCGCTATTTCCGCAACGACCGGCGTCAATTATGTAGAGAATCCCGGCTTTCACCGCACGATGCTGGGTGATGGTCTTGCAACCAGCCTTTCCGCAATGTTTGGCGGCCCGGCAAATACGACCTATGGCGAAAACACCGGTGTTTTGGCATTGACTGGTGTTTATGATCCGCGCGTTGTCCGCTTTGCAGCGTATTTTGCTATTTTGCTGTCTTTCTGCCCGAAATTTGCGGCAATTATTCAGACGGTGCCAAGTGCGATTATTGGCGGCATTTCCTTTGTATTGTACGGCATGATTTCCGCTGTCGGACTGCGGAACCTTGTAGAAAGCAAGGTCGATTTTTCCCGCTCCCGTAATCTGCTGATTGCAGCCGTCATTCTTGTCAGCGCATTCGGGTTTAACAGTATTGATGGGATCAGCTTCACGCTCGCGGGTACGCCGGTCAAGCTGTCCGGGCTTGCAATCGCTGCAATCGCCGGTATTGCGCTGAATGCCGTTTTGCCGCTTCGCGATACCGCCGGGGAGCATGAAACAGGTAATTAAATTCTTTTCCACACTTGCATAAAATAACTTTACTATCCTGAAAAAGAGCGATTATCAAATGAAAAAAATTCAAATTAAAGAAAATAAAAAACGTCGCCTGACGATTCGCGGAGTGCTGTCCGTTTCAGTAGCCGCAATCGCGGTGCGTTCCTTCTTTACAGGTAATTACGAAAATCTCTTTACCTGTATCCTGACCCTGTTCCTGTTTGGCGTGCCGCTTTTCATAGATAAACGGCTTCGCATTGATTTGCCGCCTACATTGGAAGCAATTATTTACCTTTTCATCTACGCCGCCGAGATTCAGGGAGAAATTGGCTCCTTCTATACCAAATACCCCGGCTGGGATACCATGCTGCATACAACAAACGGTTTCCTGATGGCGGCAATCGGTTTTGCATTGGTCGATATCTGTAACCGCAGCGAAAAATTTTCTATGAAATTGTCGCCGTTGTTCCTGGCGGTCGTTGCGTTTTGCTTCTCTATGACCGTGGGTGTGCTGTGGGAGTTCTTTGAGTTTTCTATGGATTGGTTCTTTGGGTTCGATATGCAAAAGGACTTTTTTATAACAACTATCAATACTGTTTCTCTCAATCCCGACGGTTTGAATATCGTGGAGCATATCCCAATCGAAAGCTTGATCGTAAACGGTGAGGATTGGATGGCAAAGTATGGCGGATATCTCGATATCGGGTTGATCGATACCATGAAGGATTTGTTGGTTAATTTTGTCGGGGCGGTTGTGTTTTCTGTGATCGGTTACTTCTATACCAAAAACCGTGAGAAAGGGAGCTTTGCGGAAAAGTTTATTCCGCAGGTGAAGGATTGATTGGATGACTGGAAGAAAGTGACGAGGGGAGAATCCTTCGTCCCGCCCGCAGGCGAGAGGGGGAGTCCAGAGGGCGGTAGCCCTTTGGTGCGGCCCGCAGAGGGCGCCTCCCCGGCGAGGGGCGGGAGTCCAGAGGGCAGAGCCCTTTGGCGCTGTCTGCGGAAGACAATTCAAAAAAGCAGGCTGGGGAAAGCCTGCTTTTTTGCTACCTTTCTATCGCGGAGAGGCCGACGGCGCCGCGGCCACCGTGTACCGTCATGACACACCCGAGCTGCCATTCGTGAATGGACTCAAAACCATGCGCCCGCAGACCTTCCCGCAAAGCCGTGAGCGCCGCTTCCGCCGCGCCCGCAGCATGAATTAAATATGCCTGCGATAAATCAAAATTACGCCCTTGCAGGAAATCCCCAAGTAAGTGCGGCACAATGCGTGCCATACTTCCCCTGTATTTCCGTCCCGCAATCAGCTCCCCCGCAATAATGTCAATGCGCGGCTTGAGCCGTAAAATGGATGCTCCAAGCGCCGCAGCATTTGAGACACGCCCGCCCGCCGCCAGGAAATCAAGCCGGTCAGGCACAAAAACCATCCGCGCCTTTGGCACATACCCCTCAACCCGGCGGGCCAGCGTTTCCAGATCGTCGTCCGGATGCTGCGCCCGCAGCTGGACAGCTTTCAATACCAAACTGCCAAGCCCGCAGGATACATTCAGCGAATCCACTAACCGGATTCTTTCGGGCGCTTTGCAGTCCTCCCGGCCAATGCGCGCATTCTGGAAGGAACACGAACAGGCGGAGGAATAACCAACATGCAGTATGACCGCGTCAGGCTGCTCCGCAAGCAGCCCATCCCAAAAAGCAGTGTATTGGTCCGGGTTCACCGCGCTGGTTTTCGGGATCGTGCGCGTGCGGTTAAAAAAATCAAAAATATCTTCAACCGGTATGCTGTTGTCGGCGACCGTGCGGTTTGGGAAATTGACGCTGAAAGCGACCGTGTGGATGCCATGCTGGCGGAGCAGAGGGGCCGGAATATCACAGCTGCTTTCGGAGGTGATGAGGATGTTCATAAGCGTGTCTCCAATTCCTGAATACTGTAGAATGCGGTTTCCAAAACCACTTTTCCTATTATATTGTACCTGATACGGGTGCGGTTGTCAAGGGCAGGATAGCGCAGCGGAGCGGCAGAAAATACAAAAGAGGAGAAAAATGCTTGGCAGGGCTGTACAAACTTATTCGGGTTCCCCTTGCAGTTTTGGGGAAATTGTGGTAACATATTAGTAACAACGATGTGAAATGCAGAGGGGGAGGTGTTGGCATGAGACGCGGGGAGAGCAACCAGGACAAGATATATTTGCAGCTGCGCGGGGAGATGATGACGCTGGCACTGAAACCGGGGGAGGTATTGCGCGCGCAGGAGCTGGCGGAGCATCTGGGGGTCAGCCGCACGCCGGTGCGGGAAGCGTTTATCCGTTTGCAGCGTGATGGCCTGGTAAACATTTTGCCGCAGCGGGAGACGGCTGTTTCGCTGATTGACCTGGGCCGGGTCATGCAGGAGCGGTTTGTGCGGGAGAGCCTGGAGCTTGGCGTAGCAGCGCAGTTGTCAGCACGTGGGAGCATAGGGTGCCTGCAAGGGCTGAACGAGCTGATTGAGCGTCAAATGCTTGCGGGTCTGGAAGGGCGGACGGATGATTTGTATGCATCGGACGATGCATTCCACCGTTTGTTGTTTGAAGAGGCGGGACAGCTTTTTGGATGGGAGCTGGTGCAGCAGGGGTGCACGCACTATCATCGGCTGAGGCTGTTGAGCCTGCGTTCGCGGAGTGCGAGCGAGGCTGTTATAATGGGTCACCAGGAAGTGCTGCGGGCACTGGAAAGCGGCCAGCAAAAGCGGCTGGAGGAAGTATTGACGCTGCATCTCCGTCAGATTGAGAACGACATCCGGTCGCTGCGGGGGCAATATCCGCAGTATTTCCTGCCTCCGGAGCAGTGAATGCGGGGTGCGGCGGCTCCGCATAGGCGCCCTGCGCGGGCTGCGGCAGGGCGCTGCCCTGCACCCGCAATTTTTTCGAGAAAAAATTGAGTAAAAGCTTTCTTTCCGCTGCGGCGGGGAAAGGGTGCGTGTATAGCCGTTTGTGCGTGCTGCCCGGCCTGCCAAAAGGACAGCACGCCGGGCGGGCTGGCTGGTGCACAAGGTGTGACTGTGGAGATCCAAAGAGAGTATGGACAAAAACAAGGACGAATAAAAGGGCTGGCATCGTGATTTGGTGTCAGCCTTTTTATAACTTATAAGAGAAATTGGTGGGCTGGATGATTCCCGGCGTGCATAAATGTGTCGGATTTTATCGTCAGCGAGGATGTTTGTACAATTCGTGTATCCACCTTTATTGGTCTGGGAAAATTCATTGCAGAGGGATACCGGCTGAAAATTGTGCCGAAGAATATCAAAATATTGTGATGTCAAAAAATTCTTGTCATCTTCTCCGGGGGTGCGTGTAAAACCTGCATAAAAAATTTTGGAGGAAGTTGTATTTATTGTAGATTTTACGATAAAGAGATTGACACTAACATACCAGTGTGGTATTATGGCAATAGTTGGAGCAAGAAAAAACCATTTCTTGCATTCAGAGGCAGGCGGCGGCCGCCGGAAAGGAGTGCGCCCGACGCCATCAGTAATAAGGAGGAGTTTCAGAAGATGAAGAAGATTATTTCGGCCTTGCTCGCGTCTTTGATGATTATGAGCCTGACCGCCTGCGGCGGCAGTGGCGGCGACAACGGCAATACGGGCGGCGACAACGGCGCAGCATCGGGCGGCGATACTGGCAGCACTGCGCAGGAGGATCTCTCCAATGTTGATACCGGCGATGTAGCCAACGACCCCAAGGTAACGCTGGTCTACGCAGAGGTAAACCCGCTGGATACGATCGTTGGGCAGACTGGTTCCCACTTTAAGGAAAAGGTAGAGGAGCTGTCCGGCGGCTCGATCACCATTGACCTCCAGGCAGCAGGCGTGCTCGGCTCCGAGAACGATGTACTGGATGCGATGGTTGGCGGTTCGACTTCGATTGATATTTCTCGTATTTCGGCTTTCGCGCTGACTGGCTATAACTGCAAAAAGTCCATGCTGCTCTCGCTGCCCTATACGTTTGAAAGCCGTGACCACTGGTGGAATTTCGCGAACTCTGACCTGGCGCCTGAGTTCCTGAACGAGCCCCAGGAAGCTGGCCTGCCGCTGCGCGGCATCTTCTACGGCGAGGAAGGCTTCCGTCATTTCTTCACCGTAAATGAAGTAAAGGACATCGGTGATCTCGCAGGCATGAAGCTGCGCGTTTCCAATGACCCGGTTATGAACGGCCTGGTAGAAGGCCTTGGCGCATCCCCGACGGTTGTTTCTTTCGGCGAGCTGTATTCTGCACTTCAGACCGGCGTTGTTGACGGCGCTGAGCAGCCGATTGCAAACTACAAGTCCAACGCATTCCCCGAAGTTGCAAATAACCTGATCCTTGACGGCCACACCCTTGGCGCAATCCAGGTTGTTATCTGCGACAGTGCATGGGAGAAGCTGACCGACGCACAGCGCGCGGTACTGTACGAAGCAGGCAAGGATACACAGGCATTCAACGCAAGCCTCTCCGAGGAGCAGGAGAACAAGGTTCTCGAGCAGCTCAAGAGCGAAGGCTGCAACGTTGTTGACGTACCGGACAAGTCCGCGTGGGTCGAAGCTGTACAGGATGTTATTTCAGCCAACACCAGCGGCTATGAAGAGCTGTACCAGCAGATCGTTGACATGAAGTAAACATCTGCGTAGGGACAGGCAGGCAAGTATATCTGTGGGGCGCAGGGCAATGCCCTGCGCCCCACTTGTATTTATCCCCGCGTCAAAATTCATTTGGGAGTAAAAGAGTAATAAAGAACGGAGGAGCGTTATGCCAGGTATTTTCAAAACGCTTGATAAGATCAGACCGGCCTATGACCTGACGTATAAGATTGTCATGGTTATTTGTAAGCTGCTGCTGATTGCGGATATTGCAATCACTTCCATGGCAGTGGCAGGCCGATACATTCCGGCAATCCCCGACCCCGCATGGAGCGAAGAGGTCGTCCTCACCCTGATGAGCTACATGGCCGTGCTTTCAGCGGCGCTTTCGATCCGCCGCGGCGCACATATCCGCATGACTTCCTTTGACCAGTATCTGCCTGACGGCCTGATTAAATTCCTTGATATCCTGGCAGATATCGCGGTGCTGGCGCTTGGCATTATCATGCTGGTTGTTGGCTGGCAGTATACCACTACACTCGGCGGACGCGGCAACTATATTTCCATGCCGTGGCTGTCCAAGTTCTGGATGTATTTCCCGGTACCGCTGGCTGGGTTTGCAATGATTATTTTTGAGATTGAATCGCTTTATAATCATATCAAGGGCATTTACGTGAAGGAGGAGAAAGCATGAGTGTACAGTCTCTGGCCATTCTGGTCCTGCTGGGAAGCTTTTTTGTGATGATCTTCCTGCGTTTCCCGATTGCGTATGCGGTCGGCCTTTCCTCGGTATTCTGCCTGCTGGTGCAGGGCGGAAGCCTCTCCGAGGTTTGCCGTCTGATGGTAAAGGGCATCAGTTCCTTTTCACTCATGGCCGTACCCTTCTTTATTACGATGGGCGTGCTAATGGGTTCAGGCGGTATATCAGAGAAATTGATAGCACTTGCCAATTCCTGCGTCGGTTGGATGCGCGGCGGCATGGCAATGGTAAATATTGTTGCATCCTATTTCTTCGGCGGCATTTCGGGTTCTGCGGCGGCGGATACTGCTTCGCTCGGCTCCATCCTCATCCCGATGATGGTAGATCAGGGCTATGACGCTGATTTCTCCACGGCGGTTACGATTACCTCTTCTTGTGAGGGCTTGCTCGTGCCTCCGTCCCATAACATGGTTATTTATGCGACCACAGCCGGCGGCATTTCGGTTGGTTCGCTGTTCTTGGCTGGTTATGTTCCGGGCGCGCTGCTTGCCGGGTGCCTGATGATCGGTTCATACATTATTTCTGTGAAGCGTAACTACCCCAAGGGCGAACGCTTCAGCATTATGGGCTTTTTGCGCCAGTTGTCGGTGTCCTTCTGGGCACTTGCGGCAATTATTATCGTAGTTGTCGGCGTTGTTGGCGGCGTGTTCACCGCAACGGAGTCTGCGGCGATTGCGGTTATTTATTCGCTGATCGTTTCGGTATTCATTTATAAGGGCCTCGACTGGAAGGGCGTCTGGAATGCACTGGAAGAGTGTGTCAACACCCTGTCTATCGTTATGATCCTGATTGCAACCTCTGCTGTATTCGGCAACTGCCTGACCATGCTGCACGTGCCGGACCTGGCTGCAAACTTTATCGTTGGCCTGACCGATAACAAGATTATTATCGCACTGCTGCTTAACCTGATCCTGCTCGTGCTTGGCTGCATTATGGATATGGCGCCGATCATCCTGATTGCAACTCCGATCCTGCTGCCGATTGCGCAGAGCATTGGCATTCATCCGATCCAGTTCGGTATTATGGTTATCCTGAACTGTGGTATCGGCCTGCTGACCCCGCCGGTTGGCGCGGTTCTGTTCATCGGCTCGGCCGTTGCGAAACTGCCGATGGAAAAAGTTGTTAAAGCGACGCTTCCCTTCTATATCTGCATGATCGTTGCACTGCTGCTGATTACCTTTGTTCCGGGCATCAGCCTGTGGCTACCGACGGCGTTGAATGGCGGCGTGCTCTAATTCCAAGGTATTTTATTTTCCAATCTTACCGATATTATAATAGGAAGCACTGGTTCCGTCGCCCTGGCCGAAAAGGTTGCGGCGACGGCCTGGCCCTGAATGGACGGATGTCGGTTCAGGGGCTTATAGGGCCCCGCGTTATGGCGCAGGGGATATAGGCAATGGGGACTGTTCGGGGACAGTTTTCGGTGATGGCATTTCATGTCTGATGCTGTGATTTGTCTCTTAGCGTTCCCGCGAGAAAAGGAGGAAGTCTGAAAACATGAAAATGACGTTCCGCTGGTACGGCTCCAAGAGCGACAGCATCACCCTGAAGCAGATTAAGCAGATTCCTGGTATGACCGGCCTGATGGGCTTCCTTGATTACAAGGCGGCAGGCGAGGTTTGGACAGAGGACGAAATCAAGGCGTATATTGATGAAGTACACGCCGCAGGCCTGGAGTGCGAGGTCATTGAATCGGTCAACGTCCACGAGGATATCAAAATGGGCCTGCCCACCCGTGACGAGTATATCGAAAATTATCGCATTACCATTCGCAACCTTGCGAAATACGGTGTAAAGTGCATCGTTTACAACTTTATGCCGGTGTTTGACTGGCTGCGCACCGACCTTGCGCGTGAAATTCCGGAGGACGGTTCAAACAGCCTTTACTTTGATGAGAAGGATCTCGGCAACATGACGCCGATTGACCTGGTCCGCAATACGATTGACAACTGCAACGGCTTTTCGCTGCCCGGCTGGGAGCCTGACCGCCTTGCTGAACTCGAAACCACGCTGGAGCGCTATAAGTCCATCAGCCCTGACGATCTCCGCGCGAATTACAAATACTTCCTGGACGGCATTATCCCGACCTGTGAAGAGTGTGGCGTCATTATGGCCTGCCACCCGGACGATCCGGCTTGGCCGATTTTCGGGTTACCGCGCATTGCGCACAGCCAGGATGATTTTGACAAGATTGTAAAGCTCCATGATTCCCCGGCAAACACGGTTTGCCTGTGCACTGGCTCACTGGGCTCGAACCCTGCGAACGACATTCCGGCAGTTATCCGCCACTTTGGCGAGATGAAGCGCATCGGCTGCCTGCATGTGCGTAATGTTAAGTACCTTGGCGAGCGTCATTTCCGTGAGGCTGCGCATTTATCCTCCACCGGCGACCTGGATATGTATGAAATCATGAAGGCAATTTATGAAACCTGCCCTGATGTATATGTCCGCCCCGACCATGGACGCATGATTTGGGATGAAGTCGGCCGTCCCGGCTATGGTCTGTATGACCGTGCCCTTGGTGCAACCTATCTGAACGGCCTCTGGGAGGCTTTGGAAAAAGGTTCCCGTTAAACGATTACAGACAGTCCTCATGTCCGCGGTCGGGTTCCCGGCGGCGGATATTGGGGTATCTGGGCAGCGGGTAGCTGTGCGGGGGCGGTCCTGCGCGGACAGCGGCAGGGCTCTGCCCTGCACCCGCAATTTTTTCGAGAAAAAATTGAGTAAAAGCTTTCTTTCCGCTGCGGCGGGGAAGGGGGCGGTGATTCTTCTTAGTTGCATACTGCCCCGCCCGCCAGAATGATGGCGGGCGGGGGCCCTTGGACGACTGGCGTTGACGGCTTATGCCATATCATTTTGGTTCACCGGTTTACCAACCTGACGCGGCTGACGATGGAGGTTAGATGGGAATGGGGATGATCGGATCCTATTTCTGTGCAGATGCAAATATGCTTGCCCGCTTGGAGCGGGAGGACTGCGCGGAGATTTTTTATGATGAGGCGAATGAACGCCTGTTGCTGGATGTGGACAAGGCGTGGCATATCATTCATTATGTACTTAATGGTACGGTATGGGACATACCGGAGGATCAGCCGCTGGGCCAGCTGGTGCTGGGCGGTGAAGTTTTTGTTGATGAGGATATGGGGTATGGTCCGCCGCGCCTGCTGGGCCCGGAGACTGTGCGGCAGATGGCAGAGGCGCTGGAACCATGGGATAAGACGGCGTTTCGGACTCGCTTTCATGTGAAAGAGATGGCGGAAAAAGAAATTTACCCGATTTGCGATGATGAGGATGAGGAAACCTGCTTTGAATATGCCTGGTCATATTTTGAGCTGCTTTCGGCTTTCGTTCGCAGCGCGGCGGAACAGGGCAGCAGCCTGCTGCTTTTTATTTCCTGATTGCAGCGGGATTACAGGACCGGAGAGGTATAAAGTGTAAAATATTTCAATATATGAAAGGAGTGTGGAGGGCGCGAACGCCCGCACAACGATGAAAAAATTCATGGATAAGGATTTCCTGCTGGAAACTGAAACTGCAAAGCATTTATATCATGACTATGCGGCGGCTATGCCGTTGGTAGATTACCACTGCCATATCTCCCCGAAGGAGATTTATGAGGACCGCCGGTTTGACGACCTGGCACAGATCTGGCTGGGCGGACAGAATCCGGACGGCAGTTATTTCGGTGACCACTATAAGTGGCGTGTTATGCGTTCAAACGGCACACCGGAGGAATATGTCACAGGCGGAAAGAGCGGCTTTGAGCGGTTTGAGAAGTTTGTCGAGGCGCTTGAAATGGCGATTGGAAACCCAATGTATCATTGGTGCAATCTGGAGCTGCACAAATATTTCGGCGTGGACGGCTACCTGAACAGTGACAACTGCAAGGAAATCTGGGACAAGTGCAACGATATGCTCCAGAATGACCCGAAAATGACGGTGCGCGGGTTGATTGAGCAGTCAAATGTTGCGTTTGTCGGTACAACGGATGACCCCATTGATACGCTTGAATGGCATGAAAAGATTGCGGCGGATGACAGCATCAAATGCAAGGTCTGCCCGTCCTTCCGTCCGGACAAGGCAGTCAATATCAATAAGCCCGGTTTTGCAGAGTATATGGCAGCACTTGCCAAGTCGGTTGGCAAGGACAGCCTGGATACGCTGGATGATGTACGCGCGGCGATTATTGAGCGTTTGGAATTTTTTGCGAAGGTTGGCTGCCGTGCGTCCGACCATGGACTGGATTATGTGCCGTTCCGCCCGGTCAGTGACGAGGCGGCGAATGCTGCTTATCAGAAGGTCATGAAGGGCGGAGAGGTTTCGCTCGAAGAGGCGGAGGGCTATCAGACCGCCATCCTGATGTGTCTGGGCCGGGCATACCACCGGCTGGGTATCGTTATGCAGCTGCACTATTCCTGCCTGCGTAATGCGAATGCAAAAATGTATGGCAAGCTCGGGCCGGATACCGGCTTTGATATGATCGGGTCGAATGACTGCGCGGGCAGCATTGCGGCATTCCTGAGCGCACTGAATGATACGGACGAATGCCCGAAAACCATTCTTTATTCGCTCAATCCGATTGATAATGAACAGATTGGTACGATATTGGGCTGCTTCCAGTCCGATGAAACGCCGGGCAAGATCCAGCACGGTTCGGCTTGGTGGTTCAATGATACCAAGACTGGCATGGAAGCACAGATGAAGTCGCTGGCGAATCTCGGCCTGCTCGGCAATTTTGTCGGAATGCTGACCGACTCCCGTTCTTTCCTGTCCTATACCCGGCATGATTATTTCCGTCGGATCATGTGCAACCTGATCGGCGGCTGGGTAGAGAACGGGGAATATCCGGCGGACGAAAAGGCGCTTGAGAAGATCGTCAAGGGCATTTGCTATAATAATGCGGTGCGTTATTTCGGCATTTGAGCGGACGTTCCCGGCTGGTGCGCCGATGATGGGACGCACTGGTAAAACGCTATTATATTGATATCCACTGCAATAGCCGAAGGCAAACGGCAGAGGGGTGGCTTTCTACTTCCCCAAACTCCTTTCTCTGCCCCTCATAAATGCCGTTTGCTCCGGGCTTTTTTGGAGGAAAATCCGAATTGCAACAAAATAGAACGATGGAGGAGCGGCGCGAGCTCACGCTGATGCGGACGGTATTATATACCTTTTTCGTCAGCGGGGCGGCATCCCAGCCGCTGGGCTCCTTTATCCCATATCTTCAGGCGAGTTATGGCTTTCGCTATAATTTGTCGGGCGTACTGCTGTCCTGCCAATCAATCGGCAACTTGGCGGCGGTGCTTCTGACGGGAATTTTACCCGCGTATTTGGGGCGTCGGCGCAGTATTCTGACGACATCAATTTGGATGGCGGCGGGATATCTGATTTTTGCGTCAGGCGTTGGCGCACCGGCGGCACTGATTTTGGCGTGTCTGATGACAGGCATTGCACGCGGGGGAAATTCAAATTTTTCAAATACGATGATGAGCACACTGACCGAGCCACGGGCGACGCAGGGATATAACCTGGCGCATGGATGCTTTGCGATTGGGGCGCTGCTGTCACCGTTGGTGTTGATTTTCTGCACGGGGCGCTGGCCCGCATATGGCTGGCGTATCACGGCATGTGGGCTGATGCTGCTGGTAGTGACGCAGATTGTGACATATGGGCGCATGGCGCTTCCAGAGGAGCCGTCGAAGGTGCGCGGGCTGGGCGGCGTGGACCGGCGTTTTTTCCGGGACAAGCGGTTCTGGCTGGGTGGAATGATGCTGTTTTGCTACATTTCATCGGAATACGCAATCATGGGCTGGCTTGTGACTTATTTTAAGGATACGGGCGTACTTAGCCTTGAGCTGGCGCAGCTGATGAGCAGTCTTTTGTGGCTGGTAATTTTCTGTGGACGCATGATAGGCGCGGCGGTTTCGGGCAAGATCCCGGTGCGCCAGCTGTTGCTGGTTGACGGCATTGGCTTTTTTGCCTGCTTCCTGGTGGTATTTAACAGCCGCACGCCGGGCACAATTATAGTGGGCATTATCGGCATCGGCCTGTTTATGGCGACAATTTATACCTCTGCTTTTTCGCTGGGGAGCGCGGCGATCCGGGGCAATGATTTCGGCTCGGCGGCGATGAATTTCACGGGCAGTATTGGCGGCGTCATTACGCCGGCGCTGGTCGGGCTGGTCGCGGAGCGTATGGGCATCCAGGCCGGGATGGGTGTGGTGGTCCTTCTGACGGGGCTGCTGCTGGCTTCCATCCTGCTGAGCGTCTACGTCACCCGAAGTGAGTGCTGAGGCTGCTACTGCGGAGGCTGCGCTTACGTCCCATGCGCGGGGGGCGCCGAAGGGCGCTGCCCTCCGGCCACCCGCTGGGGGCTTATGCCCCCAGACCCCGAGATGCTGGCGCATCTCCGCCTCGCCTGCGGGCGGGACGAAGGACTTGGCGCGGCATGATACGATTGTTTCGCATTGTATGGACATAAAAATGGTAAGGAGACAAAACGTTATGGAAAAGTTATCCTATAAGGTTCTGAAGGCCCTGAATTATGACGGTTATCTGTTAGAGAAGGCACCTGAGCGGGTGTTACAGTTCGGTGAGGGCAACTTCCTGCGTGCCTTTGTCAACTACTGGTTTGATATGGCGAATGAAAAGGTTGGCTGGAACGGCAAATGCGTACTGGTGCAGCCGATTGCCCCCGGCCTTGCGAAGCTGATTAACGAGCAGGACGGACTGTATACGCTGTATCTGCGCGGCCGCGAAAACGGTGAAAAGGTTGACCGTAAGCGCGTTATTTCCTCGGTCAGCCGTTGCCTGAACCCTTATGAAAAGGCTGATTATGATGCAATGATGGCGGTTGCGGTTTCGGACGATTTGGAATATGTTGTATCGAATACCACGGAGGCCGGAATTGTTTATGACCCTGCCTGCAAGAAGGATGACTGCCCGCCCGCCTCATTCCCGGCCAAGCTGACGCAGGTGCTTTACGCCCGCTGGAAGGCCGGAAAGAATGGCCTTGTAATTTTGTCCTGCGAGCTGATCGACAACAACGGCAAGGAGCTGAAAAAGTGTGTTGACCAGTATGCAGAGCAGTGGAAGCTGGAACCCGCATTTGTAGAATGGTTGGAAACCTGTACTTTCTGCTCGACGCTGGTTGACCGGATCGTGCCGGGCCGCATTCGCGATGCGGAAGAGGTTGCACGCATTGAGGAGGCAAACGGCTATCATGACGAGCTGATTGATGTCGGCGAAGTCTTTGGCGTATGGAATATCGAGGGCCCGGCGTGGCTTGAGAAGAAGCTGCCTTTCAAAGCAGCTGGACTGAACTGCCCGGTCGTTCCGGACGTTACCCCGTATAAGAAGCGGAAGGTACGTATTTTGAACGGTGCGCACACTGGCTTTGTCCTTGGCGCATATCTTGCGGGTTTTGATATTGTCCGCGATTGTATGCTGGATGACACGGTGCGCGGTTTCATGAACAAAATGCTGAATGAAGAGGTTATTCCGACCCTGCCGCTTGACAAGGCAGATTTGGATGCATTTGCGGCAGCAGTGCAGGACCGTTTCAATAATCCATTTGTCAATCATGAGCTGATGAGCATTTCGCTGAATTCGACCTCCAAGTGGCGTGCGCGCAATATGCCGAGTTTCCTGGAGTATATCGAAAAGACAGGCAGCCTGCCAGCCTGCCTGACAATGAGCTTTGCCTGCTATATTGCATTTTTCTCGAACGATATTCAGGAGCTGAACGACAAGGGATTGGTTTGCCGCCGTCCGAAGGGCAACGATTATGTAGCGAACGACGACCGCTGGGTATTGGAATTCTACGCAGCGCATAAGGATGATTCACCCGAGGCGCTGGTACACGCAGTCATGACCAATGAACAGATGTGGGGGCAGGATCTGACCGCGATTGCAGGCTTTGAGGCTGCGGTTGTGAAGGGCCTGCATATGATCCGTGAGCAGGGAGCAAAGGCCGCGATGCAGTCCTGCCTGTAAGCTGGAGGTTTTGCGATGATGAAAATGATTCATATTCACCCGGATGACAACGTAGCGGTTGCATTGGCCGAGGTGAAAAAAGGTGACACGGCAGAGCTGGACAAATGCGTCGTAACCGTTGCCGAAGACATTCAGCGCGGACATAAAATGGCCCTCCGCGATATCGCAGAGGGGGAAAAAATCATCAAGTACGGTTATCCAATCGGCCACGCAAGCCGTGCGGTAAAGGCGGGCGAATGGGTGCACGTCCATAACGTCAAGACCGATTTGTCCGAGGAAAGCGACTATGAATATCATCCGAATTTCCAGCCGCTTCCGGGCTTTCAGCCTGCGAAGTTTATGGGATACCGCCGCGCGGATGGGCGTGCGGCGATTCGGAATGAGTTGTGGATCATTCCAACGGTCGGCTGTGTGAATTCGGTTGCACAGCGGCTGGTGCGTGAAAACCAGCATCTGGTCAGCGGCACGGTAGAAGGACTCTATACTTTCCCGCATCCGTTCGGGTGCAGCCAGATGGGCGATGACCACGCGCAGACTCGTAAATTATTGACCGCTTTGGTGCGTCATCCGAACGCTGCGGGCGTGCTGGTACTCGGCCTGGGCTGTGAAAATCTGACAATGGAGCAGTTTAAGGAAGCGCTTGGCGAGTGGGATAATGAGCGTGTGAAGTTCCTGGTTTGTCAGGATGTTGAGGATGAGCACGCGGAAGGCTCCGCCTTGCTGGCAGAATTGGCAGCATATGCCGGGAAATTCCAGCGCGAGGCAATCCCGGCCAGTGAGTTGGTCGTGGGCATGAAGTGCGGCGGATCGGATGGACTGTCCGGCATTACCGCAAACCCGACAGTTGGACGTTTCTCCGACCTGCTGATTTCGATGGGCGGTTCTACAATTCTGACCGAAGTGCCGGAAATGTTCGGCGCTGAAAATATCCTGATGGAACGCTGCGTTGACGAGGGCGTTTTCCAAAAGGCTGCTGATATGATAAACAGCTTCAAGCACTATTTCGCAAGCCATGGACAGGTGGTATATGAAAACCCAAGTCCCGGCAATAAGGCCGGCGGCATTACAACACTGGAAGATAAGTCCTGCGGCTGTGTGCAGAAGGGCGGCAGCGCTCCGGTCGTTGACGTGCTGGGCTACGGTGAACAGGTCAAAACAAGGGGCCTGAATATGCTTTCCGGCCCGGGGAATGACCTGGTTTCAGCGACAGCGTTGACGGCGGCAGGCGCACATATGATTCTCTTCACAACCGGACGCGGTACGCCGTTTGGCGCACCGGCACCGACGGTGAAGATTTCGACCAATACCGCTTTGTACGAAAAGAAACGCGGATGGATTGATTTTAACGCAGGCACGGTTGCCGAAGGGGAACCGCTGGACGCCGCTGGCAGACGGCTGCTGGATTGTGTGCTGCATGTAGCGAGCGGCGAGCAGACTTGTACAGAACGTCATGGATTCCGTGAAATTTCCATCTTTAAGGACGGTGTAGTCCTGTAAAAATATTTTTGCCGCAGAAGGCCGCCCGGCCCGCTGTCCTTTTGGCGGGCCGGGCACGGTGCAGCGGCAGAAAGCAGAGTCCCGCCCGCCCGCAGGCGAGGAAGGGAGTCCAGAGGGACACGTCCCTCTGGTGCCCGCCGCAGAGGCGCGGGGGTTGGGGCAGAGCCCCGCTCCGTATGCCTTATTGGCACGGAGATAAAATGCAAAATGAAACTTTGAGAGGAGTACAGAAATGTTAGAACTTAGCTATCAGGGATTGGCCGATCAGGCGGGCTGGGAAAAGGCGAATGTGCGCCTTCCCGCATATGACTGGAAGGATATGGCCGCGAAAACCGAACAGACACCGATTTGGGTGCATTTCGGCGCAGGTAATATTTTCCGCGGCTTTATCGCGGCGCTTCAGCAAAGGCTGCTGGATGAAAAACTCGCTGAAAGCGGCATTATTGCTGCCGAGACCTTTGACTACGATATTATCGATCAGATTTATGCGCCGCATGACAGCATGACGCTGATGGTCAGCCTCAAGCCGGACGGCAGCACGGATAAAGAAATCATCGCTTCCATCGCGAAGGGTGTGAAAGCAAACACCGCTGACGCGGATCAGTGGAAACAGCTGACCGCCGCTTTTGAAAATCCGTCCCTCCAGCTGGCCAGTTTTACCATTACTGAAAAGGGCTATGCAATCTATACGCCCGCAGGCGATTTGCTGCCGGTCGTTGCAGAGGACATGAAAAACAGCCCCGATCAGGCGCGCCATGCGATGAGCGTTACAGCAGCACTGCTGTTTAGGCGCTTCCAGGCGGGTGCGGCTCCGATTGCAGTCGTCAGCATGGATAATTGCAGCCATAACGGCGAAAAGCTCCGCGCAAGCGTGCTGGCAGTCGCCCACGCATGGAAGGAAAACGGCATCGTCGGTGACGACTTTATCGCATATATCGAGGACGAAAAGCGGGTTGCTTTCCCGTGGAGCATGATTGACAAGATTACCCCGCGTCCTGCGGAGGCAATCGAAAAGCAGCTGGGCGAGCTCGGCATCGGCGGTATGGCTCCGGTCGTCACCAGCAAGGGAACCTATATCGCGCCCTTTGTCAATGCGGAAGTTCCGCAGTATCTGGTGGTTGAAGATACCTTCCCGAATGGCCGTCCGCCGCTGGAAAAGGCTGGCGTTTATTTCGGTGACCGCACGACCGTCAACCAGTCCGAGACAATGAAGGTAACGACCTGCCTGAACCCGCTCCATACGGCGATGAGCGTGTATGGCTGTATGCTGGGTTACACGCTTATCTGGAAGGAAATGGAGGATGAAGACATTGTCGCCCTGATTAAGCGCTTGGGCTATCAGGAAGGCTTGCCGGTCGTTGTTGACCCGAAAATCCTTTCCCCGAGGGCGTTTATTGATGAGGTTGTCGGGCAGCGCTTCCCCAATCCGTTCATGCCGGATGCGCCGCAGCGCATTGCGACGGACACCTCTCAAAAGGTAGGCATCCGTTTCGGCGAGACCATCAAGAGCTATATGAAGCAGGGCCGTGACCTGGATACGCTGGTCAGCATTCCGCTGGCACTGGCTGGCTGGCTGCGCTATCTGCTTGGCGTGGACGATAATCTGGAGCCGATGGAGGTTTCAAACGATCCGCTGAAGGACGAGCTTCAGGGCAAACTTGCGGGTATCCGTGCAGGCGACCCGTCGAGCTATCATGGCGAGCTGAGGGAGATTCTGACAAATGCCTCTATTTTCGGCACTGATCTTGTTGCGGCCGGTCTGGCAGATAAGATCGAAGCAATGTTCGTTGAAGAGCTTGCAGGAGCCGGTGCGGTTCGTGCAACCCTGAAAAAATACCTCTCTAAATAAAGCGCAGGGCGCGCCGCACTTGCGGCGCGCCCGCTGCTTTTCACGCCACCGGTGCAGGAGATATCGAGGTTTGCGTTTCGTCCGCCTGCGCGGCTGGCGGTCCTGCGCGGACAGCGGTCCTACGCGGACAGCGGTCCTACGCGGACAGCGCCAGAGGGACTTGTCCCTCTGGACTCCCTTCCGTCGCCTGCGGGCGGGACGGGGGTTGGCGGTAAATTTTTGGATGTGTGTATACCAGCAGTGAGAATGGAGCGGAGGACGGGATATGAAAATTTCCATATGGAGCGCGAACCACTTCCGTTCGCTGCCGTTAAAAACCAAGGCAAAGGCCGTTTCGATCATTTCATGTGGTGTGTTGTTTGCATTTTTTTTCAGCTGCACGGCGGCACTTTCCTACTATAATTATAGCTTTAAGCGCCTGTTTGACACCAGCTATCTGCAAAGCGATGCAATGACGCGGATGAGTGAGCTGAGCCGTGCCGTTGCTGTTTATGAGTCCGCGCCGACCCGTGAGACCCGTGAGCTGGTGGCAGACAGTTTTGCACGCGGCTGGGCGCTGTTTGAGCGGTTTCCGGACGATCCGCGTCAGCAGAGTGAGGAGTCCCGTATGTTGAAAACGGCGATCCTGCGCACCTATGGCACGTATGAGCGTAAGGTGCAGGAGCTGTTCGCACTGGGCAGCAGGAAACTGCATACAACCGACTATTATCTGAAATATTACGAAATCGTAGAGATTGGCGATTATGTTGACACTTATCTGGAACAGCTGATTCAGGAAAACCTGCGCGAGAGCAACGCATTGTATCAGGCGCAGAGCCGCCTGCTGTATGCGGCTCCGGCGGTGCTGGGGGTGTTGCTGCTGCTGTCCGGTGGGGTGCTGCTTCGGGTGGAGCGTTGGTTTTCCGGGCAGATTATCCGGCCGGTCATTGCGCTGGCTGATGCTGCACGGACACTGGCGGCGAAACAGATGGATATTCCTGATGTGCCCGTTGTGGACAGTGACGATGAAATCGGCGACCTGACGCATACGTTTAACCGGATGAAGGATGATTGCCGCAGCCTGCTCACCGCCCAGCAGGAAAAGGAAGAGCTGACGCGTGAACTGTATGAAGAACGGCTGGAACACATCGACGCGGAAAACCGGCTTTCGGCGGCGCAGCTGGCTGTGCTCAAGCAGCAGATTAACCCGCATTTTCTGTTCAATACGCTGACGCTGATTTCACAGACGGCCCAGCAGGAGGGCGCGGGAGAGACCGGGGAGCTGATCCAGCAGCTGTCAGTCCTGCTGCGGCATAATCTCTATAACCGGCAGGATTGGGTAACGGTCCAGCAGGAGCTGGATATGCTGTATAGTTATATGTATATACAGGAGTCACGGTTTTTGGAGCGGGTTGCGTTCTGGGTGGAATGCGAGGTGCCGCCGGAGGCCTACAGCATACCGACCTTTACGCTCCAGCCGCTGGTGGAGAATGCAGTTTCCCATGGCGTTGTGCCAAAGGAGGCGGGCGGCGTTATCCGGGTCAGGCTCCGGCTGTGCAGGGACGTGCTGCGGGTCACGGTGTCTGACAATGGCGTCGGCATGGATGCAGCAGTGTGCGGGCGGCTGAACCGGCTGGAAGACGTACCGGCGGGGCAGAACTCGGGGATTGGCGTGGTCAATGTTGCGCGGCGGCTGGCAATCCTGTGTCCGGGGAGCAGCTTTCGCGTGGCGAGCTGGCCGAATATTGGCACTTGTATCCGAATGGAGCTGCCGCGTGCGCAGGCGGAAAACCGTGCAGCAAAGGAGGCATAAAAAATGAGCTATCATGTTTTGATTGCGGAGGATGAGACGATAACTCGCAACGCCATTGCGGACAACCTGCGTGCGATCCTGCCGGATGCCCGTCTGGTGCTGGCGGAGAATGGGCTGCGTGCGGTGGAGCAGGCGCGTGATTTGCCGCGGCTGGATATTGTGTTTATGGATTTGGTCATGCCGGTGCTGGACGGCGTACAGGCGGCGCGCAGGCTGCGTGCGCAGTGGGAGAACTGCCAGATCGTTTTTCTGACGGCGTATAGTGATTTTACTTTTATGCGTGAGGCATTGGACTTGGGGGCAGTCGATTACTTGCTGAAGCCATTCAGCCAGACGGGGCTGATTGCGGCGGTGCAGAAAGCGACAAGCCGTCTCAAGCTGTTGGAGCAGACGCGGGAGCAGTTGAATGAGGCCCAGGCCGAGCGGGAGCGGTTAAGCGACCTGGTGGACGAGCGGACGCTGCTGGATGTTGCGAGCGGTGCGCTGGATATCGACAGTGAGGAAGCCTTGGCGGGCAGTGCGGCGAGCGGCGCATTTGCTGTGGTGCGCTGTCCAGCGGGATTTTCACCGCGGCGGGCGGCGGGACTGCTGCGGGGGGCGCAGTGGGAAACACGGCTGCGCGTGCTTGTCCGTGTACGGGAGGAGTATGTATTCTTATTGCTGTTTTCAGCGTTGGAGGAAGACGTTTCGGCGATTGTGCAGGAGCGGCTTTCGGGCTTGTTTGTTAAGATCCGGCGGCTGATGCATGTGGATATTTCGGCGGCGGTAAGTGATACGTTTCACAGCCTGCACCGTGCAGCGGAGGCGTGTTTCCATTGCTATGCGGCGCTTCCGGAGTATGGGGTGCGCTGGCTGCGGGAAAATGGCGCGGAGGCGTATGCTATGGGGCCGCCGCCGTCTTTCCGGCTGGACGCGGACGGTGTTCAGGTATTGTTTGATTATTTTGCATTGCAGCGGTTCAGCCTGTCCATTTGTCAGCGGCACCTGCTGGCGCGAATGGAGGAGGCCGGGAGCCTGCTGCCGCATATGCGGGCGCGGGTGATGGAGTGCACAGATATTGAGGGACTTTTAGCAGCGGCGCAGGAGCTGTGCGCGGAGGCGGCTGGACTTCCTGCGGAGACAGCGCAGGCGGCAGATGATACAGAGGCGCGTATTAGGGATTATCTGTTGGATCACTATGCGGAGGAGGTCACGCTGGAAGGCATATCGGGTGCGTTGGGGTATTCGCGGACGTATTTCAGTAAATTATTCAAGCGGCTGTTTGGGATGAACTTTGTGGTATACCTGACCGGCCTGCGGATTGAGGAGGCCAAGCGGCTGCTGAAAAATGAAAAGCTGGGCATCCGGGAGGTTGCGGTGCGCACGGGTTTTCGGGACGGCGCTTATTTTTCCAGCACGTTCCGTCGTGTGACAGGGCAGACGCCGAGCGAGTATCAGGAGGCGGTGAGGTCGAAGCCATGAAACGGGGATGGCTGCTGTTGGCGGTGCTGTTGTTGATGGCAGGTGCTGTAGGGACTGCGGCATTTTGTGCGCAGCGGAGCGGCACGCCTGCACCGGTTTACCTGCTGCGGTACGCGGAAAATCAGCCGGCGGATTATCCGACGACCCAAAGTGCATATTATTTTGCGGAGCTGGTAGCCGAACGGACGGAAGGTGCTGTAAAAATCACGGTTTATCCAGATGGGGTTCTGGGGGATGAAAGTTCGGTGATCCGCCAGGTACAATTTGGCGGAATTGACCTTGCGCGGGTATCGATTGCGCAGCTGATTACGCATTCGGAAGCCTTGTCGGTATTGACGATGCCGTATCTATATCGGGACAATGCACATATGTGGACCGTGTTGGACGGCAGCATAGGCGACCGCTTTCTGGAAGAGATCGAGTCGGCGGGGCTGCTGGGTCTGTCGTGGTATGATGCAGGCGAGCGTAATTTCTATACACAGGAACCGATTGCAGCGCTGGATGATCTGCGGGGGCGGGTGATCCGGGTGCAGGAGGCAGATTACATGTCGGATATGGTGCGGGTGCTGGGGGCAGTGCCGAAGTCGATACCTTATAATGAGGTTTATTCGAGCCTTTCCATGGGGGCGGTAGATGGTGCGGAAAATAACTGGCCGTCTTATGAGGCGGCGCTGCATTATCGCGTTGCGCCCTATGTGCTTTTGGATGGACACGTGCGGATACCGGAGATGCAGATTTTGTCGGCGGAAACGGCGTCTGATCTGCCTGCGGAGTATGTGAAAGTGATACAAGAGTGTGCGCGGGAATCGGCGCGGTATGAGCGGCGGCTGTGGAACGAGCGGGAGCAGTCGGCACGGCAGCGGTGCATTGACAGCGGGGTAACGGTAACGGCGCTGAGTGACGCGGAGCGGGAAAAGTTCCGTTCGGCGTGCCAGCCGATTTACGAGAAGTACGCGGCGGAATACTTGGATGTCATAGCAGAGATACAGGCTGCCGGTGAATAAGCGGAAAAGCAAATGGAGAACCGGGGACAGCGAAAAAATGAACCTTTGTGAAAGGGAAGGAAGCGGAAGTCTATGGAAAAGACCATGAAAATAGATGTAATGATGGATGAAAAGACGTTTAAGGATTTTGCTTTATTTGACAATTTCAGTTACCGCAAAATCTGGAAGCGTCCACTATTATTTGCTGGGATATTCATTGTGTTTGCGCTGTTGTGCTTTGCGATGCGCGGTATGCGCGAGCAGGCGGATTTACTGGGCACCGTGCTTTTAATCATCGGCCTGGGATTGCCGATGGCGTATTTCGGTCTTTTTTTCCGAACGCTGGGTACGCAGTTAAAGCGCCTGAAACTGGGAACGCCGCGTTTATTTTATACAATTCTGCTCAGCGACGCGCCGGACGGTATTGTTATGACTGCGAAGGGAGCAGTAGACCAGCGTTTTTCTTGGGCGTCAGCGGAGCGGGCTTATCGCTCTGACGAGGCAGTTTATCTATATGTCGCGCCGGGTAGTGCTTTGATCCTTCCATTCCGTGACGCAAAGGGCGGTGCGGACGGACTTTGCGCCTTCCTCACCGCACGTTTGGGCGAGGAGCGGGTGACTGCTTTATAAGGCGCGTTCTGCCAAAGGGCGCTGCCCTCTGGACTCCCGCAATTTTTTCGAGAAAAAATTGAGTAAAAGCTTTATCTCGCCTGCGGGCGGGATGGGTGCGTTGCAGCTTGTTTGTGCAAAGCAGCGCTGCCCGCCAAAAGGAGGGCGGGCAGCGCGGGGGATTGCATGAACAGGCTGTTTTATTGTTGGAGGGGGCTTGGAAATGGCAGTGAGGCCAGGCCGCAAAAACGACCGCGGCCCGGCCCGGTGAATGTTCCGTTATTGTGGCAGGCCGTGGCCGTGCATACGCCGGGTGACAAGCTGCCAATTCCTTGGCAGCTTGTCACGGGGCGGGACGGGAAGGAAGGGTGGGGCACTGCTGTACACCCCATCGAGGGGGGCACAGCAGTCCGCGCGTAACGCGCGGAAATCAAAAAGGAGCGCTTCGCGGAATCAATTCCCGCCCACCCACCCCCTTTAACAAAGGGGTGGCATATACAAACGAATACAGCTATCCCTCGTCCCGCCCGCAGGCGACGGAAGGGAGTCCAGAGGGACAGGTCCCTCTGGCGCCGTCCGCGTAGGACCGCTCGCCGCGCAGGCGGAACGAAGGGGGATTTTCCGATTAAAAGGCGGTGGGATAGTCCGGTGTTTGTACGATGGGGAGCGATTGGAAAATTGTGCTGACGGTGTGCTCGTAGGCGGCTAGGGAGTTCGCCTTGCGCAGGGATTTTTGAAAGCGTTCCGCTCCGAGGAAGAGCTGACCGAGATAGGACCATAGTTCTTTCATACGGCAGAGGACAGGGCGTTCGCCGCTGAAAGCAGCGCGGTAGTCCGCGTACAGGCGTTCATGAAAGGCTTGCAGCTCTTCTTTTGAGAGGCGGGGCTGGCCACGGAGTTCCCGGAATAGGCCGGGATTGACCAGCGCGCCGCGTCCAAGCATGATTGCATGGATATCCGGGAAGATAAACCGCTTGGCATCATCAGGGGTGAAAATATTTCCGTTATAGCATACCGGAAAGGGGCATTGCAGCACCGCCTCGGCAAAGGCATCCAAATGCGGCTGCCCCTGATAGAATTCGTCGCGTACCCTGGGATGGATGATAAGTTCAGCAATCGGGTATTGGCAGAAGATGGACAATAGCTCGGAGAATTCTGCCGGGTCATGCACTCCAAGCCGGGTCTTAATGGAAACCGGCATAGGGGCGGACCGAAAAATATCGTCCAGAAACGCGGAAAGTGCAAAGAGGTCGTCAAGCTGTCCGGCCCCTTTTTTCTTGGCGGTTACAGTGGCGGAAGGACAGCCCAGGTTCAGGTTGATCTCCTGGTAACCCATGGTATGAAGCTCGGCAGCTGCCCACAGGAAATGCGCAGCACAGTTTGTCAGCAGCTGCGGCACGACCGGAAGCCCGGCGTTCTGCACTGGGGAAATGTCACGTTTCTCCCGTCCGGAAAAGCAGTGATTTTGATTCGGCGTGAGGAAGGGAATAAAATACTTGTCCACGCCGCCAAAATGTTCGGCGTGTGCGCGGCGGAAAATGGAATCAGACAGTCCCTCAAGCGGGGCGAAATAAAATTTCATAGGCAGGTCATCCTTTGGTTGACGGAATCAATAGACTTGTTCGGGCACTGGCTGCACCGGACGTTTTGGCGTACACCGTCCACCGAAAATCTGCGGCAGATGGTGAACAAATCAATAAAATATCCCCGGCAGGGAGTTTTCTCTGTCGGGGATGGGAGACTTCCTAAAGCAGGTTTTTCAGCTTGAGCAGATACCACGCGCCGCCGCAGGCAAGTACCGCAAGCAGCGTTGGCATAAACCATATAAAATCGAAAGGCAGGCCGGTCTGAATATTCATGCCATAAAAGCCAAAGACAATATTGGGGATCGTCATAATGATGGTAAGCACGGTAAGGACCTTCATAATAATATTCAGGTTGTTTGAAACGACAGAGGCATAGGCATCCATAGTGCCGGAGAGGATGTTGGAGTAAATACCGGCCATTTCGATTGCCTGACGAATCTCTATAAGCGCGTCCTCAAGCAGATCGCGGTCATCCTCATAGAGTTTGAGGATACGTCCGCGCAGGACCTTTTCCATCGTGACTTCATTGCCTTTGAGAGAGGCGGAGAAGTATACCAGCGATTTGGAGAGGCCGAGCAGTTGGATGAGCTCCTCATTTTTAAGGGAGTCATACAGCCTGCGTTCGATGCGGGTAAAGTCTCGTTCAATCAGGCGGAGGTCTTTCAGGAAGCGTCCGGCCACGCGCAGCAGGATCTGGAACACAAACCGGGTTTTGAGCGCGGTGTGCACATCTTTTACGTTATTTTCGGTGATAGAGCGGAGGACGGTGGTATCGGCGAGACAGACGGTGATTACAGCGGAGGGCATGACAATAATCGCCATTGGTACGGTGGTAAAAATTTGGGTGCCGCCGCTGCCGCCGTTGCTGTCAACTACCGGCGTATCAACAATCATCAGGATTTGATCTTCTTCCAGTTCTACGCGGGAGCTTTCTTCGGGGTCGAGGGCAGCCCGGATGAAGTCTTCTTCTACATGCAGGGCGCTTGTGACTTGGCGCAGTTCTTCCGAGGTCGGATGGATCAGGTTGACCCAGCAGCCCTCGCAGACTGCGGGGACGGATGTAATGCGTCCGTCAATTGTTTTGTAATATTCTACCATTGATTGCCGCCTTTCTGCGGCGGTACTGGAGGGCAGCACAGCCGCTGAATCGTTTTAGGATGTTCCGACTTCGGTTTGGATCGGGACTCACGACGGTACCACCTCTCTTTCATGACAGAAATTACCCGAAAACAGCCCCTTTACGAGTAATAAAGGAGCTGTATCATTGCGTTATTGAAACTTTCAGCACAGGATATGTTTTTTACCTGTCGAAAATTTTCATCAGTACATTGAACGCGTCATCATCAACGCCAGTTTCCTCGCTGCCGGAAGGGGTTGTCGCCGCAGCTGCCGCACGGTCAAAGGGAGAAATCGGGCTGCTGGCCGCAGCGGAGCTGTAAAGGGGGCTGGCCTTTTTCTTTTCCTCAACAGGTGGCTTTGCGGAATTGGGTGCACCTTCAAAGCCGGTGGCAATGACGACCACGCGGATTTCATCCTCAAGCGTGTCATCAATGGATGCGCCGAAAATGATGTGCGCGTCCGGGTGAGCGGACTGCTGTACCATAGAGGCGGCGACTTCGACTTCATCAAGGCCGACGTCGTCGGAGCCTGCGATGGAGAGGATAACGCCCTTGGCGCGGTCGATTGAGGTCTCGAGCAGGGGGCTGGAAATCGCCATTTTGGCGGCTTCGGCGGCCTTGTCCTTGCCTGCGGCCTTACCGGTGCCGATATGGGCGTAGCCGGCATCACGCATGACAGCGGAAACGTCGGCAAAGTCCAGGTTAATGAAACCGGGCACGGTAATCAGCTCAGAGATATCGGCAACGGCCTGACGGAGCACGTTATCAGCGATTTCAAAAGCGTTTTTGAAGGAAATTTTCTGTTCAGAAACGAATTTAAGGCGTTCATTGGGGATAATGACCAGTGAATCGACATTTGCATTCATTTCGTTAATGCCCTGGAGGGCTTGTTCGATGCGCTTCCGGCCTTCGAACTGGAAGGGGCGGGTAACGACACCGATGGTGAGGATACCCATATCGCGGGCGAGTTTCGCGACGACTGGTGCGCCGCCGGTGCCTGTTCCGCCGCCCATACCGGCGGTAATGAAAACCATGTGAGCGCCTTCGAGCGCCTTGGTAATTGCGTCTTTGCTTTCTTCGGCGGCTTTGCGGCCGGTTTCGGGGTTGGAGCCTGCGCCCTGGCCCTTGGTCAATTTTTCGCCTACCTGGATGGTAACGGCAGCTTCAGAGCGCGCGAGCGCTTGTTTATCGGTATTGATGGCGACGAATTCCACACCTTGTACGCCGCTTTGCACCATACGGTTCACAGCGTTGCCGCCGCCGCCACCGACGCCGATGACTTTGATATTGACAACATTGTCGAAACCGCTTTCCATCTGAAATCCCATATTAGACGTCCTCCGTTTATGTTTTCGCTTCAAATTTTACAGTATAAATTGAAGAAAAGTTAATTCCAGCATCAGCAGCCTCATCCATCGGGGAAGAGGCAAACCTCGTCCTTATAATTTTAACGCCTTTTGGCGTCTTTTGCAATACAAGAATGCGTTTTTTGTGAAAAAAAATTGAAGAAAGCGCACAAGGGGGCGAACGAGCCGCCAAACATGCAAAAAAACCCAGTTAAGCGGTGTCGGTACCGCAGGAACGGTCGCGAAAAACCGCCAAAGGACGGTTCGCCTTTGCAGCGGGCACCAAAGGGCTCTGCCCTTTGGAAACCCGCGCCTCTGCGGCGAGCACCGGGGGGCGCTGCCCTCCGGCCACCCGCTGGGGCATAAGCCCCAGACCCCGGGATGCTATGCATCCCCACTTCGCCTGCGGGCGGGACGGGGGATTTGGGGATCTGCCGCCCGTATGTGACAGGAAAACCGGTCCGCCAAAAGGAAGGCGGGCCGGTTGGGTCATTGCGGCGGATTTGATATACAGTGTCAGGGGTGGCCAGGCGGCCTGAAGTTTGGCCGCCTGGCCGGATCATCATTCCGACGGCAGGCTATCGAATCAAATCGTTTTTTGTCGATGCACGAAGTCCGGTGCGCCAGTTGACAGGCCCGGAGCTTCCAACGCCTCCCACACCTGGGCGGAAGGGTGTTGGCGAGCTGCCGGAGGTATTTTCGCCGCTTTCATTGTCGTCTGTGTCGTCTGTGCTGCCGGTGTTTCCAGATGATGGCTGGTTCTTTTCGTTCGTGTTATCGTTGTTTTTGCCGTCTTCGTTGGAATCGTCTTCATCCCCTTCTTCACCGTCTTCTGTTGACGTAGTGCCGGGCAGTACCGGTGCTGCGGGGATCTCACCTGATTGCTGGTTATTGGGATCAGGTTCAAGCCCTTCTGCATTTACTGCGGAGTCAAGGTCTCTTGACTGTGCGGCGACTTCTTCCTCGCTCACGGGGATTACCCGGTAGCTGGGACGGCCTTCCCAAAGGATTTCGCCGGAAACTTCAATCTCGCAGAACAGGGAGGGAGAGGTTTCATCCACGAATTTTTTTGCGAAACGCATTTTATATTCCAGATCATCCAGCGTACCGAAACGGATGTACATATGTTCATCACAGCCGATACGCACATTATTCATATCGGATAAGTTGATGAAATCGACTCGCTGCATCAGATCATATTCTTCCAATAATGAAAGGAGTTTAGTCAGCTGCTGAAGCCGTTCGTTACGCCGCATATCCAGATACTTACCGACCTTTACGTCGTCAACAGTCACCCCGGTAACAACCGGAATGGTACCCAGCCGGTCAAGGCTGACCTGTTCGAGCAGCTTACCGCCTGCATCCATGAAATAATAGGTTGTACCGCTGCCGACTGCTGCCGCAGGAATGGCTTCTGTGATATGGATAATCACACTGTTTGGCGGTTTTTGCTGGATTTTCACAGTGTCGAGATAAGGGTATTCATCCATTAGACGTTTTCGCACGGCCCGTCTGGGAAGCAGGAAGAGGTTGTCCCCCTGATTGATTGCAGCAGTTTCGAGCAGCTGCGAATTGGTATAGCGGGAACGACCGTCAATGGTGACGGTATCGACCTTAAAAAACAGGGTAAGAGCAAAAATGCCGGTAGATAGGATGAGCAGCAGTGTGAATAGCTTATGAAACAGCAGATAGCGCCGCTGGCGTTTCAGACGTTGTTTTTGACGTTCGGCACGGTTTGCGGGGGCAGCGTGCCGCCTGCGGTGATTTCGCCTGCGCTGGGCCCGTCCGGGGAAAAGTACGGTGCTGAGCGGCGGCCTTCGTTTTCTCCGCCGGCGCGGCCTTTGGGAGGGTGCGGCGGGGATGCTGCCAGTCGTCTCATACCTGGCTTGTCCGGAACGGCTGCTGCGCCGCCTGTAGTCAGGGGATTGCTGCCATTGACTGGGTTCGGCGGGGCGCTGCCCGGAAGGGCTGCCGCGTGCGTGCCGGTCATCCGTCCGCCGCTGGGGTGCAGAGGGCTGCTGCCACTGTGCAGGGATGCCAGAGGGGGTGGGGGTGATTTCGATTTCCGGCCGTACAGGACGGCGATTATTCGGTTGTCGCGTCCGGTTCGGCATGGATAGGGTCACCTCGATTTTTTAAGAAACGCAGGAACCTGGCGCCAGTCAGACGTCGGGGAGCTGCGCTTTCCGGCGGCAGCAGAATGGTATCTTTGTGATACGCCGTATATAAATTTTGGATCTGCCGCGCAGCGGCATTCAATCAAAAAACGCACATTGGACTTTCGCTGCACGCATCCTGCCATCTTTCATAATATAATGCACACTGGATAGTTGTCAATGGTCAATTTTTCCGGAATACAGGAATCCGGCAATTACAACCAGTCCAATACAACAGCAGTCATATCCTTTCTACAATGCATGAACAGCTGCTGGAAAATCCTGTTTTCGTATAATTTCAGCATTTACCGGGTCTGGCCGCAGAGCTTTTTGCGGGCAGACCATGCGGAATATCCCAAAAGAAAATCTTTCATAATGCGCATTGCGAGTGTTACATATGTACACCGACCGGCCCGCCGTCCTTTTGGCGGGCCGGTCAGCACGGAATAAACGTTTGCTAATGCATCAAATCCCCCGTCCCGCCCGCAGGCGAAGTGGGGATGCTATGCATCCCGGGGTCTGGGGCAAAAGCCCCAGCGGGAGTCCAGAGGGCAGAGCCCTTTGGCGCGTCCCCGCGTAGGGGCGGGTGCAGGGCAGCGCCCTGCCGCTCCCCGCGTAGGGGTGCCCGCCGCATAGGCGCGGGAGTCCAGAGGGCAGAGGCCTCTGGCGTTACGAGTGCTGGGCGATTACTTCGCGGAGCTGGGCATAGATTGCGCCGTCTGCGTCCGGCGCTGCTAAAGCTGCTGCAGCCCGCCGCATGGAGGCGAGACGTTCGTCATCGCTGATGAGCTCGCGCGTAGCCGCAAGCAGCTGCTCCGGAGTGCAGCCAGGTTCCAGCAGCACAGTGCAGGCTCCCGCCGTTTCAAGCGCCCGCGCGTTCTTTTCCTGATGGTTCTCCGCTACATATGGTGACGGAACCATGATGGACGGCCGTCCTAATGCGCATAATTCGCCAATCGTAGCAGCTCCCGCCCTGCATATCACCAGGTCAGCAGCTGCCATTCGGTCGGCCATGTCGTATATATATTCCGTCAGCTCCAGGTTGGGGTGTTCGGACAGTGTTATGCCCTGCTTCTCGATTGCTTCCGGCATCCACTTTGCCGCGGCCGCCCCCGTTGCATGTATATGCCGGAAGGTCGTGCCCTCCCGTGCTTCCAGTGCCAGCATCCCCGCCATATGACGGTTCATATACAACGCACCCATCGAGCCCCAGAAGGAGATGACCAGTTTGTCACGATCCCCCAGCCGGTAACGCGCCCGCGCTTTTTTGCGGTCAGCCTCCAATATCTCCGGCCGGACCGGTGCCCCTGTCATCCGAATGTTTTCCCGATTGCCCAGCAGCGCTCGCGTCTGCTCAAAACAAATCAACACCCGATCCGCTTTCGCCGCCAGCTGCTGCGTTACCTTGCCCGGCAGCGCGTTGACTTCCAACAACACCGTTGGAATGCCCAGCTGCTGCGCCGCCTTTACAACCGGGAAAGAAACATAGCCGCCGCAACCCAGCACACAGTCCGGTTTTGCCGCACGCAGCAGCTTCTTTGCCCGGTGTACCGCTGTTACCGTCAGGTACGCCGCCTTTGCGTTGTGCGCCAGCCCTTGTGGCGTCATCTTGCGCGACAGCCCGATGATGTCAATTTGATCCAGCGGATATCCTTCCCGTGGGACAAGACGGCTCTCAATCCCTTTTTTGGTTCCCGCAAAGCGGATGATGGAGCCTGGTTCGTGCTCTATCACATAACGCGCAATCGCAAGCCCAGGCGTTACGTGCCCGCCCGTGCCGCCGCCCGTAATGTACAGGTTCATAGGCGATGAAGTCCCCTTCCGTTTCCGTTATCGTTTCTCATTTTCTGGCCGTTTCCGTCAGCCAGGCCGGGAATTGTATTCGCAAGCAGAAGTCTTTGCCGCGGCTGGCCCTCCGTCCCGCCCGCAGGCGGTGAATGGGAGTCCAGAGGGACAAGTCCCTCTGGCGCTGTCTGCGGAAGACCGCCCGCCGCGTAGGCGGATGAAACAAAAAATTTTACGCTCACGAGTATGGCTTGGCCCCTAATTTTGTTCCGTGTCAACCGTAAATCGTGAAATATTTAGTAAAATGCCCATTTCTGCAAGCTGGATCATCAGCGCCGTACCGCCATAGGAGAAAAACGGCAGCGCCGCCCCCGTAACCGGGAATATGCCCGTTACCACAAACAGATTCATCAGCGCCTGTATGGCGAGCTTTGCCGAGATGCCCGTTGCCAAAAGGCAGCCGAACTTGTCTCTGGACGACCGCGCGATGTAAAATCCCCGGTAAATGAGATAGCCAAACATTACCAGAATCAGCGTCGCGCCCAAAAGCCCCATTTCTTCGCACCATGCCGAAAAAACAAAATCATTTGCAGGTTCCGGGATGTACAGCTGCTTTTGCCGCCCCTGCCCCAGACCCAGACCCCATATCCCGCCCGAGCCGATGGCCACATGGCTCATAGCGGCTTGCCAGCCGGTATCCCGCAGGTCAAGGAAAGGGTCAAGCCAGGAGGCAACACGTTCTTGGGCATAACTGTTCGTGAGGATGTATGCAACCGCCGCGAAGACACCAGTCACACCGACCGGCACGAAATACCATATTTTAATCCCAGCAACAAACAGCACAATCAGGCCAATCGCAAAGATGATTACCGTGCCGGAAAGGTGTTTTTGCAGTACCATTGCACCGGCAATGACCGCCAATACCTCAAGAAAAGGCATAACGCCTTTACGGAAAGTCCGCAGGTCTTCCGTTGCCATCTGAGAGGCAACATAAGAGAAGGAAATAATAACTGCAACCTTCATCAGCTCGGAGGGCTGGAATCGGAAGGTTTCGCCAAAGCCGATCCAGCGTTTAGCACCTTTAACGGTTTTCCCAATAAAGGGCGTGAGATACATCAGAACCAGTACCCCAATAAAAAAATATCTGTGAAAAAAACCGTAGATATGGTAATTGATGCGCGAGATAATCAACATACAGAAAATCCCAGCAAGCGCGAAAATTCCCTGCCGCGTAAAATAGTACATGCTGTTCTCGTTATTGTAATAAGAGTAAACATAGCTCGCAGTAAAAAGTGCAAGCAGGCCGGTTGCCATGAGCAGGAGTACCATAAACAGCAGCGGCCCGTCCATACCCTTCTTGATGCGCGGAGGGGACAGCGGCTGCGGCGGCTGATAGGTTTGCTGTTTATATTGTTCATCGTGTGTATATACCGCCACGTTTATACCTCCCTTGTCGGATCGGAGAAAAAAACCTCATCTTAATAACCAAGCCCATACCATGCGAGTACACAGAAAACCGTTGTCAGTGCTGTTGCTGTGAGTACAATCTGCTTTTCATTCCAGCCGCACATTTCAAAATGGTGGTGGATGGGCGCCATCTTAAACAGCCGTTTACCGTGGGTGAGCTTAAAATACCCTACCTGCAAAATCACCGAAACCGTCTCCAAAATATAAATAAATCCAATTAAGACCAGTATCACCGGCATATCGCAGGCAAATGCAAGTCCGGCGACCGCACCGCCAAGGAACAGCGAGCCGGTATCCCCCATGAAGACCTTTGCAGGGTTAAAATTATAAATCAGGAAGCCCAGAAGTCCACCCGCAAGCGCACCGGCAAACACCATTGCGCCCAGGTTGCCCTGCCGCTGTGCGGCAAGCGCGAAGAAGACAGCGACTGGCAGCGTGACACTGGCGGCCAGCCCATCAATTCCATCGGTGAGATTGACCGCATTGTCACAGCCGACAATGACGAAGCAGGCAAACAGCACAAATACCGGCCAAGGCAGCACCAAAGTGATATCCACAAAAGGAATCCAGACCTCCGGGAGCGTGTTCCCGAACAAGCGGAGCGTTGAAATAAATACCGCAGCAACAACGATTTGCAGCACCAGCTTTTGGAGGGCAGTCAGGCCCGCGTTGGCCTTATGCTTGATTTTCGCATGATCGTCCACAAAGCCGACCAGCCCGTAAAGCAGCGCCAATCCGAAAACCGCGAAATAATGTGCGGTGCTTCCGGCGGTAGAACCCTCCCGGAACGCACCGGTCAGCACGCCAGAAACCAGCATGGCAGCAGCAATGCCGATGATGAACATAAAACCGCCCATCGTTGGGATATTCTGCTTTTTCATATGCCAGGTCGGGCCGTCCTCCAAGATTTTCTGGCCGAATTTCATTTTCCGCAGCCAGTGGATGACCGAGGGACCGATTGCAGCAGTCACCACAAAGCTGAGCGCAAAAGCAAATAAAATGGTACGCATATTTTTTTACGTCTCCCTTTTTAGAAAACCTGCCCCATGCGGGGCCGGGTAAGGTGGCGGTACGCCTACAGCGCACCGTTTTTTTCAGTAGACCGGTTCAGGAATCGTCCGAATGCCATCCGGACCAGTTTGGCACTGCCTACCGCCATTTCGCAAGTTCCCGAACAGCTCTAATCAATCCGTTTTTATGCGGGTTACTCCGCGAAAAACAACTGGAGGGCACGCCCCATATCCATAGCATGGCTGCCCTTAAAAAGAAGCGCATCACCAGGCCGCGCCGCTTCCCGGAGGGCCGCGGCAAGCAGTTCATGGCTTTCAAAGATGTGGATCGACTCCGCAGGCATCCCGCCCGACAGTGCCCCATCCCGCGTATCCTCTGCATTAGGGCCATAAAGGAAGAGGAAATCCGCCGCCATTGCCGCTGCCAGCCCGGTTTGGAAATGCCCCTCACGGGCGTGCGCCCCAAGCTCCAGCATTCCGCCAAGTACAGCGAACCGCCGCTCAGCCGGGCGCTTCCCGAAAGCCTCCAATACTGCAAGCATCGCATCCGGGCTGGCGTTATACACATCTTCATAGATATGATAACCGCTTCGCATATAGACCCGCGCATGGGTATCATCGCCGCCGGTTTTCGCCAGCCCGGAAATAATCTGCTCAGGGTCAAGCCCGACAATGCTTCCAGCGGCTGCTGCGGCAAGCGCATTCATCACATTGTGCCGTCCCGGCAGATTCAGGTGCGCAGGGTAACGCGCCAGTTTCCAGCACAGGTCGAAATCAATGCCGGAATCGGTTTCACGCACCTGCTCGGCGCGGAAATCAGCCTGCCGGTTTTCCAGACCGAACCAGAACACAGGGAAATTGAAGCTGTCCCGTTTGTCCCAGAGCAGCGGCTCATCGGCATTCAGTACAGCACAGCCGCCGCGTTCGGCCAGCCCTTCCGTGATTTCCAGCTTTGCCCTGCATATGCCCTCACGTGAGCCAAGGTTGCCAATATGGCTGGTGCCGATGTTGGTGATGACCGCGATATCAGGCTGCCCACAAGCTGCCATTTTAGAGATTTCCCCGAAGTGGTTCATCCCCATTTCAAATACAGCAGCCTCTGTACCGGCATCCATGCGGAGCGCAGCCTGTGGCATACCAATGGTATTATTTTTATTTTCCGGTGTTTTGAGCGTCCGGAATCCTTCTGAGAGCACGGCGGCAGTCAATTCTTTGGTAGTCGTTTTGCCGACCGAGCCGGTAATTGCAATGACCGGACAGGGGAACTGTGCCCTGTAACCGCCCGCAAGATCGAGCAGAGCCTGCGCGGTATCCTCGACATAGACCGCCGGAACTGGATAAGTCTCCTCTTTCCGGTGGCTGAGGACGGCAGCCGCACCATTTTCAATCGCCTGCGGAATAAAACGGTGTGCGTCGAAGCGATCCCCAACGAGCGGGATAAACAGACAGCGTTCCGGAATCGCGCGGGAATCGGTAGAGACGGAGGTAATCACGGCCTCCCCGGCGGCTGTGCCGGAAACCCAGCCCGCGATTTCCTGTAATGTTGTTTTTTCCAAAGTATGCACTTCCATTCCGGGAAGCCGGGCGCACAGGGCGCAGGCCTCCTCCAATTATAGCATGTTTTCAGCCATTTTTGTTAAAATATTTTGCGACCTCTTCCCTTTCGTCCAAATGCCGCTTTACATGGTTGATTTCCTGATAGGTTTCGTGCCCTTTGCCCATAAGAACAATGACATCCCCCGCCTGCGCCAACTCTAACGCAAAGCGGATGGCCTCCGGGCGGCTGGTAATGACCGTGCGCGGGGTATCCCCCATACCGGTGAGGATATCTTCTATGATTGCATCCGGGTCTTCCGTGCGGGGGTTGTCGGATGTCACAATACAGTAATCCGCCAGCCGGTCAGCAGCGGCCCCCATTTTGGGACGCTTGGTTTTGTCGCGGTCGCCGCCGCAGCCAAAGAGTGCAATGACGCGGCCCTTTGCAAAGCCGCGCACAGCCGTCAATACATTCTCAATGCCGTCAGGGGAATGCGCGTAATCAATCAATACCGTGTAGTCTGTAGGCGTAGGCACGACCTCAATACGGCCCTTCACACCGGGAACGGTACGCAGAGCCTCCACAGCTCCAGCGAGCGGGAGCCCCAGCGAGCGGCAGACCTCAAGCGCACCCAGCGCATTGAGCACAGTAAAGCCGCCAGGGATTTGCAAAGCAGCCTCTGCACGTTCCTCCGCCGCAACGACGGTAAATTGTACCCCTTCGGCACAGAGCCGAATATCCTCTGCATAAAGGTCAGCCTCTGCCGTATGGGCAGAAAAGGTGGTCACAGGACATTTTGCATCGGCAAGCATTTTGTTTGCCGCCGGGTCATCGAGATTGACGACCCCGTGTGTAGATTGTGAAAAAAGCAGTGCTTTTGCCTTCCTGTATTCCTCCATTGTCCCATGGAAATCCAAATGATCCTGTGTCAGATTGGTGAAAAGCGCGGCCTGAAAACGGATTCCATAAACCCGTTTTAATGCAAGCGCATGAGAAGAAACCTCCATCACAACATGGGTACAGCCAGCATCCCGCATTCTGGCGAAAAGCGCCTGCAATTCATAGGATTCCGGCGTAGTGCGCTCGGTCTCAAGCACCTCATCCCCAATCAGGTTGTGATTCGTGCCAATCAGGCCGACCTTGGCGCCGCTGGCCTCCAGAATCGCCTTGATAAAATAGGTGGTAGAGGTCTTGCCGTTGGTGCCGGTAACACCGATCATGGTCATAGCATCTGCCGGATGCTGATAGCGGTTAATGCCGATACGCGCCAGCGCCGCGCGGGAATCCCGGACGACAACGGCAGGGATGCGCCCCGAGCTTTCCTCACAGACCACGGCAGCAGCCCCCTGCGCAAGCGCAGAGGCAATATAACGGTGACCGTCCGTTTCAAAGCCCCGGATCGCAACGAATAAATCACCAGGCTGAACGGCACGGGAATCGTAACGTACTTCGGCGATTTCCGTATCAAGATCCGCCGAACAATCAATAAACGGGATACCCTCTAAAAGTTCAGATAATTTCATTTTTATCATTCCTTCCTGTAAATCATATCAGAGAATCAGCGCTGTCATTTGGATACCTCAAAGCCATTACGCAAAATCTACCCACCCGGCCCGCCGTCCTTTTGGCGGGCCGGGCAGTACGCACAAACGAAAAATCCGCACCCTTTCCCCGCCGCAGCGGAAAGAAAGCTTTTACTCAATTTTTTCTCGAAAAAATTGCGGGAGTCCAGAGGGCAGAGCCCTCTGGTGCCGCCCGCACAGGGCCGCTAACGGCCTTAGTCGCCAATGTTGGTGGTGTTGATGAATTCGACGGTAACGACCGTCCCCTCCGCGACCATCGTGCCCGATTCCGGGTACTGGCGGAGCGGGCGGGTGCCCTGGCTCGTGTTCTTGTTCGGGATGCCCATCCGCTTCATGTACAGCCCGCGTGATTGGAGCAGGTCGCGGCATTCCTGCGGCGTTAAGCCGTTCAGGTTGGGGACCGGGACTTCTTCGCCGCTCTGCTCGCCGCCCATGTACAGGATAACGCGGCTCTTGCCCTGGAGCTTGGTGCCCGCCGCCGGAATCTGGTCCGTGATGGTTTCACTCTCGACCTTGCCGCGCACGCGGTATTCCATGCCGACTTCGCTCAGTGCCCGCTCGGCTTCAGCCTCCGTCATGCCGACCATGTTGGGCACCGTGTGCTCAGCACGAGCGCTCTCTTCACTGGAATAGACCGGCTCAATGCCCAGATAAGGCATCACGTCCGCCACGACACGCGCCGCAATCGGTGCTGCAACCTTGCCGCCGCCATGGTCAATGCTTTTAGGAATATCCTTCACAACAATATAGACAAGGATCTGTGGGTCCTCAATGGGGGCCACTGCGGTAATACCCGCATTGTAGCGGTCCTCCATATCATGCTTTTCCCGCGGGATTTCAGCAGTCGCCGTCTTGCCGCCTACGTTGTAGCCTGCTACATAGGCGTTGGTTGCCGTGCCGTTGTAAACCGTCTGGTACATGGCCTCACGCATGAATGCAGAGGTTTCCTTCGAGATTACCTGCCGCTTGACCTCGGTCTGGGTTGTCGATTTGACCGAGCCGTCAGGATAGAGGACCTCTTTTACAATGTAAGGCGTTTTCAGCTTGCCGTCATCCACAACAGCAGCAATCATAGACGCCATCTGGAGTGAAGTGACATTAAATCGCTGGCCAAATGTTGCGACCGGCAAGTTGGTATCCGAAGATTTGAATTCTGAAAGGCCGCCCCGATAGAAAAAGCCTTTGCTTTCGCCCGGCAGGTCGATGCCGGTTTTTTCCAGCAGCCCGTATGCTTTCATATATTCATAGAAAGTGTTTGCGCCGGTCTTAAATCCGATTTCAATCATGGCTGGGTTGCAGGAATTCATCAGCGCTTGCATGGTGTCCTCCGCGCCGTGCCCGATACGCCGCCAGCAATGGATGGTCTGGCCGGTAACCGTGCGCTCACCTGAACAGTAGAAAGGCGTGGTGGCAGCAATCGATCCGCTCTCAAGCCCGGCAGAAACGGTCATCAGCTTAAAGGTTGAACCAGGCTCCTGCGCGGAAGCAATCGTGTGGTTGGTCCACATCTGGATCAGCTGCCGCGAACGGCAGTCGCGAATCTCCTCAATCAGTGTGGACGGGCGCTGGCCAATGACTTTCCCGGTCTTGTTGTCGGTGACAGGACGCGTCCTGTCGGGAAGTTCCATATCCTGATTCGGAAGGTTCACAAATCCGGCGGAACGACCATAAATGTAGTATTCATCCGTAATTTCAAAGGGGACGTCAGGCTGATAGGTTTCCATCAGCTCTTCGATCTGGCGCTTTTCCTCGTTGTAGTAAATGCCGGTCAGTGTGTAAGGTTCGTTGGGGTCATAGTCCGGCATACTGGCCATTGCATAGATTTCGCCGGTTTTGGGATTCATGACGATCCCTTCCACGCCGTCGCGGGCGTAGGGATTGTCAGCCAGTGCGGTTTCCAGGTGGTTTTCCAGAATTGACTGGATGGTTTCGTCAATGGTCAGCACGATGGAATTGCCATTCTCAGCCGGAACATACTGGTCATTATCAAAAGGCATTTCGCTGTTGCGCGCGTTCTCCGCACGTACCAGCCGTCCGGGTTTGCCTGTCAGCTCGGCGTTGCAGGAGGCCTCAATGCCATAGGAGCCAACGCCGTCGCCGTCTGTCATGCCGAGCACCTGCGCAGCAAATGCACCGTTAATATAGTACCGCCGCGTGTCCGGTGTAAAGTTGATACCATAGCTGCCGTTCTCCACCATCCACTGGCGGATGGTGTTGCAGGTGTCCTGGTCAACGCGGGATTTGATATCCTTAGACTGTTTGGTCGTGTCGCTTACCTGCTGGAGCACAGTTTCATAGTTGAGGCCGAGCGTTTCGGCCAGCATCCGGGCAACATTTTCACGCTGTTCGTTTTCGTTCAGCTCGCGGCTTTTTTTGTAAACGTCGTTGGGGTTTACAGAAATCCGTTCGGTAGCCGCCGATTCGGCGAGCTTGTTCATATTACGGTCGTAAATGGTGCCGCGGCTGGGGGCAACAATCGTATCCCGCGTCTGATATTGCCGCGCCTTGGAAGTGTAAAATTCATATTTTAATACCTGCATATAGAATAACCGCACAAAAACTGCGGAAAAGCATACGCCGCACATGAGCAGGATCAGTACGGCGATGCGGCTGCGCATACGGCCGTTGGGTGAGTTGCTGTTCATACCTGCCATAATTCAGATAAACGCCTCCGTTTCTGCCCGGCCTGCCCGGAAACCATCGGCGCACCGTCTGCCAAGCGCTTTCGCCTGACGAAAAATCTGACGGCGCAGCCTGCGCACGTCTTATTTTGAGATAGTCTCTACATATTCGGCACATTCAGCGTTCCGAACAGGTCTGCTGCTGTTTACAAAAGGCGGGAGCAGAAGTTTGTAAAACCTCTCACTCCCGTCATACTATACATATTCGCACTCAGTTCAGATATGCCATCGTTGCATTGAAGCTCTGCATCAGCCGGCCGAGCACGCCGGTGATGCCGGTACCGGAGCCGGCAATTTCGACCTTGTCCGGGTTTGACATTTCAAACCATTCGACCTGGCTGTTATCCAGCTTGAACATACCGGACTGCTGCGCATATTCTTCGATGGTCTCATCGCTGAGTTCATATTCCTGCTTGGTGAGCAGGGCAGTGTTGATTGCACGGAGCTCGTCGAGCTCAATACGTTTGGACGCTACATCGCTGGTCAACTGTGCGACCAGCATATAGCTGTACAAGACGACCCCGGCGGTCAGGAGGACCAGCATAAGGGTCAGGAAGGTCTTGGGCTGGAAAAGGGGATTGGTGTTCGTGCGGGCCTTCCCACCCGGGATGGCCTGAAGCTGGGGATGCGGTGCGGGTTCCGGCTCGGGAGCGGGAGGGGTGCGGCTGAAATGGGACATCATTTCGTCGTAATTGTAAGCTACGCTCTCGCGGCTTGCGTAGTACGCCATAGATTTCGTCTCCTTTTGGAATGAAAAATGCCATAGGGGGAAGGTTCGCCTGTCCATGCAGGGGTCAAACCCGTTCGCATATACGCAGCTTTGCGCTGCGGGCGCGAGGGTTGTCCATAATTTCCTGCGCATCCGGCAGGACAGGCCTGCGGCAGGGCAGGCGAACCTTCGGTTTCTGGCCGCAGACACAGACAGGGAAGTCCTTGGGACAGGTACAGCCCTTTGCAGCTGCCTGGAAAGCGGTTTTTACAATACGGTCCTCCAGTGAATGGAAGGTGATGACAGCAAGGCGGCCGCCAGGGTTCAGGGCGTCGATCGCCTTGTCCATTGCCTCCCGCAGGGCGGAAAGCTCATCATTGACAGCGATACGGATGGCCTGAAAACTCCGCTTTGCAGGATGCTGCTTTTCGCGCAGGGCCTTTGCAGGCATTGCACTGCGGATCAGCTCGGCAAGCGCAAGTGTGCTGCGGATGGGGGATGCTGCGCGTTCCCGTTCAATCGCGGCGGCAATCAGGGGGGCGTAACGTTCCTCACCATACTCAAAAAGGATGCGGCGCAGTTCCTCACGGCTCCAGCTGTTGACAACGTCATAGGCGGTGAGGGCCTGCTGCTGATCCATACGCATGTCGAGCGGGGCATCCTGCATATAGGAAAAACCACGTTCGGCATGGTCGAGCTGGGGGGAAGAAACGCCGAGGTCAAAGAGGATGCCGTCGGCGCCGGGCAGGGCCTGTCCGGCGAGCACACGGTCAATCTCGCGAAAGTCGCTTTTCACGATGGTTACGCGGTCCCATACCGGGGCAAGGCGCGTGTACGCATTCTGAATGGCTTCGTCATCGCGGTCAATGCAAATCAATCTGCCGGTGGTCAACCGGCTGGCAATGCGGAGCGAATGCCCTGCACCGCCCAAGGTGGCGTCAACATAGACGCCGTTTGGTGAGATGCGGAGGGCGTCAAGACACGCCTCCGGCAAGATGGAAATGTGATAAAATTTCTGATCCATAAGACAAAGATTAAGTACAAGGGGAACACAAAATCAAAATAAGGAACATTAAAGATTGCAGGAACAGCAGCTGCCGTTCTGCCCGGTGCAGGGGCTGTATCTCTGCCGGGAAAGCGGGTGTGCCAAATTGTGGGACAACCTGTTCTGCATTTATTATACAGGAAGAAACGGAAAAATGCAAGCAGTCCTCTAATTTTTCTATCCAAAAAATCGGTCATTTCCAGATAAAATCACCGTTTTTTTGAACAACAAACTGTTCTTCTTGGAGTTCTGTCTAAACAGCGGAAAAGTGCCTCTGTAACGGCTTTGTAACCTGTTTGTTCCCATTTATTAACCAAATTCGTCCGATTTTCAGCAATTTCCAAAATTTATTCTGTTCAGAGGGCTGTTTATGGAGTGTGTCAAGCTGCACAAAAATATAATGCAGAAATCGTTTAATTTTTCTATAGGAATCGGCTGCGGCTGTGTCGGTTTGCCCGTTGGCCGGGAGCGCCGGATGCTTTGCGTGGTTCCCGATAATAATAGACCGGCCTGCCCCAAAGCGGGCGGGCCGGTCTATTATACTCGCGAGCATTAAATCTTGCCGTTTCCTTCGCCTGCGCGGCGTGCGGTCCTACGCGGACAGCGCCAGGGGAACTCGTTCCCCTGGACCCCTTTTTTCGCCTGCGGGCGGGACTGGTACGGCTGCCGTTGCTGCCGCGCTGTGCCCGCCCCGCCAGAACGACGGCGGGGCGGGTGGTTATCTGCGGCAAAAATTTTTCGACCGTGAGTATATTATCAGGAAGATTGTGGGGCGCATAAACTGTATATTTGCCTTGCGCTTTGTCGGGATTTGTAGTATACTGGGGTTTAGGAAAACATGGATACGTTTCCTGCATCAAGGAACGTAGGAAAATGCTTTCAGCGCAGCCAAGTACGGTTGGCGGTTTGCCCTCCCCAGATAGTACCCCGGAACGAAAACCGGAAAGGGGGTGGCATAATGAAGTTTACGTATTCTGACTTGATTCAGACGCTCGAGCTCTTTGTAGCGGTAGTTGCATTGATTATCCAGAGTAAGCGTAAATAAAATGACCGCCTGAACTGCAAACTCAACGGTCATTTTATCTGATCTTGGGAGGGCAACCGTCAACTGGCTGCGCCCTTTTATATATTCATTATAGCGGTATGGAGAAAGATTGTCAATCCCCAAAGGCAGAAAATGCCTGATGATTGTGATAATAACAGATTGTAATTATATGAATAAAAATTACAAATTGTATTTTAAGGGTTTAGGGATACTATGGAACATTCCGCGGTGCTTCGCGGATGGCCTGATTGCCCAGTGATGGGCGCCATAAAAATTTTTGTTTTTTTTTTGAAAAAGCCCTTGACATTTGTCCCTTGACCGCGTATAATAGCTATTGTCGCCGAGAGAGATAAACGGCAGGGAAACAAAAGACACGGCGGTATAGCTTAGTTGGCTAGAGCGTTCGGTTCATACCCGAAAGGTCATTGGTTCAAGTCCAATTACCGCTACCATCATTCCCGGCCCGTTGGTCAAGCGGTTAAGACACCGCCCTTTCACGGCGGTAACGCGGGTTCGAGTCCCGCACGGGTCACCAAATGGAAGTTTAGCTCAGCTGGGAGAGCATCTGCCTTACAAGCAGAGGGTCAGCGGTTCGAGCCCGTTAACTTCCACCAAGAAAAGCTTCATCGGAAGATGGAGCTTTTTTCTTATTCAGCAGCAAAACCTGGTTCATGGAGCCATTCCCATTGATTAAACAAGGTCTGATAAAATTTCTTCTCAAAGAAAGAGGGCGCGTATAAATGATCTATACTGTTACGCTCAATCCCGCGCTGGACAGGTCGGTCGAAATCCCAGACTTTGCGCCGGGGGCAGTCAACCGCATTGCGGCACAGCACATGGACCCGGGAGGCAAGGGCATCAACGTATCCAAGCTGCTTGCCCGTTTGGGGTGTGAGAGCTATCCGATTATCATTCTGGCCGGACATACCGGACAGCTGCTGGAAGCTGCACTCAAGAAAGCCGGATTGTCGGGCTGTTTCCTATATACGGACGGTGAAACGCGTACAAACCTGAAAATTACAGACCCTGCACAGCAGGTCACCACTGAAATCAACGCACCCGGCATCCCTGTACCTCCGGTGCTGCTGGAACGGCTGCTGGAAGCGCTGACCAAAGATTTGCAGGCAGGTGACCTTGTCGTATTATCCGGCAGCCTGCCGCCGAATGCTCCGGCTGATACTTACCGCCGCTGGACAGAGGCCTGCCAGGGAAAAGGGGCAAGGGTCCTGCTGGATGCTGACGGTGCTGCACTTGCCGAAGGGATTGCGGCCGCGCCTGAACTGATAAAGCCCAATCAGGAGGAGCTTTCCCGCCTGCTGGGCCGCAGTCTGGATACACCGGAGGTGCTCGCGGAGGCGGCATATGGGCTGCTGATACAATATGGCATCCGCCAGGTGGTTGTCTCAATGGGGCACCACGGTGCATTGTATGTCAGCCAGGAACGAACGGTGTATACGGAGGGGCTTGCAGTACCTGTCCGCTGTACGACAGGTGCGGGCGACAGTGTTGTCGCTGCGCTTGCCTATGCCGCACAGAATGGGTTCCCGTGGGAGGAGGCCGTGCGGTTTGCTTCTGCTGCGGGTGCGGCCAGTGTGATGTGCAGCGGCACCCATCCGGCTGATATGGAACAGATTTCCACCCTTATGCCAAGGGTAAAACTCCATGTTATGAGATAACTCCCGATTGACCATTCATCAGAGTGTCAGTAAAAGAGTCACGATAGGGCAAAGGGCTTCGGAGGCAGAGCCGCCCCTTCGTCCCGCCCGCAGGCGATGAATGGGAGTCCAGAGGGACAAGTCCCTCTGGCGCTGTCTGCGCAAGACCGCCCGCCGCGCAGGCGGATCAAACGGCAATCTCCAGCGTTCACGAGTATAGGACAATCCCCTGCCGACAATATATGCCAGCAGGGGATTGTTGTTTTTATAAAGAAGACGGAAACTGCCTTATCTTTTGAAAAGGCTTTCTGTCTTGCCGTAGGCATCCGCCACCTGTTCCAGAAGTTCAGGGTCGGTCACACCGGATATCTCAGCAAATGCGTCCTTTACGCCCTTTGCCACGATTTTTTCCTGAAGCTCTACGCTTTGCGCATCCTCCGGATTATTATAGTGGAGCGCTGCACCAATGCCGATAATCAGTTTGTCAACCGGAAGACCAAAGGAACGTGCAGTCGAGAGCGGGCTGACCAGACGGTCATCCGCCGACAGCTTGCGCAGCGGTTCGCGGCCAACGCGGGCTACATCATCCTGTAAATATGGATTTCTAAAACGGTTGATAATCTTATCAATATATTTATAATGTGCTTCACGGTCAAAGCCAAATTTCTGGATCAGGCCATCGCCGGACTGGGTCATAGCTGCCTTGACAAGTTCATAGATTTCCGGGTCTGCAATCGTCTTGTCAATGGTAGAATAACCCGCCATTACACCGGTATAAGCGGTGATGCAGTGACCGGTATTGAGCGTAAACAGCTTGCGCTGGATATACGCCATCAGGTTATCGGCAAGATTCATGCCCGGAATATTCGGGATTTCACCCTTGAGGGATGCTTTTTCGACGTTCCATTCGCAGTATTTTTCAACAACTACATCGACCGGGTTTTCGGTGCGCACCGGCGGGACAATCCGGTCAACCGAGCAGTCAGCAAAGCCTACATGCGCTTCACAATAAGCCTTTTCTGCTTCGGAAAGCGCACTGTAAACGTGCTCTTTCAGCTGTGAGGTCGCACGGATGGCGTTTTCACATGCAATGATATTCAGCGGCGCCTGGACGCCATCCGCACACCGCTTTTGAATCCCCTTCGCGATTGCGGGTGCAATGAAGCCCAGTACCCGCAGGCCAACCGCTGTGGTCAGGATATCAGCCTTTGCGATTTCCTCCACAATTTCTTCGCCGGTTGACAGGATGCCGGTAACATTGCGGATCGGTACATCCTCAACCTCTGTATCCATGACATGGACGGTATAGCCCTGATCGGCTTTCAGCCGGTCAATGATCGTTTCGTTGACATCCGCAAAGACTACCCTGTAGCCTGCCTGGCTCAGCAGCATACCAATAAACCCACGACCGATGTTGCCTGCGCCGAATTGGATTGCGTTCTTCATGATAACACTCCTATTTTCTCGTTCTTCTGGGGGATTCCGTGCCGCTTCGGCTTCCGGAGTATGCCAGCAGTCCAGACGTTCTGCGGTAAGGCATTGCCCCGCACCAGCGGAGCGCAGAATGCTGTACATGCAGGCAGCCCCGGAATTTCACCGCCACGCATTTATTTTTCCTCTTTTAAGCCCATTTTAACAGAGAAATAATCGGAACGCAACGCTTTCTTCTACCATTTTTGACCACATCCAATGGTGACAAATCGGCGCTTTACAGTGGAAAAAGATTATTTATTGATAGGATGACGGTTAGAAAGGTGCATCAGTTTGGTCAGAGGTCTGCATGGCGTTCTCTTCTTCGGAAACGGGCATGTCCGGGCTTTCGGTATCCGGAGTTGTGGTAGCTTCTTCCGGCAAAACAGAGTCGGTGTCTGCGGACGCTTCACCGGTGTTTTCATTACCGGATTCCGGCGCTTCTGTCTCTGCCGTTGCTGCTTCCGGTTTCGGCACTGCTGCTTCCGGTGCTTCCTCTTCTGCCGATTCTGACGCTACCGGTTCTGTCGCTTCTGCCTCGGCTGCTTCCATCCCTGCCGGGCTTGCCTCTGTCGCTTCTGCCTCGGCTGCTTCCATTCCTGCCGGGCTTGCCTCTGTCGTTTCCGCCTCGGCTGCTTCTGTGTCCGGCCAAAGCGGCAATTCGTTTCCGTTTACACTGGCGGTCTCGCCCTCTTCCAGCGGGATTACAATGCAGCGTTTCCCGTCAATTACCTCGGCACGCACCGTGCTGCGGCGCTCCTGCGGCAATCGGAGCCGGACCGGTACGGGCACACGGGCAGCCGGTTCTGTGCTGCTGTCTGCGCCGCCGCCTGCATCGTCCTCCTGCGGGACGCCCCACGCTTCATCAAGCTCCTGCTCAAGTGTCGTTATTTTCTTTTCCAGGCGGATGATCTGCGCGCGGCGTGCGCCTTCCTCCGCCAGCTTTGCGTCCAGCAGGTGGCTTGCCGCCGGCATCTCGTCTCCGAACATCTGTGCACAGCCCTCTACAATCGCTTCACGCACCAGGTCAGGCATCTCAATATCCGAAATCACATCGGCAACATCCTCGGCGGTCAGCGCCAGGTCGCCTGTGCCTTCTTCGGTTTCCTCGCGGATGGCTATTAAATCGTCAAGATTACGCTGGATAAACATGTATGCAGTTTCTGCCTGCTCCTGCATATCGCCAAATGCATCGTTAACTACGTCTTCAAACATTAACTTTTCCTCTGCCGAGGTACGGCACGGCGTACAGCCCAGCAGTCCCGAAATCATCTCCGGATGGGATTCCCCCTTGGCGTAATACAGCATCGCATTTACATCCGCGCTGCGTTTGGAAAAGGCCGGATACACAAAGCCAATTTCAGGCATACCGACAACCCAGTCGCGTTCGCGTGCGCCGATCCGGTTTTCTTCTTCCCGGTAGCCCAGCGCCGCCTTGGAAAGCTCTACCGGACAAATCGCACAAAGGATATATTCGTAAACTTCCTCGGAATCATCCAGCTTTTGCCGGTCCTTTGTCCGCACCGGCACATCATAAATATCATGGAACAGCAATACCAGATAACTGCCCTCGGCATGATAGTTTTCCATCACCTGTGTGAAAAACTGTTCAATCAGCTCATCCGTGCACTGCTCGTCCGTGCGCAGTGACTGGAGGAACTGCTGCCGTTCTTTGGCATCCTCCGTGCGCTCGAACTCCAGCTCAAGCAGGTTTTTGCCGAGCGAGCCGGAAAAGGCTTTTTTGGCAATCTCCAAATATTTGAAGAATTCCTCCTCGGCCAGATTCATAAAGGATTCGCTGAATTTCAAAATCACTTCTTTTCCGCTGTTGATGTAGCAGCCGGTGACGCGGTCAAAGGTGCAGGCCTTTTTGGTCAGCCGCTTGCGCAGCTCCTGCACATCGCGTTTGGTAATATTCATAAGTATAGGTTCCTTTCTCCGGAAGGCTCCGGGATTTATGCTTTCTCTATAGTATACCAAATTCTGCCGCCGGTGGGCAAGCCTTATTTTTTGAACCCGTTTCGCAGGCTGTTCTCCACGCCTGGCACTGACACTGTCATTTCGTGGAAAAACACCGCGAAATCTGCCAGGATTCCAGGGCAAATCGACTTTGCCTGATGAGGCAGACATGCGCACCCGTAATTGCTGCATGATGAACACAGTTTCCTATTTATGGCGGGAAGTTTCCGGCTTTTTGGACAAAGCCTAGCACTGTTCAGCCCTTAAAATCTCCGGAAGAATCAGTATTTTTATGTTGACGGATGACCTGCTTTCGATGTATGATATAAAAGGAAAGAAGATTGAGCGGCGCTCCCTGCCTGGCTGGCGGAGGGCCCGCCCGGAATCTGCGGCCTGCCGGGCATTTTTCAGGCGGGCTGAAAAGGGAGGTTACTGAATCAAATGAACCGATTACTGCGCAAATTCACCTGGACGCCCGAGCTTGAGGACGTGATTGAAGAGTGCAAGGGCATTTTTATTCCGACCACAAAGTCCGAGCTGTATGAAATGGTATTCGGTACTGGCCGCTCAGGCAAATATGACGTCGTATATGACGTTCCCGGCAAGGGCGAAATCACCGAAGCAACGGTTGTCCGTGCGAAAAATGGTGTCTGCGTTAACTATGCTGAGGATTATATGCGCCGCCGCGACCCTGACTGTATGCGGATTGCCGATGACAAACCCACCGACAAGCCCCGTTTTAAGGATGTATACGGCTACGATTTCGACGATGTGCGTAAAGAGACGCTCGAATGGCTGAAAACGCAGGAGCTTATCATTATGCCCTTTAATTCGGGCGGCAATATCTATGGCTATAAATCCATGCTGATCTGCCCGCGTAATGCTGCATTCTTTGCGTTTGCGCTTGCACAGCTTCAGGGATTTGTTTCCGCAGAGGATACCGAAGGGTATAAGCCGCGCGCAATTATTTACGTTGCACCGCCGTTCCGTCATACCCATTTTAACGGCCGTCAGGTCTGCGTACATAACCGCCTGGAGGACTGCCACGAGGTCTATTCCTACAACCTCTATCCCGGCCCGTCCGCGAAGAAGGGCGTTTATTCTGTCCTGCTCGATATCGGCGAACAGGAAGGCTGGGTCACGGCACACGCTTCCGCAGCCCGTATCACCACCCAGTATGATAATGATATTGTTATCATGCATGAGGGTGCTTCCGGCGGCGGCAAGAGTGAAATGCTCCAGGATGTTGCCCGCATGGAGGACGACCGCGTCCTGCTTGCAACCCACACGATCACCGGTGAAAAGACCATTCTGAACCTGGGCAAGACCTGCACGATTGAGCCGATCTGTGACGATATGGCGACTTGCTATCCCTCTATCCAGAGCAACAACGGCAAGCTCTGCATTGTTGACGGCGAGCACGGCTGGTTCCTGCGTATGGACGGCGTTACGCACTATGGCTGCGACCCGGTTTACGAACGCATCTGCACCGAGCCGGATGAGCCGCTTTGCTTCTTCAATATCCAGGGCGTCGTTGGTGCGACTTCCCTGATTTGGGAGCATACCCCGGATTCCAATGGTAAGCCCTGCCCCAACCCGCGTGCAATCGTTCCGCGTGAAAAGGTGCCGCATATTATTACGGAACCGGTTGAGGTCGATGTACGTTCTTTCGGTACCCGTATGCCTCCCTCTTCCCGCGAGAATCCTACTTACGGTATCATGGGCCTGCTGCACTTTATTCCGCCTGCGCTGGCTTGGCTGTGGCGTCTGGTCGCACCGCGCGGACATAAGAACCCTTCTATCGTGGACGGCGGCAGTGCAATGGTTTCAGAGGGCGTTGGCTCTTACTGGCCGTTTGCAACCGGCGAACGCGTAAAGCAGGCAAATCTGCTGCTTCAGCAGATCATCAACAGCCCCCGTACCCGTTATGTACTGATTCCTAACCAGAATATCGGTATTTATCAGGTTGGCTTTGCGGCAGAATGGATTTCCCGCGAGTTCCTTGCCCGTCACAGCGGCACGGTTAAAAAGGAAAAGCTGGTCCCGGCCCGCTGCCCGCTGCTTGGCTATGCGCTGCGTGAAATGAAGATGGATGGACAGGATATCCGTGCCAAGTTCCTCCGTCCGGAGACGCAGGACCGCCTTGGCGAGGATGGCTATGATGTTGGAGCAAAGATCCTGAATGATTTCTTTGCACAGGAGCTTGAAAAGTTCTATACGGATGAGCTTGACCCGCTTGGCCGTTCCATTATCGAATGCTTCCGCAACGGCGGCACGATTGAAGATTACTGCAAGCTTACCCCGATGCGATTTTAAGGGTTCGCCCAAAATCTGCGGATTTTGGGCGAGGAGGTTCCGCCGACACAGCCAGGGGCTGTGCGGCGGCTCGGCCTGCGCTTCATGCACCGCCCGAGGGGCGGTACAACAGGGTTCGCCCAAAATCTGCGGATTTTGGGCGAGGAGGTTCCGCCGACACAGCCA
>CAJUSB010000002.1:0-18560 GCA_910589115.1 uncultured Clostridia bacterium | reverse complement strand
GGGGCTGTGCGGCGGCTCGGCCTGCGCTTCATGCACCGCCCGAGGGGCGGTACACTACGCTGCGGCATAGGTGTAAAATCCAACAATGCGATTGCTGGATTTTACCGCCGCACAGCGGCGGATGGAAAACGCACTGCGGTGCGGGGGTTACAAGCTCGCCGCTTTGCGGCATCGCTCCGGCGGCAGCGGCGCTCCGCGCCGGATTTCGCGCTGGCTGACGCAGCGCGTGAGGTTAACCGCTTAGGTATAAAATAAGTGTGATAGCTGTCCTTTGGCTTTGGCTGAAGGACAGTTTTTTTATTGAAAAAGCCCTGACTGCCCCTTCTTTTCGGCGGTATTCATGAAGGGACGGATTTCCGGGCATACTCTCTGAAAACCGTTTATGGAATCAGAGGGGAGTTTTGATTATGCTGGATTTAGTGATTATTGGCGCGGGGCCTGCGGGATTAACTGCCGCTATTTATGCGGCACGTGCGCAAATGAATGCAGTTATCATTGAAAACCACATTGCAGGCGGGCAGATTGCGACAACAGGGGCAGTGGATAATTATCCCGGGATGCCCGGCGTGCAGGGGCTGGTGATGGCTGAACAGTTTCGCACGCACGCGGAACAGATGGGAGCGCACTTCCAGCGGGGGCAAGTGACGGGCATTGAAAACAGCGGCACAGTCAAAAAAATTTTGCTGGCAGACGGGGAACCATTGACCACAAAGGCCGTTATTGCTGCAACGGGTGCAGTGCCCCGCTCGTTGGGCATGCCGGGAGAGGAAGCGCTTCGCGGGAACGGCGTTTCTTATTGCGCGATGTGCGACGGCGCATTCTTTTACGGGAAACGGGTGTGTGTTGTCGGTGGCGGCGATACCGCTGTGGAAGATGCATTTTCCTTGTCAAGACAGGCCAGCGAGGTTATTTTAATCCACAGGCGGGACAGCCTCCGGGCACAAAAGGCACACGCTGCGCGGGTGCTGGGGATTCCCAACGTTTCCGCGCGGTGGAATGCAGTCGTGACCGAAATCCTGTCGGAGGGCGGAAGGGTTTCCGGAGTGCGCGTACAAGACGTAAAGAATCACAAGGAAGAAATATTGCCAGTGGACGGCGTGTTTATCGCGGTCGGAATGGCTCCCGAAACGGGGTTCCTGCGGCCTCTGGGAATCGTAGACGAGTACGGTTATGTGCAGGCCGGTGAGGACTGCCGCACGGCTGTTCCAGGGCTTTTCGCAGCCGGAGACCTGCGGCGCAAGGCAGTCCGGCAAATCGTGACGGCTGCCGCGGATGGAGCGTCTGCAATCCGTTCGGTGCAGGCGTATTTGGAATTACTTGAGATATAATTACTATCCGATTATTTTATAGAATATATTACGGATTGTATTAGCAATCAATTCAGGATTCCTTGTATTGCATTAAAAAACCCGGGGGTGCAAATGCACCTCCGGGGAAAAAAATTACTTGAGGGTAACGGTAGCGCCAGCAGCTTCGAGCTTCTCCTTGATCGCTTCTGCGTCTTCCTTGGAAGCGGCTTCCTTGATAACAGAGGGAGCCTCGTCAACCTTTGCCTTAGCTTCCTTGAGGCCGAGGCCGGTGATCTCACGGACAACCTTGATAACGTTGATCTTGGAAGAACCAGCAGAGGTCAGCTCTACGTCAAACTCGGTCTGCTCAGCAGCCGCAGCAGCTTCGCCGCCAGCAGCAGCACCGCCAGCAACTGCAACAGGCATAGCGGAAACGCCAAATTCCTCTTCGAGAGCCTTTACCAGCTCAGCCAGCTCCAGAACCTTCAGTTCCTTTACGGCATCCATAATTTCCTGAATCGTCATGGTAATAATACCTCCAGTTTTGTAGATTTAATAGTATTGATTATTCAGCAGCAGCGTCTTCGGCCGGGGACGCAGTCTTGTCTGCCACAAGGGAGGAGACGAGCGCTTCGCCGTCCTCGGTTTTTTTCGCGATATTGTCGAGCGCGATAACCAGCTGGGTAATCGGGAAATTGAAGCCATAAAGAACCTGTGCGATGAGGCCTTCCTTGCTCGGCATATCTGCCAGGCGCTGTACCTCTGATGCATCAATCGCTTCGCCTTCCAGGAAACCGACCTTAATCTTAAAGTTCTCGTGCTTCTTGGCATAGTCTGCCAGGATCTTCGCGGGGGCAACGACATCATCCGTGGTGCTTACTGCAAGCGCAGTTGTACCATTCAGGTGCTCGTCGAACGCATTCAACCCGAGCTCATCCGCAGCAAAGCGCAGCATGGTATTCTTGACGACAGCGTAGTCAACACCGGCATTGCGCAGGTCACGGCGGAGCTTGGTATCATCCTCCACGTTGATGCCCTTATAATCCACCAGCACGCCTGCCGGGGAATTCTTGATCTTGTCGACCAGAGAAGCAACCAGAGCCTTCTTTTCTTCCAGAACCTTTGCGTTAGGCATCTTGTTTCACCTCCATTACAAATAAAGTGCCCTCTTGTGCAAAGACACAGGAGGGCACAGAAAAAACAGATTTCATGCGCTGACCTCGGCAGGCGGTACATAGAACCCCTTTACCTTCCCAAACGGAAGACCTGCTGTCTTTGACCAAGCTATTACATTATAACAGCCTATAACAGCCTTGTCAACGCATTTTCTCAAATTTCCGCAAAATATTTCGCAAAAGCGCGGGGAACCATCCGTATAGAGCAGCCTTTGTCCCGCCCGCAGGCGAGGATGGGAGTCCAGAGGGACAAGTCCCTCTGGCGCCCGCCGCGCAGGCGCGGGGTCCGGGGCGGCGCCCCGGCGTGACGGAAGTCTTAGTCGGCCAGACGGACAGGGTTGATCTTAACGCCGGGGCCCATGGTGGACGCGACAACGCAGGAACGTACATACTGGCCCTTGGCCGCTGCCGGCTTCGCCTTGATGATTGCGCCGACAAGTGCATTGAAGTTGTCCAGCAGCTTTTCCTGGCCGAAAGAAGCCTTGCCGATGGGGCAGTGGATGATGTTGGTCTTGTCCAGACGGTATTCGATCTTACCAGCCTTGGATTCCTGAACAGCGCGGGCAACATCCATGGAAACCGTGCCAGCCTTGGGGTTCGGCATCAGGCCCTTGGGGCCGAGCAGCTTGCCCAGACGGCCAACAATGCCCATCATATCCGGGGTAGCGATCACAACATCATAATCAAAGAAATTTTCTTTGGTAATCTTTTCAACCATATCCTCTGCGCCTACATATTCAGCGCCAGCGGCAGCAGCTTCCTCCGCCTTGGGGCCCTTGGCAAATACCAGTACACGTACCTGTTTGCCGGTGCCGTGCGGCAATACGATTGCGCCGCGGACCTGCTGGTCTGCATGGCGGGAGTCAACGCCGAGCTTGACATGCAGCTCGACCGTTTCGTCAAACTTGGCCTTTGCAGTGGAAATCACGGTGTTCAGCGCTTCTGCCGGATCATACAGTTTGCTGCGGTCGATCAGCTTTGCGCTTTCGACATATTTTTTACCTTTGCGCACAATAATTATCCTCCTTTAGTGGTATAGCGGGAATTTCCCTCCCACTTAGGCAGCCTTTTGCTGCCGGTGCAAAATATCAGTCATTCTGTTCCCGTGGGGCAGCACAGGCTTATTCCTGGACGGTAATGCCCATTGAACGTGCGGTGCCCGCGATCATGCTCATCGCAGCCTCAAGGGATGCAGCGTTGAGATCAGGCATCTTGGTCTCCGCAATCTTTTGAACGTCCTCCTTGGAGATGGACGCAACCTTCTGCTTGTTCGGCACGGCGGAACCGGATTCGATCTTACAGGCTTTTTTAATCAGCACTGCCGCCGGGGGGGTCTTGGTGATAAAGCTGAAGGAACGGTCTGCGTAGACCGTGATAACAACCGGGATGACAAGACCGGCGTCATTTTTGGTGCGCTCGTTAAACTCCTTGGTAAACGCCATGATGTTTACGCCGTGCTGGCCGAGCGCGGGGCCTACCGGGGGCGCAGGGGTTGCCTTGCCCGCGGGGATCTGGAGCTTGATATAGCCAATAACTTTCTGTGCCATAATTGAGGTTTCCTCCTTAAAAAGTGTGGTGGCTGGCGAACAGGGACAACCCCCTGCTCTCCCACTTGCCAAAGCGGCGCAGCAGAAAATAAAGGAATGCCCGCAAAAGAGGGGAGGCGGCCCTCCCCCGCGCCGCAGCGCGCATTCAAAAAATACGCCGTCCCGGGAGACGGCAGTAAAATCCGGCGGCCTGAGCGTCGGATTTTATACCTTTGTCGCAGTGGAGCGGAGCACGCCAAGGCGCGATGCGCAGAGCCTATTCATCAAGGGGCTCCACCTGGTCAAGGCTGAGCTCGGCAGGGGTATCTCGGCCGAACATGTTCACCGTCACCCGAACCAGGTTCCGGCTGATGTCTACCGCCTCGACCACGCCGATAAAGCCAGCCAGCTTGTCGTCAACAATGCGCACGCTGTCGCCTACGCCGTAGCCGATCTCGATTTCCTGCTTTTCCTCGACGCCCATCGCGGCCACCTCTTCATCGGTCAAGGGGATAGGCTTGTTCGAGTTTGGGCTGACAAAGCCCGTGCATCCGCGCGTATTGCGCACCAGATACCAGGTTTCATCGGTGACAATCATCTTTACCAGCACATAGCCGGGGAAGAGCTTGCGCTTTACCTCGTTCGGCTTGCCATCTTTTAACTCTATGACCGTTTCGACCGGGATGTTGACTGCCGTAATCAGGTCATGGAGCTTCAGATTTTCCACCGCGTTCTCGATGGATGAAGCTACTTTATTTTCGTAGCCGGAGTATGTGTGCACCACATACCATTTTGGTATATCTGACATGCTGACCCTTTCTGCGTTAGCCGGCGAGCATCCCGATCACAGCGGCGACCAGTCCGCCAAAGATCAGATCCAGAACCCATACAAAGACACCCACGATCAGTACCGCGGCAACGACAACAAGCATATTATTGACGGTCTGCTGCTTGGTCGGCCATACGATCTTACGCGTTTCCGCCCTCAGCTCGCGAAACCACTTGTTTGCACGCGCAAAGACAGAGGGCTTCTTGGCTTTGCTGTTCTTCTTTTCATCTGCCATGAAGCTGTTTCCTTTCCTTTCTTCGGCTTACTTGGTCTCGCGATGGACAGTATGCTTTCTGCAGAAACGGCAGTACTTGTTCATCTCCAGACGATCGGGATCGTTCTTCTTGTTCTTCATCGTGTTGTAATTTCTTTGCTTGCACTCCGTGCAGGCGAGCGTTACTCGAACGCGCATAGCGGCACCTCCTCAATAAATTTGCGTCCGCAGGGCGTTTTTGGGGCTGCGGCGCTTTCCGGGCCCGAAACCAGCCGTTGTTAATTAAACGGCCAGACTGGGCGCATTGCCTCCCTTTGCGGCGGTTCATGCCGGACAGGCGGGCAGCACACGACTGCTGGCCGCGCCGGGCACAAAAAAAGAACCTGCATAGGTGCTACTATTATAGCACGCAAATATAGTGTGGTCAAGGGTTTTCGTTAAAAAATCCGTCCAAAACCTGCGGATTTTGAATGGAAAAACTCCAGCGATACCGCCAAAGGACGTGCGGCAACCCGGCCAGCACTCCAGGCACCACTCCCCGGCGTCCGAATAAGCGGCACAAAACACAGCGAAAAAAGGCTGCACTGCGCTGCCTTGCAGCAAGCCGAATGCTGTGCTATAATGATAAAAAACCATATTTTAAGCAGGGGGACGGAAGGATGCGAATTTTAGGAATTGATTATGGAGACGCTCGGACAGGGCTGTCGGTGTCGGACCAAACCGGTTTACTGGCGGGCTCGCCATCGGTAATTGAGGAATGGAACCACGCACGGCTGCTGGAACGGCTGGCGCAATATATAAAAGAAGAACGGATCGAGGAAATCGTGCTGGGATATCCGAAAAATATGGACGGCACGGCAGGGGCGCGCGCGCAGAAATGCGAAGCCTTTGCGCAGGAGCTGGAAGGGCTGACCGGCCTCCCGGTTACGCTTTGGGACGAGCGCCGCACAACAGTTGCAGCCCATGCCATCCTGCACGGGAACGGTAAAAAGATGAAAAAACACCGCCGTACTGTGGATGCGGTTGCTGCAACGCTTATTTTGCAGAATTATCTTGACTGGCGGCGCACACAGCCCTGAAACACCATCGTTTCTAGGCTTTCCAATGAATCTAAATAATTAACGAAAAAACATACCGCAGCCGCGGATCCCCGCCCGCCGTCCTTTTGGCGGGCGGGGCGGCACGCGTGTACAGATTGAACCGCACCCATCCCCCGCCGCAGCGGAAGGAAAGCTTTTACTCAATTTTTTCTCGAAAAAATTGCGGGTGCAGGGCGGAGTCCCTGCCGCTGCCCGCGCAGGGCGCCTGCGGAGCGCTTCCGTATGCACGAGTGGGCGGATGCGGTGCGTTTTTTTACATAAAATACGTGTGCAGCGTACATTTATCCGCGCCCGGAGGACGCAGCGCCCTTCGCTTTCCGCTGAAAAAATGAATAAACTTTGACCGATTGGGCAGACTAATCAAGAATTATGCTTGACAAACGTTAATTTTTTGTTAAAATAGATACTAGCGAAAAGGCAGATGCCTTTTCCTGTTCCGCCTAAAAACGGCGGAACAGGAAAATTACCCCTGCCTGCAAAATTACCATGTCGAAAAGACAGATTTCAGGAGGCTTTGTTTATGAAGAAGATGCTGAGCCTGCTGCTCGCGCTTGTGATGGTTCTTTCACTTGCAGCCTGCGGCGGCAAAGACAACACGCCGACCCCTGTCCAGCAGGAAGGCACAGACGCACCGGAACAGACCGAGGGCGAGGATTCCGGAAGCACCGCTGAGGGTGGCGACGCCGGCGATGACTACCACATCGGTATCGTAACCGGTTCGGTTTCCCAGTCTGAGGACGACCGCCGCGGCGCAGAAGCGTTTGAGGCCGCTTACGGCAGCGACCGCATCAAACTCGCGATCTACCCCGATAACTTCACCGAAGAGCTTGAAACCACCATCCAGACCATCGTAAACCTTTCCGATGACCCGGATATGAAGGCGATCATCGTCAACCAGTCGATCCCCGGCACGACTGAGGCGTTCCGCCAGATCAAAGAACGCCGCCCCGATATCCTCTGCATCGCAGGCGAATCCCATGAGGATCTGCCCGTTATCGGCGAGGCTGCTGACCTGGTCTGCAACAATGACTTCGTTTCCCGCGGCTACCTCATCATCCGCACCGCGCATGAGCTGGGCTGCGATACCTTCGTGCACATTTCCTTCCCGCGTCATATGTCTTATGAGACGATGAGCCGCCGCGCTGCCATTATGGAAGCTGCGTGCGAGGAATTCGGCATGAAGTTTGTGCTTGAGACTGCGCCCGACCCGACGACTGACGTAGGCGTTCCCGGTGCACAGGCTTATATCCTGGAGAAGGTTCCGGAGTGGGTCCAGCAGTACGGCGAAAAGGCTGCTTACTTCTGCACCAACGATGCGCACACCGAGCCGCTGCTCAAGCAGCTGATGGAGTACGGCGGATACTTTATCGAGGCCGACCTGCCGTCCCCGCTGATGGGCTATCCCGGCGCACTGGGCATCGACCTGACCCAGGAACAGGGCGACTTTGAAAAGATCCTTGCCAAGGTTGAGGCATCCGTCAATGAAAAGGGCGGCGCTGGCCGGTTCGGCACCTGGGCATACTCCTATGGCTATACCCTGTCCGCTGGCCTTGCACAGCACGCGATGAACGTCATCGACGGCAAGAGCGATCTGCTTGACATGGATGATATTGCATCCGCGCTCCAGCAGTATTCTCCCAATGCGGAGTGGAACGGCTCCAGCTACACCAATGCATCTACCGGCGTCAAGTCCGACAACACCTACCTCATTTATCAGGATACCTATATTATGGGCGATCCCGGCCATTATATGGGTTCCGCACAGGTTGAAGTACCGGAGAAGTATTTCACCATCAGCTAAGGGGCTGGGCAGGTGAGTCCTGAGCGGCTCCGCAACAGGTCTAAATAAAAATTCAAGGTACAGGGGGGAGGGAAAGACCTTCCCCCTGTACCTTTACAGGCAGGGTGCAAGAAAAAGATGAGAAATAACAGTACTCCTCTGCTGCAGATGCAGAGCATTAAAAAAGATTTTTTTGGGAATCAGGTGCTGACCGATATCAATTTCACGCTGGGCGAGGGCGAGGTCCTGGGCCTCTGCGGTGAGAACGGTGCAGGTAAATCCACGCTGATGAAAATCCTGTTTGGCATGGATGTCATCCGTGAAACAGGCGGCTACGGCGGAGATATCCTCTTAAATGGGGAAAAGGTCGAGTTTGCCACGCCGTTTGAGGCGCTGGCAGCCGGGATCGGGATGGTGCACCAGGAATTCTCTTTGATCCCAGGCTTTACGGCGACCGAGAACATCCTTTTGAACCGTGAGCCGAAAAAGCATAACCTGGTATCGGAGGTGTTCGGCGACCGGCTGAACACGCTCAATTATGCTGAAATGGACAAGCGCGCGGAACATGCAATCAATAAAATGGGCGTGCAGATTGATGCGGATATGGTTATCAGCGATATGCCGGTCGGGCACAAGCAGTTTACGGAGATTGCGCGCGAGCTCAGCAAAGAACATCTCAAGCTGCTGATTTTGGACGAACCGACAGCGGTGCTGACCGAGAAGGAAGCGGATGCGCTGCTTGATTCGATCCGGGCAATGTCGGCGCAGGGCATTGCAGTCATTTTCATTACACACCGCCTGCATGAAATACTTGCGGTGTGCAACAAGGTTGTCGTGATGCGGGATGGGCACGTTGTGCGTGACGTTCCGGCAAGCGAAACCAGCGTGGCCGATATTACGAAATGGATGGTTGGCCGCAGCGTGCAGAGCGCGGCGGGCACAACAGCGGCTGCGGCGCAGGATAATGGGAATGCACGCACGATCATGTCAATTAAAAACCTCTGGGTGGATATGCCCGGCGAAACTGTGCGCAATGTTACGCTTGACGTGCGGGAGGGCGAAATTTTAGGGATCGGCGGCCTTGCAGGGCAGGGCAAGCTCGGCATCCCGAATGGTGTGATGGGACTGTATGACGCGGGCGGCACTGTCGAATTTGACGGAAAGCCGGTGCCGCTGAACAATCCGAGGCACTGCCTGGATGTGTCGCTGGCCTTTGTGTCGGAGGACCGGCGCGGGGTCGGGCTGCTGCTGGATGAATCTCTGGAATGGAACGTTGCGTTCCCGGCGATGCAGATCCAGAACCGGTTCCTGAAAAGCTACCTGGGCGGCCTTGTGCATTGGCGCGACGAGAAGGCCATCCATGAGGTAACAAAAAAATATATTGATGAGCTGGCAATCAAATGCACCAGCTCCAAGCAGAAAGCAAAGGAGCTTTCGGGCGGCAACCAGCAGAAGATCTGCCTGGCGAAAGCGTTCGCGCTGGAGCCCAAGTTCCTGTTTGTTTCCGAGCCGACGCGCGGCATTGACGTTGGCGCAAAATCGCTTGTGCTTGAATCGCTGAAAAAGTTCAACCGGGAAAACGGTGTTACGGTGGTCATGATCTCCTCCGAGCTGGAGGAGCTGCGGCAGACCTGCGACCGGATCGCGATTGTTTCCGGCGGCAGGGTTGTGGGCATACTGCCCGCGTCCGAATCCTCTGAGGAATTCGGTATGCTCATGGTCAGCCAAGTAAAATAAGGAGGGGCAAAATGGACAAAACAGAGAGATCACCGCTCCAAAAAAGCGGTTTACAGGCCGCATTGAGGGATTTCGGCCTGCCGCGCCTGATTATTGCGGGCTTCCTGCTGGCACTTTTCATTATGGCCCCGCTTGTCGGCGCGGACCTTGTCACGCAGATCACGAATACGATCAACCGGTTCAGCTGGAACGCCGTGCTGGTGCTGGCTATGGTGCCGATGGTGCACTCGGGCTGCGGGCTGAATTTTGGTTTGCCGCTGGGCGTTATTTCCGGGCTGCTGGGGGCGACGATTTCCCTTGAGCTGGGTTTCACGGGGATGATGAGCTTTGTGATGGCGATTGTCATTGCTACGCCTTTTGCGGTGATACTTGGCGCGGGATACGGCGTGCTTCTGAATAAGATCAAGGGCGGCGAAATGATGGTTGCGACTTACGTCGGATTCTCATCGGTGTCGTTTATGTGTATGATGTGGCTGCTGCTGCCGTACAGCAATCCGACCATGGTATGGGGCCTTGCGGGCAAGGGCCTGCGCACGACCATTTCGCTGGAAGGGTATTATGACAAGGCGCTTGCAAACGTCCTGACAATCAAGATTGGCAATCTTTCCATCCCAACGGGAACGCTGCTGTTCTTTGCGCTGCTGGCTTTCCTGATGTGGGCATTCCTGCATACGAAGACGGGCACGGCTATGACGGCAGTCGGCTCCAACCCGGCTTTTGCGAAGGCTTCCGGCATTGATATTGACCGCACGCGTATGCTGTCAGTCATCATGTCCACCTGGCTGGCAGCGGTCGGCATATTGGTGTATGAGCAGGGCTTTGGCTTTATCCAGCTGTATATGGCGCCGTTTACGATGGCGCTGCCTGCGGTTTCGGCGCTGCTGATTGGCGGCGCGTCCGTGAATAAGGCATCCATAACAAACGTGATTATCGGCACTTTCCTGTTTCAGGGTATCTTAACGATGACGCCTACGGTAATGAACGCTATGATCCATACGGATATGAGCGATGTTGTCCGCGTCATTGCTTCACAGGGCATGATTCTCTACGCGCTGACAAGAAAAACGGAGGGGTCGAAATGAGCGGAAAGAAAAACAACAGCAGGCAAAACAAAATACAGCTTTTTTTGCAGCGCAACAGCGTGCCGATGATGTTCATTCTTATTTGTGCGGTGTGCATCCCGCTGTCCGGTTTTTCGGCGGGGCATCTTGCGAATGAGATTGTCACCCGTATGGGGCGCAACACGTTTCTCATCCTGAGCCTGCTGATTCCGATTATGGCAGGCATGGGCTTGAATTTTGGCATGACGCTGGGCGCGATGGCGGGAGAAATTGCGCTGATATTCGTTGCAGATCTTCAAATCTGGGGCATACCGGGTATTATCCTGGCGATGATTATTTCGATACCGATTTCGATGCTGCTGGGCTGGATGTGCGGCGTACTGCTGAACAGGGCGCGCGGACGTGAGATGATCACCAGCTACATCATCAGCTATTTTGTAGGCGGCCTGTACTTGCTGGTTGTGCTGTATATGATGGGATCTGTCATCCCGATCAAACATGCAACGATCAAGCTGCCGCGCGGCTATGGCATCCGGAACACGGTAAGCCTGCTGAACATGCGTCAGTATTTGGATGATCTGCTGGCCATCCGGGTTGGCGGGGTGAAGGTACCGGTGCTGACGTTCCTGGTGATTGGGCTGCTTTGCTTGTTTATTGTGTGGTTCCGGCGGACGAAGCTGGGGCAGGATATGCGAGCAGTCGGACAGGATATGGGAGTTGCGCGGGACGCGGGTATCCAGGTAGACCGCACGCGAATTCTTTCGATTATAATGTCTACGGTCTTTGCAGGCTTTGGCATGATTATCTATCTTCAGAACATGGGCAACATGCCGACGTACACGGCGCATACGCAGATTGGTATGTTCTGCATAGCGGCGCTGCTGGTAGGCGGTGCATCGGTAGAGCGGGCGACGATTGGGAATGCATTCCTGGGGGTTACGTTGTTCCATCTGATGTTTATTGTGGCACCGGCGGCGGGAGCGAGGATCACGGGGGATTCGATGATTGGCGAATATTTCCGCGTATTTGTGTCGTATGGCGTTATAACACTGGCGCTTGTGATGTATGAGATGAAGAAGCGCATGGAGAAAGGGCAGGCTGGACAAGAGCTTGCGCTTGCGCAGCGAGAGGAGGAAAGCGGGAAGTGAAATCGAAACGCAGGATCTTCTTTTGTGCGGGCGCGGTCATTCTGCTGCTTGTGATAGCGGCGGTCATGATGGTGATCGGGCGCGGGCACACGCTGTATTTTGACAATGTGACGTTAGAATACGAGGGCACGGTATATGAAGCGCCATACAAAGCCAAGATCACGGTAAACGGAGAGAAGGCGGCAAATTTAGGTGTAAAGGACCGTGGCATGGCGACCTGGATTGGCCAAAACTTTGAGATGCTGATAACGCTGACGGAAGAAAAGGGGGGCGCGGAGCAGACTTATGCGGTGAATCTGACGCTGCCCTACGGCATGGATAATATTATTGTGAACATTCCGGCAGTGATGGCAGGACTTCCGCAGGAGGCCTGGTGCACAGAATTCATCCCGGCGGTTCCGGAGGAACCGGAGGAGGAAGTACCGGGCGGCGAAGATGACCTCACGATTACGGACGACTTTGATATTTAATTGCCCCGCGCCTATGCGGCGAGCACCAGAGGACGCTGCCCTCTGGACACCCGCGCCTATGCGGCGAGCACCAAAGGGCGCTGCCCTCTGGACACCCGCGCCTATGCGGCGAGCACCAAAGGGCGCTGCCCTCTGGACACCCGCGCCTATGCGGCGAGCACCAGAGGACGCTGCCCTCTGGACTCCCGCGCCCATGCGGCGGGCACCAAAGGGCGCTGCCCTCTGGACTCCCGCTGGGGACAAGTCCCCAGACCCCGAGATGCTGGCGCATCTCTGCCTCGCCTGCGGGCGGGACGGGGGACTGGGTACTTAGCTGATTGCGTATGCACTGCTGACCGGCCTGCCAAAAGGAGGGCAGGCCGGTCGGTTGGCTATGGTACATAAATTTAGATATGTGAGAGTATGTTGAAAGTGGTTGAAAGGAAAACGCGATGAGTAGCAAAAATTCTAAAATGACAAATTGCAAGTCCTGTGGGACAGAAATTGCAAAATCTGCCAAAAGCTGCCCGAAATGTGGAGCAAAACAGGGTGGAATCGTAAAAACGATTAAAAAAATGGTGCTTTTTTTTATAGGCGGAGTTGTACTGTTTTTTGTGATTGCGTTCATCGGAATGTCGCTTGATAAAGACTATGTGCCCGTCAGTGAGCGCGATAAGGAACCTGTTGAAAGTACGGAGACCGAGGATGAAACCTCTGCCTCAGAATCAGAGGCAGGAGAGGGTGAAACCGGTGATTCAGCGTCAGAATCGGATAAAAATACATTTTCGGTCGGTGAAACGGCTACGTTCAATGATATTTCTGTGACGTATGTTGATATTACGGAAAGCAAGCGCAATGGCGCACTTACTCCGGCAAAGGGAAATGTGTATTTGACTTGTGAGTTTGAGATAGAGAATAATTCGGATCATGAGATACCTATTGGAGTAACTTTATTTGACGCCTACGCTGACGATTACAGTGCTAAGTTTTCTGAAACTCCTTTTTTGGGGTCAGATAAGCAGAAGCTGTGGGGGCATTCCGTTGATGCAGGAAAAAAACTCAGAGGTGTCGTTGGCTATGAAGTGAGCAAAGACTGGTCTAAGTTTGAACTGATATCAGCCCCGGACTTTTGGTTTGATATGGAGAATGGCGTGCAGCGCGAAATTGTATTTGTACATAACAAATAAAGTACGATGTGAGAAAGAATGCATTCATCTTTCGTCCCGCCCGCAGGCGATGGAGGGGAGTCCAGAGGGACGAGTCCCTCTGGCGCTGTCCGCGTAGGACCGCCCGCCGCGTAGGCGAAACAAATGGAGCGTCTCCGCACCCACGAGTAAATGTATGAAAATAGTGATGAAAGGCCCATACTGATTGGTATGGGCTTTCAATACAAGAAGGAGGAAATAGAATGGCTGTTTTATCCGGGCTTGAGCCGAAGATGGTGTTTGATTATTTTGAAAGGCTTTGCGCTGTGCCGCATGGCAGCGGCAATACAAAACAGATTAGCGACCTCTGTGTGGGAGTTGCCGAAGCGCTCGGCCTGCGCTACCGGCAGGATGCGGTCAATAACCTGATTATTTGGAAGGATGCGTCCCCAGGGATGGAGGCGGCTGAACCGGTAATTTTGCAGGGGCATATGGACATGGTCTGTGCGAAAGCTCCCGATTGTACCAAGGATATGGCAAAGGAAGGGCTTGACCTCGCCACAGACGGCGAATGGGTTTGGGCCGAAAAAACATCCCTGGGCGGTGATAACTGTATTGCAGTGGCAATGATTCTTGCAATCTTGGCGGATTCTTCTCTGGTGCATCCGCCGCTGGAAGCGGTTTTCACAGTCGATGAAGAGACCGGCATGGATGGGGCGTTTGCCCTTGACTGTTCCGATTTGAAGGGGCGGCAGCTCGTGAATATTGATTCGGAGGATGAGGGGATTTTTACGGTTTCTTGTGCGGGCGGTGTGCGCACGGACTGCTATCTGCCCGCCCAAAAAGAACCGCTGACCGGTGAAACGTGTTGTAAGATTGTCCTTTCAGGACTGCGCGGCGGACACTCCGGCGTGGATATTGACAAGGGGCGCTGTTCGGCAAATCAGCTGATGGCCCGTGTCCTGTACAGTGCCTGTCAGGAGATCCCAGGCCTGCGTCTTTCCGCTCTCGCAGGCGGCGAATTTGATAATGTGATATGCCCGCATTGTGAAGCAGTAGCAGCAGTCCCGGCGGCAGAAAAAGAAAAATTATTCGCATTTGTGGAATCATTTGCAGTTTCCCTGCAAAACGAATACACCGGCTGCGGGGAAAAAGGGCTTTCCCTGACCTGTGAGGCGGCTGGTGCGGATACAGCATTGTCTGCCGCCGCGACAATGCAGGCGCTCCGCCTGCTGATGGTTCTGCCGCAGGGTGTACAGGAGATGAGTTACGATTTTCCGGGGCTGGTGCAGACTTCAGTTAACCAGGGTGTGCTCCGTCTGGAAGAGGACGGCCTGCATGTTACGGCTTCGATTCGTTCCTGCATTGCCTCGCAGAAAGCAATGGTGCTCCAGCAAGTACAGGCTGCCGCCGCGCTTGCCGGTGCGGAGGTTTCCGCCCACAGTGATTACCCCGGCTGGCAGTTTGCCCGGGAATCTGCATTAAGAGAGCGGATGCTTGCCGCATACCGCGCCCTGAGCGGAAAAGAGGGTGAAGTAGAGGCCATTCACGCCGGGCTGGAATGCGGTCTTTTTGTAGAGAAGCTCCCTGGACTGGATGCTATTTCATTGGGCCCCGATCTCCGCGATGTGCATTCAATCAATGAACGTCTGAACGTTGCGTCTACGGCGCGTGTTTATGAGCTGGTCCGGCGGTTCCTGCAAGACAGCGCTGCGGCCCGCTGAATCATTTATTGAGCCGTTTGAACCATAAAACAATGAATCTGATCCCCCGTTCCGGTGATGTATGTCGGAGCGGGGGATTTCCCTTTGCGTGAAAATTTTCAAAAAAAGACAGCAGTCTTATTGACAAACGAATAAGACTATGGTAGTATAGAACCATGAAAAGACAACTGTCTTATAGAAAGGAGCGAAACGATGGAGAATAAACTGTACACATCTGAACTCAAAGTAATGGAGGTGCTGTGGCGCGAAGGGGAACAGCCTGCCCGCCAGATTGCCGAAAAGCTGACATCAGAGCTTGGCTGGAACGTGAACACCACCTACACGCTCATCAAGCGCTGCATCAAGAAAGGCGCGATTGCGCGTTCCGAGCCGAAGTTTCTGTGTCGTGCGCTGGTAGGCCGGGAGGAGGTGCAGGCTGCCGAAACGGCCGAACTGGTTGATAAACTCTATGAGGGTTCGGTCGATAAGCTGTTCGCCGCCCTGTTGAGTCCGGGCAAGCTGGATAGGGAACAGGTTGCCCGCTTACGCAAAATGGTTGACGAGCTGGAATGAGGTGTGCTGCATGACATTGCTTGAAATGGGGCTGACCGGGGCGGTTCTGGTTGTGGTAATTGTCCTTGTCCGTGCGCTGATCCTGCACCGCTTGCCAAAGGGGGCGCTTTTGCTGCTTTGGTGGCTGGCGCTGGCACGATTTTTGTTGCCGTTTTCACTGTCATCACCGGTGAGTGCCTATACGCTGCTGAATCCTCGGGCGGACGTAAGTTCTGAACCGTTCAAACGTTTTGCATCTCAACAGGCTGCGGAAAATCTGCCGCCGGAGACAATGCCTGCACAGACATCCGCAGAAACATCGGCACAGGCCGCGCCGCAGCTTCCGGCATTGCTGTTGGTATGGGGAATCGGTTCGGCAGGATGTACGCTGTTTTTTGCGGTTATGGCATTGCGATGCAACAGGGCGTTTCGGAGCGCGCTGCCTGCTGGGCAGGAAACCGTAAAGGAATGGCTTTCAGCGCACCCGCTCCGCCGGAGGGTTCAGGTACGCACCTTTGAACGGATTTCGGCCCCGCTCACCTATGGGATTTTCCGGCCTGTGATTTTGCTGCCGGAGGGATTCCCGTTTCAGGATGCGGCACTGACCGGCTATGTGCTGACACATGAATGGATTCATATTCGGCGGATGGATAACCTGACAAAATATTTCATCATTGCTGCGGTTTGCCTGCACTGGTGGAACCCTATGGCATGGGTGCTTTATGTGTTGTTCAACCGTGATTTGGAGCTTTCCTGTGATGAGGCAGTCGTGCACCGCTGCGGCATAAGCAGCCGGGCGGATTATGCGCGGGCGCTGATCCGAATGGAAGAGCAAAAAAGCGGGCTGGCGCCCTTATGCAGCAGTTTCAATCGGAGTGCAATGGAAGAAAGGATTTTAGCGATTATGAAAATGAAAAAAGTGACAGAGCGTGCGGTGGCGGCGTCTGCCGCTGCGGTATTTGCGGTAGGCGTGTTGTTTGCGACTTCGGCGCAGGCGGCTGACCCGACGGCATCCACGACGGATAACGGCAATGAGGTTTTGTCTGATCTGTATGCGCATCCGGTTTCTGTGGTGGATTGGAAAGAAGAACGCGAGCTGTTGGAGAGTTTCCAGAAACATGGCATTTCATATGACAATGCCGGTAAAATGTATTATAACGGGGAACGTGTCCGCTGGTTCTGGGACGGTTATGAGATTTGGGAAGACGGTACGCTGCTTGGCTGGTCCATGCGTTATGAATACCTTGATAAGGATGGCACTGTTGATGTACGTACCCTGCACGCGAGGAAGGATAACGGAGACGGCAGCTGGGATGGATATGGCCCGCTGCTTGGTGTTGCGCCTTACAGTGCGGAGGAATTTGCCTCCCGCAGCTATGAAGAATTGTACGGGCGTTCGACCTATGCGGTTTCCGAAAATACTGTCATGACAGAGGAACCGGCATCCCCCGGAACGGCAGATATTACAGGCGATACAGAAAATACCGGTATTATGGAATATACAGAAGAAACCGAAACCGCTGTGTTTAGTGAAGCTGGCGGCGATGTGATAGAAACCGTGACGGAAGAACGTACAGCAGTTGCCGCCGGTACGGCTGGAAACGGCGCACAGGGCGGACGGACCTTTGCGGAAATTTTTGCAGCGTATGAGGCGTATGGCATTGCCTATGAGGAAAAGGACGGCATCCGCGAGCTTTTCTATCGGAATGAACCTGTAGCGAAATTCATAGATCAGAAGCCGGACGGAAGCGCGTTTTCTTTTGAGCCGAATAGCGGCAAAGTGGGCACGCTGACCGTGCGCACGGACTATGATGCGGCGGGGAAATTGATAGGGCTTTCGGTGGATTGACAGACGGTTTCAGAGATGGAAACCCGTGAAGACCGCAGCGCTGTCTGAGAAAGACCGCCTGCCGCGTAGGCGGATCAAGCGGCAACCGCCAGTCGCAGCCGCCTTTCGTCCCGCCCGCAGGCGATGGAAGGGAGTCCAGAGGGACTCGTCCCTCTGGCGCTGTCTGCGGAAGACCGCTCGCCGCGCAGGCGGATCAAACGATAATCTCCAGCGCTCACGAATATAAAAAGCACTGCCGCAAAACGAGAAAGGTCTTGCGGCAGTGCTTTTATGCAGTGATATATGTAATTGAGATGGAACCATTTAAGCCTCCTGTTTCAGTAAAGAATCATCATAGTAGGCGTCAGGTTCCGGGCCATAATTCCAAAGGAAACTCGGAAGCCCCTCGGAACCAAAGTTCGGGAGGGGAGAGTACCACTGGAAAAAGCAGTAGAGCTCACGTTTCTGCATGGTGGACAGGATATTTTGAACCTGAAGCATCTTTGGCGTCGGCCTGCCATTCATCGGAAAATGCGGCGGAATATATTGCGGTTTCATACTTTTCTCCTCCTCTTTCATAATTTACAATCAGTGCATATATTTAAGTGTCCTTATTATATCATATGACAGACGTAATATGCAAGAAGAAAATTTCAAATAATGGTAACAATTCAGTGACTTTTCTGTAAAGCAGGAAAGTCACTTTCCTGGGTTAAAGCGGCCCCCTGATGAATACGGAAAGCGGTCCCTTGAAATTTATGGGGCCAGTATACCAGCCACTATAAGGTGATTGGCTGGTTCCCTGCGGGGCAGGGAGGCCCTGTGTACTGGTTTCAAACAGTGCCCGGACAGGCAGCCGCCAGCACGGTAAGCAAATCACTTTCAAGGCATGAAGCGTCATGAAAATTTACAGAGGCTGTGATTTGAACAGCTTTCAAAAGACCATGAAAAACAGGCGCAAGTGCAAAGGCACGGCAGTTTCATAAAATTTCCAGTAATTTGCAAAAGTAAGAATGGTTGATTA
>CAJUSB010000001.1:20547-213686 GCA_910589115.1 uncultured Clostridia bacterium | reverse complement strand
CGGAGAAGGTTTTATTCAAAGATTATGGATTGATGCAAATTCTCATTTTGGAGAAATTCAGCATTTGGCTAAAAAAGATGAAAATGGAAATATCAGTGGCATATGGGGCGCTATGTCTGATTTTTCGCATTCATTTTATCCATGGGAAAATTTCAGTAAAGGTTTTTACCTTGCCGGGGTAGAATGCCGTGATGACGCAGAAGCGCCCAACGGTTGGATAAAATGGATGATTCCTGGCTACGAATATATTTATGTAGAATGTGAAGATGAGGATACCTTTTCAAAGACAATAAAATACCTGGAGGATCATTCCATTCCGTTGGTGGGGGCAGTCCACGATTTTACTTGTCCGCAAACAGGGGAAAATTATATGTTTTTTCCAATTAGAAAGTTATAAATAAATTGTAAATATATAGGGGGATTTCGTTTTGGGTGAAATCCCCCTATATATGTTCTCTTGATTTGCATAACGTAAATATTCACACTTGATAATATCGGGAAACTGTGATTTTCCTTCCCGGGTATGCATAAGGATGAAAAAGCGGGGGAAGCGTTTTTAATATTTCCCAGATTCTGTATATTTGCAAATTGGAATTGGAAATCTGAATTTTGTTGTGGTCATTTCAGACAAAATTCACAAAATTTTTACGGGATTTTATTTGATTCAGGCGTTTCTACGAGTTGACATTTAATAGGTATAGGCATTAAAATAATAGGAAGCGAAAGCTGTCGAAAGAAAATGAACCGAATCAATTCCTGCGGACAAAATACAGGAAAATCCTTTTAGGTAGAGTTAATCGTATGAGTATGAAATTAGGCATTGACATTGGCTCGACCACCGTTAAGCTGGTCGCTGTCAAAGACGGGAAAATCGTATACCAGCGCTATGAGCGGCATTTCTCCAAGGTGCGGGAAAAGGCGTGCGAGCTGCTGCGCGGCGCAGAGCATGTGCTGCACGATGAACGACTGAAGGCAGCCATAACCGGTTCCGCCGGGCTGGGCGTAGCTAAGGCCAGCAGCATTGACTTTGTGCAGGAGGTCTTTGCAACCCGCCGCGCGGTCGGTGTGCATGTGCCAAAGGCAGATGTTGTGATTGAGCTGGGCGGCGAAGATGCAAAAATTATATTCCTGACTGGTCAGCTGGAAGAGCGCATGAACGGCTCCTGTGCAGGTGGGACGGGTGCTTTTATTGACCAAATGGCGGTTTTGCTGGATGTATCACCGGCAGACCTTGACCTGCTGAGTTTGGAATCGTCGAAAATTTATACCATTGCTTCCCGGTGCGGCGTATTCGCGAAAAGCGACGTCCAGCCCCTGATGAATGACGGCGCACGCCGTGAAGATATTGCGGCCTCCATTTTCCAGGCGGTGGTAAATCAGACGTTGACCGGCCTTGCGCAGGGACGTGAAATCAAGGGTGATGTGCTGTTCCTAGGCGGACCGCTGTATTTTTTCAAGGGCCTGCAAAAGCGTTTTCAGGAGACGCTGCGGCTTGATAACCGTCATGCGCATTTCCCGGCGCTTGCCCCGTATGCAATCGCAGCAGGCGCAGCAGAATATGCAGGCGATACACCGGCAGAATACTCCTATGACGATCTGTTGGACCGGCTGGAGAAGGCGGCAGGGGAGCCGGTCATATCCCAGTACCTGGAACCATTGTTTACCTCACATGAGGAATTTCGTGAATTTACCCGCCGCCACGACCGTCATGACGTCATGACGGAGAACGTCACTGTATACTCCGGTGACGCATATCTGGGTATTGACTGCGGCTCAACCACGACAAAGATTGTGCTCGTTGGTGCGAAAAATCAAATTTTATACCACCACTATCAGCCCAATAAGGGGAATCCGGTTGATGTGATTCGTGAACAGCTGGTCCAGATTTACCGCCTGTGCGGCAGCCGGGTTCGGATCGTTGCTTCTGCAGTTACCGGATATGGCGAGGCACTCATCCAAAATGCGTTCGGCATTGATTTTGGACTGGTGGAAACGGTCGCGCACTTTTATGCGGCACGGCATTTCAACCCCGATGTTGATTTTATTATTGATATCGGCGGGCAGGATATCAAATGCTTCAAAATACGCAACAACTGTATAGACAATATTTTTCTGAACGAGGCCTGTTCCTCCGGCTGCGGCTCGTTTATCGAAACCTTCGCGCGTTCCATGGGGTATTCGATTGAAGAGTTTTGCAGGCTGGGGCTGCTGTCGGAAACGCCAATCGACCTGGGGTCACGCTGTACGGTGTTTATGAACTCTTCGGTCAAGCAGGCGCAGAAGGATGGTGCGTCCATTGACATGATTTCTGCCGGCCTGTCGGTTTCGGTCGTCAAAAATGCGCTGTACAAGGTAATCCGTGCAAATTCCCCCGATGATCTCGGGCGGCAGATCGTGGTACAGGGAGGAACCTTCCTCAATAACGCGATTTTACGTTCTTTTGAGAAAGAAATTGGCAGGGAGGTGACCCGTCCTGCAATTTCCGGGCTGATGGGGGCTTACGGCGCTGCGCTGCACGCCCGTGATAACCGTCCAGAACAGACCCGGCTGATCCGGCCGGAAGAGCTGGCAGACTTTACACATACATCAAAGAGTGTGCGGTGTGGGCTTTGCAGCAATCACTGCGACCTGACCGTGAATACATTTTCCGGCGGACGGCGGTTCCTGTCCGGTAACCGCTGTGAACGTCCGCTGGGCGGGGGGGAGGCGGGCAGACTGCCTAACCTGTATGCTTGGAAGCTGGATTATTTGAAAAGCATTGCCAGCGCGCCGCGTGAAGGAGCTGCACCGTTGGGACGTATCGGGATTCCCTTCGGGCTGAACCTGTACGAGCTGCTTCCGTTTTGGAAATCCTTCCTGGAGGCGCTTGGTTTTGAGGTTGTGGTCAGCGATGTTTCCACCCACACGCTTTACCAGCATGGACAGCATTCCATTCCTTCGGATACGGTGTGCTATCCAGCTAAGCTGATGCATGGGCACATTGAGAATTTGTTTGAGAAGGGGATCACCCGTATTTTCTATCCCTGCATGACCTACAATCTGGACGAGGGGCGCGGCGACAACTGCTATAACTGCCCGGTAGTAGCGTATTATCCCGAATTGCTTCAGGCGAACGTTGCCCGGCTGACGGAAATTGATTTCATGATGCCGTATTTTGAGCTGAGCGACCATAAGGAATTTATCCGGCAGGCGGTACGATTCTTTCACGGACGTTTCCCCCAGCTGCATCGGAAAGATATTGCTGCTGCGGCTGAGACGGGCTACACGGCGCTCCAGCGCTATTATGAGGCCGTCAGGTCAGAGGGACGCAAAGCAATCGCCTATGCCGACGAGAACGGCCTGGAGCTGGCAGTCATTGTTGGCCGGCCTTACCATATCGATCCGGAAATCAATCACGGGATCGACAAAATGATATCTTCCTATGGCATGGTGATTGTGACAGAGGACGCGGTCTGCGAGCTGGCAGAACGTCCAGAGGTTCATGTGCTGAATCAATGGACCTATCATTCGCGTATGTATTCAGCTGCTAATTACGTTGTCGGCAAGGAAAATGCACAGCTGATCCAGCTGGTATCCTTTGGCTGCGGCATAGACGCCATCACGACGGATGAGATCCGCGCGATTGTGGAGGGCGGAGGAAAAATCTATACCCAGCTCAAAATTGACGAAATCAACAATCTTGGCGCAGCAAAAATTCGTATCCGCAGTATGCTTGCAGCGGTTGAGGAGGGCAGGAAACTTGGAAAGTAAACAGAATTACGCAGTATTTACCGAAGAAATGCGTAAGGATTATACCATTCTGGTGCCGAATATGCTGCCGATCCAATTCGGGCTCATGATACAGATCATGGCGAATTACGGCTATAAAATGGAGCTGCTGACCACAGAGGGGCGTTCCATCGTGGAGCAGGGGTTGAAAAATGTCCATAATGACACCTGTTATCCGGCACTGCTCGCAATCGGCCAGCTGATGGATGCAGTCGAAAGCGGTAAATATGACACGCATAAAATTGCGCTGATTATGAGCCAGACCGGCGGGGGATGCCGGGCCTCGAATTATATCCATCTTTTAAGAAAGGCGCTTATTAAAAACGGCTATGATTATATTCCGGTGATTTCGCTGAACTTCTCCGGCTTGGAAGCGGGTACCGGATTGACCTTTACACCGCAGATGCTGATTCAGGTGGCCTATGGTATCCTGTTGGGCGATATGATTATGTTGCTGCACAACCAGTGCCGTCCGTATGAAATCGTGCCCGGTTCCAGCCGTAAGGCGGTAGATGTATGCATGAAGGTCATTTCAAGACGTTTTTCCGGGAACCGTCTGATTTTGTACGGGGAAGTTCGTAAACTGTATGATTTTATTCTGCGGGCTTTCGGGAAGGTCCGTCTCGACCGGAGCACAGAAAAGAAAAAGGTCGGCATTGTGGGTGAAATTTATGTGAAATTTTCCCCGCTCGGCAATAACCATTTAGAGGATTTCCTGATTGCGGAGGGCTGTGAGCCTGTGCTGTCCGGGCTGTTGGATTTCTGCCTGTACTGCCTCTATAATGCGGTTGTCGATCACCGCCTTTACGGACGTTCCGGCAAGGCTGCGGCGGCAAACCAAATGATGTACCGTTTTGTTTTGGGCAAGCAGAAGGATATGATTAAGGCAATCCGGAAGCATGGACATTTCCGTCCGCCGATGCCCTTTGAAGAGGTGCGGAGCCTTTCGCATGAGATCATTGGGGAGGGTGTTAAAATGGGGGAGGGCTGGCTGCTGCCGGCAGAAATGGTTGAGCTGATCCATGAGGATGTGCCCAATATTGTATGTGCCCAGCCGTTCGGCTGCCTGCCAAACCATATTGCCGGTAAAGGCATGGTGCGCAAGATTCGGGAGCATTATCCAGAGGCTAATATTGTTTCAGTGGATTATGACCCTGGTGCTTCTAAAATCAATCAGGAGAACCGTATTAAACTCATGATTTCCGCTGCACAATAACAGGATATTAGGTCAAGTCTGCATGGCTGGCCAGTATTTCTCAGGGAATCAGGCTGAAAAGAATATGGAAGGGGCTGTCTCCTCATGAGACAGCCCCGGTTTTATATCGCACATGTAAAGCAAATCTCTTTACACGCCTTCTGGCTTGCGCATGGTCAACCCGATGCGCTTTTTCTTTTCATCAACCTCGGTTACCCAAACGGTAATCACGTCCCCAACAGAAAGCAGTTCGGAAGGATGTTTTACGCGCTTTTTCAGCTTGGAGATGTGGACAAGCCCGTCTTGATGCACACCGATGTCCACAAATGCGCCGAAATCAATTACATTGCGCACTGTGCCTTGAAGCTCCATGCCGGGTTTCAAATCCTTTGCTTCCATTACATCAGTGCGCAGGATCGGGGGCGGCAGTTCGTCACGCGGGTCGCGTCCAGGCTTCAATAATTCCTTTATAATATCCTGGAGGGTTGGGACGCCTGTCCCACACGTTTCTGCAAGTGTGGGAAGCCCTTTTTCGGTTGCACGGTCTTTCAGTTCGCCGATTTGCCCGGTGCGCACATCCTCCAGCGAATAGCCGCATTCTGCCAATAGCTTTTCAGCGGCAGGATAGCTTTCCGGATGTACGCCGGTGTTGTCCAGAACACTCTTGCTTTCCGGTACACGCAGAAATCCAGCACACTGTTCAAATGCCTTTGGCCCCAGCTTCGGTACTTTGAGCAGCTGCTTCCGGGTGGTAAACACACCGTTTTCCTCCCGGTATTTAACGATATTTTTAGCAGTCGTGCCGGTCAGCCCGGAAACCCTTTGCAGCAGGGAGGGCGATGCAGTATTAGCGTCTACGCCAACGGCATTAACACAGTCCTCTACTACGCCGCCCAGTGCTTCGCCAAGCCGCGCCTGCGGCATATCATGCTGGTATTGGCCAACGCCGATTGCTTTTGGGTCGATTTTCACCAGCTCGGCTAAGGGGTCCTGCAAACGGCGGGCAATCGAGACCGCACTGCGCAGATTGACATCATAATCCGGGAATTCTTCTGCGGCCAGCTTGCTCGCGGAATAAACGGACGCGCCCGCTTCATTGACAATCATATAGCTGACACCGCCTCCAAGGCGGCGGATCATCTCGACTGCCATCTGCTCGGTTTCCCGGCTGGCAGTGCCGTTGCCAATCGCAATATGTGCGACATGATGCTTTTGAATCATTGCAGACAGGCGGGTAATGCATTCTTCCTTTTGCCGTGCGCCGTGTGTGGGGTAAACAACGGCGGTATCGAGCACCTTTCCGGTGCCGTCAACCACTGCAACTTTACAGCCCATACGATACCCGGGGTCAAGCCCCATAGTGACTTTGCCCTTTACCGGAGGCTGCATCAGCAGCGGTTTGAGATTGAGCGCAAACATATGAATTGCACCTTCGTCTGCCTCTTCGGTCAGATAGTTGCGGATTTCACGCTCCATAGAAGGCTGGATCAAACGGTCATATGCATCGTCAGCAGCTGCCCGCACAAAGTCCATTGCTGCGCGGCCCGGCACACAGTAACGGCGAACGGTAATGTGTGCCTCTTCGGGGTCAAGCTCAATGCTGACTTTCAGCACATCCTCCCGTTCTCCGCGGTTGACGGCCAGCGTCTGATAGCCCTGCATTCGATTAACCGGGCACTTGAAATCGTAATACAGGCGGTAAACGGTGTCCTCCGGCTCTTTTTCGGCGGCTTTGGATACCAGCATTCCACGGCGGAGGTACAGGCTGCGCAGGATCTTGCGCAGGGCAGCATCATCTGAAATGAGTTCTGCAATAATGTCATTTGCACCCTGGAGTGCGTCCTCAACAGTCTCAACACCCTTTTCAGGGTCGATAAAGGAAAGCGCAGCTTCTTCCGGCGGCGGGCAGGGCTCGTCCAGCGAAAACAGCATCGCTGCAAGCGGCTCTAATCCCTTTTCCCGGGCAATGGTCGCACGGGTGCGGCGTTTCTGCTTGAAAGGTCTGTAAAGGTCTTCTACTTCCGCAAGAGTGGCGGCAGCGTCAACGGCAGCAGCAAGCTCTTCGGTCAGCTTGCCCTGTGCCTCAACGGCTGATTTTACCTCGGTTTTGCGTGATTCCAGATTGCGCAGATATTGCAGGCGGTCAGCCAGCGTGCGCAGAAGCTGGTCATCCATGGAGCCGTGGAGTTCCTTTCGGTAACGGGCAATAAAAGGAATGGTGTTGCCCTCGTCAATCAAGTTGACGACATTTTCTACATGTGCTTCGGACTGTCCCAGCTCATGCGCCAGGAATTGAATCATAGAATCCATACATCTTCTCCTTGGGAATTTTTTGATAAGGATAGTTTAACGGAAAATCTGAAAAATGTCCAGTAGCTGCGGCAGGATATCAAACAAAATCTTTTGTGACCGGAATATCTATGGAGTAATTGCATAACAAATCTCAAATTATTGCTTTCATATTGTGCACTGCGTCAAAATGCTTACTGTACGGAACCCAATAGAGAAAGAAAAGCAGAGGCGCGGAAATGAATACAGGATATAAACCGTGAAATTGGACAAAGAAGCCTATAGCATGAGCACCTGAAAACAGGCAAATTTTATGCAATCTTTTTATAGAAAAATCAGCTTCTGCGTGCTATAATAGCGGTGATTTCTTTTTTACTTCATTGATTTACAGGAGTGTATCAAAATATGAAACTGCAATTTACCAAAATGCATGGCTGTGGAAACGATTATATTTATATTAATTGCTTTGAACAGTCGGTAGAGGATCCGGCCGCGCTTGCTGTGTCACTTTCCCGGCCGCATTTCGGCATTGGTTCCGATGGCGTTATCCTCATTTGTCCGTCTGAGGCCGCTGACGCAAAAATGCGTATGTTCAATGCGGATGGCAGTGAAGGAAGGATGTGCGGCAACGGTATCCGCTGCGTTGGTAAATATCTGTACGATAACGGAATGGTTGACGGACGGACTGAAATCACAATCGAAACGCTGAGCGGTGTAAAGAGACTTCACTTGACAGCGGGGGACGGGAAAATGCAGTCTGCCCGTGTCGATATGGGGAAAGCGATGTTGTCTCCGGCTGAAATTCCTGCTTACATGGACGGCACAAGCATTGTTGCAGCGCCGTTGGTTGTCGATGAAAAGGTTTACCATATTACCTGCGTATCAATGGGAAATCCACATTGCGTTGTCTTTTTGAAAGAAGATGTTGACCTGTTGGATCTAAAGCGTATCGGCCCTAAATTTGAAAATAATCCGCTGTTCCCGGAGCGTGTCAATACGGAGTTTGTCAACCTTTTGCCAGACGGTGTATTTAAGATGCGCGTATGGGAACGCGGCAGCGGAGAAACCCTTGCCTGCGGCACTGGTGCGTGTGCAGTTGGGGTGGCCGCTGTACTCAATGGTTACTGTGAAAAGGACTTTGATATTACTGTCCGCCTGCGCGGCGGGGAACTGACAGTGCGTTATACTGACGGCACGGTTTGGATGACCGGCGCGGCGACCACGGTTTTTGAGGGAACGATTGATTTATAATCCCGTTATCGTATAAAAAGGAGAGGAAACATGAAAATCAACCCATATTATCAAAATTTAGAAACAAGCTATCTGTTTTCAACAATCGCGCACAAGGTCAATGCCTATCAAAAGGCCCACCCTGATGCACCGCTTATCCGCCTTGGGATAGGTGACGTAACGCTTCCGCTTGTGCCTGTTGTAGTGGATGCCCTGCGTCAGGCCGCTGCTGAGCAGGGGGTAAAGGAAACCTTTCGCGGTTATGGGGATGAGCAGGGATATGATTTCCTTCGTCAGGCGATTCAGGGCTATTATGCAGGCCGTGGAGTTGCACTGGCTATGGAAGAGATTTTTATTTCAGACGGTGCAAAAAGTGATTTGGGAAATATCCTTGATCTGTTTGCACAGGAAAATACTGTGCTGATCCCTGACCCCGTGTATCCGGTCTATGTGGATACCAATATTATGGCAAATCGGAAAGTCGTTTTTGCAGACGCAACAGAGGAGAATGGCTTTTTGCCGTTGCCAGACCCGGCGGTAAAAGCTGATTTAATCTATATCTGCTCTCCCAACAATCCGACTGGTGCCGCCTATGATCGTGCAGGCCTGCAAAAGTGGGTGGATTATGCCAGGGATAACGGGGCAGTCATTCTATACGATGCGGCTTATGAGTGTTTTATAACGGATGCAAACCTTCCCCGCTCGATTTTTGAGCTGGAAGGGGCAAAGGAATGTGCAATAGAATTCTGCTCTTTCTCTAAAATGGCGGGCTTTACAGGAACACGGTGCGGTTATACCGTTGTACCGACTGCACTTGCTGACGGTATGCTTCAAAAAATGTGGCGCCGCCGCCAGACAACCAAATTCAACGGTGTTCCCTATATTGTACAGCGCGCTGCGGAAGCAGTCTTTACCGAACAAGGGCAGAAGGAAATTCACGCGTCACTGGCATATTACCAGCAAAATGCCAAGATTTTGTCGGACACGCTGACAGCGCTCGGCATTTGGTATACAGGCGGTCAGAACAGCCCGTATTTGTGGCTCAAATGCCCGGATGGGATGGAAAGCTGGACGTTTTTTGATTATCTCCTTGAAAAGGCGCATCTGGTCGGCACTCCCGGCGCCGGTTTCGGCAGGAACGGCGTTAATTTCTTCCGTTTAACCGCTTTTGGCGATCAGGAAAAGACATTGGAAGCTGCGGCACGTCTGAAGCAGTTGCTATAATCGTTCTATAAAGAACTATCTTACAATGTAAAACAGGCGGCATACTGCCTTTTTAGGGGCAGCATACCGCCTGTTATTTGTTCGCCTGTATTTAGAACCTGTGGTCAGTGCTTATTCGCTGAGCAACATTCGATCATTCTCAATGTTGAACTTTTTCAGCAAATCCGATACCTGTAGGTTTTTCTTTTCGTCCCCTTTAATATCGACAACGATTTTGCCCTCATTCATCATAATCAGACGGTTCCCATAGGTGATCGCATTGCGCATATTATGAGTAACCATCAGGGCAGTCAGCTGATCCCGGCGAATAATTTCGTCAGTCAGCTGGAGTACCTTATCCGCAGTTTTCGGGTCAAGCGCTGCCGTATGCTCGTCCAACAGTAAAAGGCTGGGCTTTTTAATGGTAGCCATCAGCAGGGTAAGCGCCTGACGCTGTCCGCCGGAGAGCAGACCAACTTTGCTGGTCATACGGTTTTCCAGTCCGAGGCCCAGCGGCGCAAGTTTTTCACGGTAAAGCTCGCGTTCCTTCGCAGTGATGCCTTTGCGGAAAGTCCGCGCATCTCCGCGCCGCGCTGCAAGTGCGAGATTTTCTTCAATCCCCATATTTGCGGCAGTCCCCATCATCGGGTCCTGGAATACACGGCCGAGAAATTTTGCACGCCGGTATTCGGGCAGGGCGGTTACATCGGTGCTGCCAATGACAATGGAACCCTGGTCAATCGGGAAAACACCCGAGATTGCATTTAGCATAGTGGATTTGCCCGCGCCATTGCCGCCAATAATGGTAACAAAATCACCGGGTTCCAGCTTCAAATCAATGCCATTCAGTGCGGTTTTTTCATTGATAGTGCCCGCATTGAAGGTCTTGCGCAATCCTTTCAGTTCCAGCATTATTGCTTCGCTCCCTTCGAGAAATATTTGCCCTTCCAATAGGGGATTGCAAGGAAGATCGCTACGACCATCGCAGACAACAGCTTCAACAGGTTTGCATCAAGGCCAAGCACAAGGACAATCTGAATCACAATGTAATAAATAATGGAGCCAAAGGAAACCGCCAGCAGCCGGAGCGCAAAATTATGGAAAACACGGCCGAATACGGCTTCGCCGATAATGCAGGCGGCCAGGCCGATTACGATTGCACCGCGTCCCATGCTGACATCAGCAAAGCCCTGATATTGGGTCAGCAAAGCACCGGAAAGCGCAACCAGGCCGTTTGAAATCATCAGCCCCAGCACTTTATTGAAATCGGTGTTGATGCCCTGTGCACGGCTCATGTTTGGATTGGAGCCGGTCGCACGGATGCCGCAGCCGAGTTCTGTCCCAAAAAACCAGTAAAGCACAGCAATCAGGATGATTGTAGCCATCAGTACCATAATCAATGGATTATGAAATGCAGCTTCCTTGACCCAGCGCAGCGAAACCAGCAGATCAAATTTATCTACATTGATTGACTGATTTGATTTACCCATAATTTTCAGGTTGATAGAATAGAGTGACAACTGGGTCAAAATACCGGCAAGAATTGCTGGAATCCCCATGAACGTATGGAAAATGCCTGTCATCAGTCCCGTAATCAGCCCGGCAGCCGTTGCCGCCAGCATGGATATCCATACATTATATCCAGCCAGCATCAGCATGATACAGACCGCGCCACCGGTGCAGAACGAACCGTCAACGGTCAAATCGGCTATATCCAGAATGCGGTAGGTAAGGTACACGCCGATCGCCATAATGCCCCATATCAGGCCCTGCGATATGGCACCGGGCAGTGCGCCCGGCAGCGAGACAAGACGAGAGAGAATGGTTGAAATCAAAAAGAACCCCTCCAAACAAAAATGCACAAAGATAATATAAGTATAACAAAAAACAGCGAAAAATGGAAGACCTTTTTTCGCTGTTTTTGAGTTTTTCAGAGGAAATTATGCCTCTTCTGTTTCGATTGCTTCATAGCCTTCCGGAACGGTGATGCCAAGTTCTTCACAGATATCGGCATTATACTTTTTGGTGACAGTGGTATATGCAATCGGCATAGCGGAAATATCTTCTTTTCCGTTCAAAATGCTGACAGCCATTTCACCAGTGGTCCGGCCAAGGTCATAGTAGCTGATGGACAGGGTCGCAACGCCGCAGCCGCGTGCAATGCCTTCTTCACCGCAGAAAACCGGAACCTTTGCAGGACGGCAGATGTTGTCAATAATGCCGGTATTATTGGCGGCGGTATTGTCAGTCGGTACATAAAGGACCTCGTTTTCGCTTGCAGCAGTCGTGCAGACGGCAGAAAGATCATTAGAATCGGAGAACGCATACAAGGTAGCCTTGCAGCCCAATTTTTCCAGCTCGGCCTTGACAACGTCTACCTGATACTGTGAGTTCTGCTCGGCGGAGCAGTACAACAGGCCAATATTCTGTACGTCCGGCAGCCATTCCTTAATCATAGCAGCCTGTTCCGCAAGGGGAGCCAGGTCGGAGGTGCCCGAGATATTGCCGCCGACTGTGCCATCAAAGTCATCAATGCTCAGCGCGACGCCGTATTCTGTTACGGAGGTACCAAGGATCGGGATTTCGCTTGTACCTGCTGCCGCAGCCTGGAGTGCCGGGGTTGCATTCGCAAGGATCAAATCAACGCCGCCGGATACAAAGCCGTTGATAATGGTTGCGCAGGTAGCAGCATCTCCCTGTGCATTCTGATATTCATAGGTAATGCTGTCTCCAAGAGCATCTGTCAGGGCATCCTGGAAGCCTTTGGTTGCTGCATCCAGTGCCTCGTGCTCCATCAGCTGGCAAATACCAATGGTATAGGAGCCGGTTGCCGTATCCGAGGTGCTGTCATCAGCGGCGGATGAGCCGTTGTCAGCCGCAGGGGTATTGCTGCCTGTGCTGCCATCGTTTGCATTGCCGCTGTCATTGCCGCCGCAGGCTGCCATGCTCATCACCATGAGCCCGGCCAGCAGAAGCGCAAGAATTTTCTTTCTCATTGTAAAAACCTTCCTTTTAATGAAACGATTCGCAGGAGGGGGGATTTTCCCGCCTACAGTTTTACATTTTAGCAGTTAAAAGCGCCGGGGTCAAGATAAACTTTTCATTTCCGTCAATCTTTTTTAGGGGAGGGGGATTCCGTATCCTGCTATTTGGGGCCGCTGCAAAGAGTGGCCAAGCAGGGAACAATGCCAGTGGGTGAAAAATATCTGGATGTAGGTCGAAAAGCAAGGCAGTATATCGTCATATTTAACAAAATGAACAATTTGATTTCGTTAAAAAGCACTAAAAAATAGAGTGAAATTTGTAGGCTTGCATAAAAACGCTGAAAATTCAAAAAACATAAAATTAGGGCTTTTCTTTTTGGAAAGGCATGGTATAATGGAAACATACAAAGCAAAGCATCAAACCGAAAATAAGTACATAACGAACTGGAGGTACATTGACTATGACCAGAGCAATTAAGGTAAAAAATACCGATGATATTCAGAAGATCAACCGCATTGTAACCCGCTATGGGTATGATATTTGGATCCACGGCAAGAGCGGCATGGTGGATGCAAAGAGTCTGCTTGGCATGTTCCTGCTGTCCTTGAACGAGCCGCTGAGCCTTGTTGTTGAGGACGATGTGGATGCGACCGATCTGCTCAAGGATCTGGCGGATTATCTCGAAATCGAGGACTAAAAACCTGTTTTGCAAGATGCAAAGCAAGCACTAACAGAATCAACGGATATCGCGGGGCAGTCCTTCGGGACTGCCTCGTTTTTTCCGATATATGAAAAAATACTTGTAAAATTTATAGCAGCAAATTGCATTTTTCAGATGGATATGGTACACTAATAGAAAATGCCAGTTCACAAGAGGTCAATCAAAGTGCCACAGAAAAATACCATGACGCGGGATGCCATGCTTTTTTTGCCCGCAAAGATTGCGGAGGGGCTGTTGCTGATGTTGGTCAGCTCACTCTATTCGCATATATTTTTGAAGGAAGCCAACGGATTCTTTAATTCGATTAACCTAACAATTCAGCTATGTTATCTGATCCTGGCCGGATGGATGGCAAACGCCGCAACCCGTTATGTAGCGGAGGAATATCGCACAGACCGAGGCGAAAAACTTTTTTCTACAGTGTCTACCGTGTATTTGCTGATTGGTGCGCTCGTTTCAGCCGGGTATGTCATCACAGCACTGGTGACGGGCAAGAATGCCTATTTCCTTGCGATTTTCATGTTCATGAGTTACACCTGCTTCCAGATACTGAATGCAGCGCTGGTTCAGCTGGGACGTATTGGTGCATCGGTTGCATTTTCATTGCTTTCCGCGCTGCTGAAGCTGGGCGTTGCCTATGTGATGGTTGGCGGTGCGACCGATTTCCCGTCCCCCGTGCCTGCGGTAATCGCGGCAACGGCGGCGGATGGCGTTGCAGGGATTGGGGCGGCGCTGGTTCTTTCTTTTCCCAAGGTGGTCCGGTTCCGGTATTTCTCACGGGAGCTGCTTCAAAAATTCCTGAAATATGGCGTGCCACTGATGGGAGTGTCGATTTCTGTCGCACTGCTGAATCAGATTGACCGGATTCTGGTCAATGGAATTTATGGGGATGCGGTTTTTGCCGTCTATAGTAATAATAATTCTATTGCAAATAGTATTTTTACGATGCTTTCGGTTGGTATTATGCGCGGCGTTTACCCAAACGCTCTGCGTGCGTGGCGGGAAGGGGGACAGGCACTTGCAAAACCGCTGCTTGACAGTGGCGTGCGGCTGTACCTGCTGATTGCGGCTCCGGCTGTTTTGGGGCTGTCAGCCGTCTCTTACACTTTATCGGATTTCATTTTTGCGGATGGATATGAGGCAGGGTATCCTGTGATTATTTTCACTTCCTGTGCAATGCTGTTTATGGGCCTGACCGAGTATGCAAATAAAGCCTATGAGCTTGAACAGTCTACAACTGCTATTTTGCAAAACAGTGCCATAGCAGCCGTTATTAAAATTGTCGCATCATTGATCCTGATTCGGACGGCGGGGTATCTGGCGGCTGCGCTGGGGTCGGTTATTGCATTTATAAGTTATTTTCTGATTACCGTATTCCGTGTACGGAGCCGTTTTCTGTTTCACGTTCCCGCAAAGTCATTGGTAAAAATTTTTGGTTCCGCACTGCTGTGTGGTGCGGCGGCCTTTGGCTGCACACGTTTGCCGGTCGGGAATTTGGTTCGGCTGGCGGCTGCGGTTTTGTGTGGTGCATCCGTATATGCTGCCTGTATCATTGGCACTGGAGAGGGAAAGCCGGAATTGCAGGCAATTACAGCACGGTTGAAAAGACGCTGATTGAATCTGAAGTCCTAGTAAATACAGTGGATGAATATATAACATTATAATTGTACTAAGAAATGATTTTGACGTGCGGTGATATTAAATGAATCATTTGATTGAAAACATTGATAAACTTCATACAACAGAAATGGGCACAGAGCGAATAAAAAGGAATTGCCAACTCGAAACGGATGATGTTGTCCAATGGAGCAGGGTTCAGATTTTGGACGAAACTGCTAAAATTGAGATGGCTGGGAAAAATTGGTATGTAACTGTAGGTGGTTATAAAATAACTGTGAACGCCCATAGCTATACAATTATCACTGCGCATAAGGCTAAGGCATAATCTGCACAATTAGATCCATAGTGTATTATACACTGAAAACGAGAGCTAAGGCGGTGAGAACACAAAAGAAAATTGGGAGGATCTGAAAAGTTCGTTATATCTGAAAAAAGCTCGCCGATTGGCGGGCTTTTTTAGGTTAGATGTACGACTGCCTCTGCATGAAATTCGAGAGAATTTATGAATTTTAGGATAATTTGTAATTGCCCCCTTGACAGCTCCCAAATAAAGTGGTATATTTATAACACACAGTGCGAAACACATCACATACAGGAGGCGTTATTATGATTAACAAATTGGGCTTTTTGGGTTTCCTTGGAGCGCTTGGGCTGCTAGGATTTTTCACAGGGGAGAGTGGATATTATGGATTTTTTGGGTTCTTTGCGTATTTTTATTATTTTACGGTCATTCCAGATGAAATGTTCTGTGCAATGGTGCGCCGGGCGGCAAGTACAGGCTTTTTCACTTTGATTGCAGCGGTTGCCCTCGGAGTCTGCACGACCGTGCTCGCCGGACAGAGAGAATGGGTGCCTGCCGTTTTTGCACTTAGCTTTGCAGCCTCTGTTATTGCATTTTCCGGAATCATGGCGGTGAATGAACTTCGGGATGAGCGGGGGGCACGCTGATGGGGTTACAGACCAAGATGAAAGAATACCGTGCCAAAACCGGGATGCGTCAGGAAGAGCTGGCAAAACTTGTCGGCGTCCGGCGGGAAACGATTGGAAATCTTGAAAACGGGAAATATAATCCTTCTCTGCGTCTGGCAATGGATATTGCGGCCGTTTTTGAGTGCACTGTGGAGGAACTTTTCCGTTTTACCGATTAGTTTTCAAAAAGAGAGAGGTCTCATTATAAAGAACCTGTATTGTATCTGTCAAAATACTGAAAAATAACTGCTGCGCATCGTTTGGAGAGAAACAAAACAGGTTCTGAGAGACGATTCCAAAAAAGAAAGACCAGCCCTGGAAAAGGTTGGTCTTTGTTCTATAATTGAAGCAGCAGCAAAAATCACATAAAGAGTTCAACAGAATTAAAAAAGTGATACCCGCTGTGATTATCAGTAAATGAGCAGATCATAATAATGGAAGAGCTTGCTGCAATGTGCGTTTCTATTCAAAATAAATTTGGAATGCGACAGCTATATGTCATATTAAATGTGATATTATTTTATTGCAGCATAAGGGGTGTCTATTACATGCAAATTGAGCGTTTGGTCCAACTGGTTTTTTACATTGTCAATCACGGGCACGTAACAGCCAAAGAATTGTCCCGTGTTTTTCAGGTATCGACAAGGACGATATATCGGGATATCAACACGCTGACAATCGCCGGAATACCTATATTGTCTACAAAAGGGACCGGCGGAGGAATTTCTCTAATAGATGGGTATACGATAGATAAATCCTTATTGTCCCGGGAGGAACAGCAAAACGTTTTTCAGGGGCTGCAAATACTGCAAGCCGCTAGCTATCCAAATGCTGAAATGACATTGAGCAAAATCGGTGCTGTTTTCAGAAATGCAATGGAACCCAAATGGCTTGAAGTGGATTTTTCATATTGGGGGAGTGATGACAAAGAAAAAATAAAGATTACAGATCTGCAATATGCAATTCTTAACCGGCACGTGATAACATTTCACTACTTTAATTCCGAATTAAAAAAATCAAGCCGTATGATTGAGCCATTGCGTTTGGTTTTCAAATCCCATGCCTGGTATATCGTTGGATATTGCAGATGTAAAAGGGAAATCCGGATTTTCCGCCTGTCCAGGATAAAGCACCTGCAAATTTTACCCGAGGTTTTTGACCGTGTCCTTCCTTCGGATTATTCATTGACAGACGGATGCAGAGAGGAATGTCATATTCCGCTTCTGAAGTTGAGGTTTTCACCGGAAATTGCACACAGGCTGTTTGATGAATTTCAAGAAGAGCAGATTTTCCAGCGTGACGACGGCAATTATTATGTTTCCGTTCCATATGAATTAAATAACTGGACTTTTCACTATCTTTTATCCTTTGGTAAATATGTTGAAATTCTTGAACCGGAAGCAGCCAGAATTATGATGAGAGAACGTGTTTCTGAAATTGCTAAAATATATGATTAAAAATAATATATTTTGCACTCTGATAAGCACCAAAAAATGCGGATAAAAAACAGGAGATGAGAACATGGAAAAGTGTTTGTATGTGATGATGATAAAAAAGGGAAAGTCATATAACAAAGTAACGAAAGCAGTGATTGAAAGACATGTAGAAAATCTGAGAAAACTGGATGCCGAGCAGAAAATCGAGCTTTGCGGACCGTTTAATGGATATCCGGGTATGGCAGGCATGGTTATATTCAAAACAAACAATTACGAGGAGGCCGAAGCACTGTGCCAGTTAGAGCCGCTTGTCGCAGAGGGATACGCAACGTATACGCTGGCAACTTTGCACGTAGCCGATCAGGATAATAACTACCTGCTTTAACCATAAAATCTATTCGCTTAAAAATCCCAAATATGAGCAGATAACTGACCGGCCCGCTGTCCTTATGGCGGGCCGGTCATTGCCATATGCAATAAATTTTCCAAATCCCCCGTCCCGCCCGCAGGCGAAAAAAGGGAGTCCAGAGGGGGCTGTGTCCCTCTGGTGCCCGCCGCATAGGCGCGGGGTCCGGGGCAGCGTCCCGGGCAAAACGATAGCTGAGCACCACCAAAAAAGAAATAGAAAAAAGGGCTTTGCAAATCCGGTAAATGGGTTTATAATAAACTGTATTCTTGTGTTTTGGAGGGACGTTATGAGAATTATGCAGCTGATGGGCGGCGGCGATGTCGGCGGTGCAAAAACACATATTATGTCGCTGGTAAAAGCGCTCGGGGAGCGCCACGAGGTCATGCTCGTCAGCTTTCGTGAAGGCCCGTTTGCCGAAGAGGCTAAAGAAGAGGGCATCCGCGTGGAGGTATTGCCGACCATTAACCTTGTCAGGGTGCGTCAGCAGTTGCTGGCGCTGGTGGATCAGTTTCATCCCGATGTGATCCACTGCCACGGTTCCCGCGCTAACCTGATGGGTGCGCTGATCCGTGCTAAGCGCCGGATACCGATTGTCACAACGGTCCATTCCGATTATAAACTGGATTATTTGGGGGCGCCGCTCAAGCAGCATACGCTGGGCAATATGAATGCAATCGCACTGCGATTTCTGGATTATTATCAGCCCGTCGCTGACCGTATGGCACAGACATTGATCCGGCGCGGGTTTAATCCGGAAAGGCTGTTCGTCATTTATAATGGCATGGATTTTTCAGAAAAAGTGACCAATTTCGACCGCGCAGCATACTGCCGCGAAAAATGGGGCATAGAAATCGACGAAAAAGATATCCTATGCGGGATTGCAGCACGCCTGACCGCTGTTAAGGATATCGGCACTCTGCTGCGTGCCCTGCAAATTGCGCTCCGCGAAGCGCCGCAGCTGCGCCTGTTCATTGCCGGTGAAGGCGAAGACGGCGAAATGCTGAAAAAGCTAGCGCATTCGCTCGGTATTGAAAGCCGTGTTGTCTTCTGCGGATGGGTCAACCCGATTGACCGCTTTTATGCAGCAATGGATTTGACCGTATTGTCGTCCCTCTCCGAAACCTTTCCATATTCCGTTCTTGAGGGAATCCGAGAAGGGTGTGCGGCTATCTGCTCAGACGTAGGCGGTATGAGCGAGCTGATTGACACCGGGGAAAATGGCTACATTTATCAGCCGCGGGATGTGGAACAACTGGCAAAATATCTTGTGCGGCTGGCAAATGATGATGAAATGCGGCACCAGTTCGCTGCACGTCTGTTGGAAAAGGCATCCCGTGAATTTTCAATGGAGCATATGTGCCGCCGCCAGGAAGAAAACTATACCCGTATCATAGAACGTTTCCGCCGGCCGGTCTCAGCAAAGGACGGCATTGTCATCTGTGGTGCCTACGGCAAAGGGAATGCCGGTGACGACGCTATCCTGAAAGCAATCGTTCAGGAAATGCGCGCCCTTGACCGCGACCGTCCAATTTGGGTCATGTCCCGCCGCCCGAAGGAAACCCGTCTCGTTTACCGTACTGGCGCGATTTATACCTTTAATTTTCCGGCAGTGCTGCGCCGCTTCCGTCAGGCCGCGCTGTATATCAACGGCGGCGGGAACCTGATGCAGGATGTGACCTCGACACGGAGTTTGCAATATTATCTCTATACCCTCAGTGCTGCCAAACGTCTGGGCTGCGCAGTCATGATGTATGGCTGCGGCATTGGTCCGATCGAGCGCCCCTATAACCGGAAACGTACCACAAAGGTACTCAACCAGTCGGTAGACCTGATTACCCTGCGGGATGACCTTTCACAAGGGGAGCTTGAACGGATGTGTATTACCAAACCCGTTGTCCGTGGGTCTGCCGACCCTACAATCATCCTTACACCCGCCTCCAGAGAGGTTACCGACCTGGCTATGGAGAGCTGTGGCATTCCCGCAGACGGACAGTATATTGGTTTTGGCCTGCGCAGCTGGAGAGGGCTGGATGCCGTTATTGGCGAAATTGCAGCCGCAGCAAACTATGCTTATGAGCAGCATGGCCTGATACCGGTTTTTGTGCCCATTGAATTCTCCAGCGATTTAATACCCGCCGAACGTGTTGCCGCGCTGCTCCGCTGCCCGCATTACCTGATTACAACCCGCCAGCCGATTGAAGTTACGATTGGGATTCTTGCGCGGATGAAAGCAGTCGTTGGTATCCGCCTGCATTCCCTGATGTTTTCAGCCGGGCAGGGCGTACCGGTGATTGGACTGTCATATGACCCAAAGGTTGACGGCTTTCTGGAATTTATCGGCAGCCGAACCTGTATCCCACTGTCAGAAGCAACAAGGGAAAAAATCTGCCCTCTGATTGACGAATGCGTTTCCGGTGCGCTTGATGCACGCGTGCAGCGTATGGCAAAGCTGCTTACCGAACGCGAGAGCCAGAATTCCAAGGGGGCGCAGGAACTGCTGCACCAGATTGCCGCAAAATATGGAAAGGGGGCTGCCCAACGTGAAAAATAAGATTGTTTGCCTGTCAACGACCAATTTTCACCCGCTGCCGACACGTAAGCAAAATGTGATGACACGTCTGCGCAATGCAGATATCCTTTATTTTGACCCGCCTGTATCTTATATTGCGCCCATTAAGGACAAGCGTTGCACAAAGCGTCTGTTTGCACGCTGGGAAAAGGCGGATAGGCCACAGGAGAATCTGACCGTTTATCAGCTGCCGCCTGTCCTGCCGTTTTATAATCAACACCGGTGGGTCAACCATTTGAACCAGAAGCGGCAGGCCGCCTTTATCAAGAAAAAAATGCAGGAGCACGGTTTCGGTGCAGATACCATCCTCTGGTGCTATTCTCCGTCTGCCTGTGATATCGTGCAGCATATCCCACATCAGAAGCTGGTTTATGACTGCGTTGACCGGCATTCTGCATACAAAGGGCATATTGATGCCGGTGTGGTTGACGGTATGGAACGTGAGCTGGCAGGCCACGCGGATATGGTCTTTTCAACAGCAATCGGCCTACATGAAACGCTGCAAAAGTACAATGCAAATGCGCAAATGATTCCGAACGGCGCAGCCTATGAAGTATTTTCACGCGTGCAGACCGAAAAGGAAAGCCTTCCATGCCCGAAGGAAATGAAAACACTGCCGCATCCCATTTACGGTTTTGTGGGAATGCTTCAGGAGTGCATCGACTATGCCCTGATTGAAGCATTGGCAAAGGCGCAGCCGAACGCCACGATATTCCTGATTGGCCGCACACTGCCCGGCGTGAACCTCGACCATTTGAAAAAATATCCGAATATTATTTTTCACGGCCTCGTCCCGCAGCCTGAACTGCCCGCATATATTGCACAGTTTGATGTATGCCTGAATGTTTTCCGAGCGGGTGCGCTCTCCAAGGATGTTTCCCCATTGAAATTCTATGAATACCTTGCGACAGGGAAACCGATTGTTTCGACCCGTGAGCCGCTTCAGGTCTCTGATTTTTCCGACGTAGTCTATATCGTCGACAGCCAAACCGGTTTTCTGGAAAAATGCAGGGAGGCCGCTGCCGAGAATGATCCCGAAAAGGCGGAAAAACGTCTTGCCTATGGCAAGGCCTGTTCCTGGAGTGAGCGGGTCCGCCAGATGGAGCAAACGCTGTATGCACGAAAAATCCTCAATGAAAGCTGACCGTCTGCTGGCAGAAGCTACGACAATTTCCGAAAATTAACGCGGCAGTTTGTTCATTTGTACGATTTTGAGAAAAGCGTGCAGAAGCACTTGAAACTGATTCCTAAAACAGCTAAAATAGAGATGTAATTTTAGACTGGAGTCATATTTTTTTGAAGCAGGAAAGGGAGGCGGTTCCAGTGGAACAGAACAAGCTGGCATTAGTCTGTCTGCCTGCGCACAAGCGAAAATATATGGCGGCAGAATCCTGTTACGGGATTTTTGCAGGCATTTTTGTACCCTAAAGTGCACAGAGCAGGACGTCCTTGCGTCCTGCCTTATTTTTTGGCAGGAGGAAACAGCATGAAAAAAGTATGCATTGTAATGGGTTCTGACAGCGATTTGAAAGTCATGGAAGCGTGCGTGAACCGTCTGCGTTCCTTTGAGATCCCGTTTGAGGTACGCATTATTTCGGCGCACCGCACCCCGGCAGCAGCCGAGCAGCTTGCGAAAAACGCAGCGGCAGACGGCTTTGGCGTGATTATCGCGGCGGCTGGGAAGGCAGCCCATCTGGGCGGCGTGCTGGCCGCTTACACGACCCTTCCGGTGATCGGCGTGCCGATGGGGACCTCGGTCATGGGCGGCATGGACAGCCTGCTCTCCATTGTTCAAATGCCAAAGGGCATTCCGGTTGCATCTGTAGCGATTGATGGCGCGGATAATGCTGCAATCCTTGCGGCGCAGATACTGGCAATTTCCGATCCGGCGCTGACGGACAGGCTTGCGGCTTTCAAGTCAGAGCTGGCAGCGGAAGTTTCTGCGAAGGATGAGGCAGTGCGCGCGCGGTTTTCAGATTAGGGGAGCGGCTGTTTGGTTCAAAATAGAGCGGTTTGAAAATGCTTTCAATATAGAGGAGGACAAGGCTATGGTTAAAAAAGAACAGCTTTATGAGGGCAAGGCAAAGAAGGTTTTTGCGACCGATGACCCGCAGGTTGTCATTGTTGATTATAAGGACGATGCTACAGCATTTAACGGTGAAAAAAAGGGCACTATCACCGGCAAAGGCGTCATCAATAACCAAATGACTAATCACCTGATGCGGAAGCTGGAAGCGTCCGGCATACCAACGCATTATGTAGAGGAACTTTCTGAGCGTGAAACCGCTGTAAAAAAAGTTTCGATTGTCCCGCTTGAGGTAATTATCCGCAATCTTTCCGCCGGTTCCTTTTCAAAGCGCTACGGTGTAGAGGAAGGCATTGCATTCGAGCAGCCTACGATTGAGTTTTCTTATAAGGATGACGCGCTTGGCGACCCGTTGATAAACGACTATCATGCGGTCGCGCTCAAGCTCGCAACCTGGGAAGAAATCGAACTGATCAAGAAATATGCTTTTGCAGTCAACGATTTCCTGAAAAAGACGTTGCTGGAATGCGGTATTACGCTGGTAGATTTCAAACTGGAGTTTGGCAAGCTGTCTGATGGCACGATTGTACTGGCCGATGAGATCTCGCCGGATACCTGCCGGTTCTGGGACGTAAAGACCGGCGAAAAGCTCGATAAGGACCGTTTCCGCCGCGACCTTGGCAATGTAGAGGGCGCGTATCAGGAAATGTCCCGCCGTCTGCTGGGTAAATGAAGCGGTAACACCGCCTGTTCAGCGCACAGCACAGCCGTGCGCTGAACAGGTCATATGGATTACGGAAAAAAGGAAAACTAAGGAGGGCCTATGGGCGGCTTTTTTGGCGCAATTTCCAAACGGGACTGCGTTTTAGACATCTTTTTCGGGGTCGATTATCACTCACACCTCGGTACACGGCGCGGCGGCATGATTATATACGATCATCAAACCGGATTCCAGCGTCAGATACACAACATTGAAAATACTCCCTTCCGCACGAAATTTGAACATGATCTGCGGGATTTTCACGGGAACAGCGGAATCGGCTGTATTAGCGATACCGACCCGCAGCCGCTGCTGGTGCGTTCGCATATCGGCCTGTATGCATTGACAACCGTTGGCATTGTGAACAACGCGGAGGAACTGGTTTCACGCTACTTTTCCGATCACGGGCACCAGTTTATGGCAATGAGCTCCGGCAAGGTCAATCAGACCGAACTGATTGCAGCACTGATCAATGAAAAGCCGGATCTGGTTTCCGGCATCCTTCATGCACAGGAAGAAATCGACGGTTCGGCAACAATCCTGGTATTGACGCCGGATGCGATCATTGCGGCGCGTGACCGCCTGGGACGGCTTCCGGTACTGATTGGACAGAGTGCGGAAGGCTGCTGCGTATCCTTTGAATCATTTGCCTATCACAAACTCGGCTATGTTGATTCCTACGAGCTCGGGCCTCGGGAAATCGTGAAAGTGACGGCAGACGGCTTTGAAACCTTGTCGCCTCCCGGGGAAGATATGCGGATATGCTCTTTCCTGTGGACCTATTACGGCTATCCGAATTCCAATTATGAGGGCCGGAATGTGGAAGTGATGCGCTACCGTAACGGCGAGCTGCTTGCAAAGATCGACCAGGAGCGGGGACTTGCACAGGATGTGAATTATGTTGCCGGTGTGCCGGATTCCGGCATCCCTCATGCAATCGGTTATGCAAATGCGGGGAATATCCCATTTGCGCGCCCGTTTATCAAATACACACCAACTTGGCCGCGTTCCTTCATGCCGACCAACCAGGATATCCGCAATCAGGTGGCAAAGATGAAACAGATCCCTGTCCCCGAACTGATTGAGGGGCAAAAGCTGCTCTTTGTGGATGATTCGATTGTACGTGGCACGCAGCTGCGTGAAACGGTTGAATTCCTGTACGAAAGCGGTGCAAAAGAGGTGCATATGCGTTCGGCCTGTCCGCCTATTATGTACGGCTGCAAATATCTCAATTTTTCTTCCAGCAATTCGGAAATGGAACTTCTGGCGCGGAAAACGGTGCAGAAGCTGGAGGGCGATGAAGGCCAGCAGCATCTGGAAGAATATGCAGACGCAAACACCGAACGCGGCCAGTGTATGCTCCGCTCAATCTGTGAGGAATTTGGGTTCAGTTCGCTCGGTTACCAGACGCTGGACGGACTGCTGGAAGCAATCGGGCTTGACCGTTCCAAGGTCTGCACTTACTGCTGGAACGGGAAGGAATAAAAGCCTGCCGGACAGGCGCGTGACGGGGAAAAAATCGGTTTATACTCGTGAGCGCTGGAGATTGCCGTTTTATCCGCCTGCGCGGCGGGCGGTCTTGCGCAGACGGCGCCAGAGGGACTCGTCCCTCTGGACTCCCTTCCATCGCCTGCGGGCGGGATGAGGGCCGAAGCAGGGCTGCGGCAAGTCTTTCCGCAGTGAGTATAACTCCCCCTTTGACGGCAATACGGTGTATGTGGAATATGCCCTAGGGCCTGTTCGATAATCAAAAATATATTTGAAAGTGAGTATTGAATTATGACAGAAAGCCGTTCTGAAAGCTACAAGGCCGCAGGCGTTGATGTGACTGCGGGATATGAGGCTGTCAAACTGATGAAGCCTCATGTGGAGTCAACCTTTACCAAAGGCGTAATCGGTTCGCTGGGCGGCTTTGGCGGGCTGTTCAAGCCTTCGTTTGAGGGGATGAAGGAACCGGTCCTGGTTTCCGGCACGGATGGTGTAGGAACCAAGCTCAAATTGGCTTTTTTAATGGACAAGCATGACACCATCGGCATTGATGCAGTTGCAATGTGTGTGAATGATATTGCCTGCTCCGGCGCATCCCCAATGTTTTTCTTGGATTATATTGCGGTAGGCAGGAATTATCCGGAAAAGGTCGCAAACATCGTCAAGGGCATTGCAGAGGGCTGCCGTCAGGCAGGATGTGCCCTGATCGGCGGCGAAACGGCTGAAATGCCGGGCTTCTATCCGGAAAATGAATATGATGTAGCGGGTTTTTCGGTCGGCATTGTTGATAAAGAAAAAATGATTGACGGCTCACGTTTAACGCCGGGTGATGTGCTGATCGGCGTAGCATCCTCCGGCGTACACTCCAACGGGTATTCCCTGGTGCGCAAAACACTGGGAATCAATGAAAAATCAGTCCGCAAATACATTGACGCGTTTGGGAAAACGCTCGGGGAAGAGCTGCTCACTCCAACTAAGATCTATGTCAAGACGATTCAAAAAATGATTGCCTGCTGTGATGTTAAGGCAATCAGCCATATTACCGGTGGCGGATTTTACGAAAATATCCCGCGTATGCTGGGCGAGGGGATTTGCGCTGACATTGAAAAAGCTGCGGTCCCGGTTCCTCCTATTTTTGACCTGATTGCAAAAACCGGCAAAATCCCGGAGCGGGATATGTACAACACCTTTAATATGGGAGCCGGTCTGGTCGTTGCGGTGACAAAGGAGGATGCCGATAAGGCATTGGATGCAATTTCGTCGGCAGGCGAAACCGGTTATGTGATTGGTGTGTGCAGGGCAGGTGAAAAGGGCATTGTGCTGCACTAAGCAGCCGGACGAATGAATTACGGATAAAAGGAACGATTCACATGGTAAAAATCGCAGTCATGGTTTCAGGCGGCGGAACCAATCTACAGGCGCTGATTGATGCGGAACGTCGCGGGGAGCTAAAAAACGGAGAGCTTTCAGCAGTGATTTCATCGAATGCGGATGCATATGCCCTCAAACGTGCAAACCGTGCGTTTATCCCAAGCTATGTACTGTGCCGCCGCGACTACGCTTCGACCGATGCTTACGGGGCGGCGCTTGCTGAAATGCTCGGACAGCTTGGCATAGGCCTGGTCGTTCTTGCCGGGTTTATGACCGTTCTCCCGCCGGATTTCTGCCGCCGCTTTGAAGGCCGTATTATTAACATTCACCCTTCTCTAATCCCTTCGTTCTGCGGCCCCGGATTCTACGGGCTGCGCGTACATGAAGCCGCGCTCACAAAAGGCGTTAAGGTGACCGGCGCAACCGTCCATTTTGTCTCCGAGGTGGTGGACGGCGGGGCCATAATCCTGCAAAAAGCGGTCGAGATCCTGCCGGGGGATACGCCCGAACGCCTTCAAAAACGGGTCATGCAGGAGGCAGAATGGAAGCTGCTGCCGCGTGCGGTATCCCTGTTCTGCGAGGGCAAGCTGCAAATCAGCGGCGGAACTGTACGCATATTGGACTGAGTTTCCAGTGAATATGGCGAATATAAGGAACTGTGAAAGGAATATCGTATGAAATTACAACGCATGGAGGATATCCTGTCCGGGCACGAATATCCGGGGCGGGGGATTTTGCTGGGGCGCTCAAAGGATGCAGATAAGGCGATCGCTGCCTATTTCATCATGGGACGCAGCGAGAACAGCCGAAACCGTATATTTGAAAAAACAGATGACGGCATCCGTACCCGTGCCTTTGATGAAACAAAGATGACCGACCCTTCGCTGATTATCTATCATCCGGTACGCCGGACGGAAAACTGCATGATCGTAACCAACGGTGACCAGACCGATACGATACGTGACTTCCTGGCAAAGGGAGAATGTTATGTGTGTGCACTCCGGTCGCGCTGCTTTGAGCCCGACCCGCCGAACTATACGCCCAGAATTTCAGGCGTGCAGATGAAGGACGGGAGCTATAAGCTGTCCATCCTGAAATCAGCCAATGGAGACCCTTCCTGCAATCACCGCTGCTTCTTTGAATATGATAACCCGCCAGCCGGGACAGGGCATTTTATCCACACATATCAGGCGAATCAGGAGCCGCTGCCTTCATTTGAAGGGGAGCCGCGTTTGGTTGCCTGCGATGCACCTGATGCAGAAACCCTTGCAGCGCTGCTTTGGAACAGCCTGAATGAGGAAAATAAGGTGGCGCTTTATGTCTGCTATACCGATTTAAGGGACGGTAGCCTGGATGAAGTCATCATCAACAAACACGCCTGAAAGGAGCGAGATTATGACCGAATTGGAACTGAAATACGGCTGTAACCCGAATCAGAAACCTTCGCGCATTTTTATGAGGGAGGGTGAACTGCCGATCACCGTACTGAACGGCAAGCCGGGCTATATCAATTTTATGGATGCATTTAATTCCTGGCAGCTGGTACGCGAGCTGAAAGAGGCGACCGGCTGGGCGAGTGCTGCTTCCTTCAAGCATGTTTCACCGGCGGGGGCGGCATTGGGCTATCCGTTAAGCGAAGCTGACAAGGCAATGTACTTTACAGATACAAAGGAGCCGCTTTCGAGTATTGCCTGTGCTTATGTACGTGCACGCGGCGCCGACCGCCTGTGCTCCTATGGTGACTGGGTTGCATTGTCGGATGAATGTGATGCTGATGTTGCCAGACTGCTGTCAACAGAGGTTTCTGATGGGATCATTGCACCGTCCTACACCGAAGAGGCGCTTTCGATTCTGAAAACCAAGCGTAAAGGCGGCTATAATATTATTCAGATTGACCCGGATTATGTGCCTGCACCTATAGAACAGCGCGATATTTTTGGCATCACCTTTGAGCAGGGGCATAATGACCTCCGGATTGATGAAAAGATGCTGGATAATATTGTAACCGTAAACAAGGATCTGCCGGAATCTGCTAAATTGGATATGATTGTGTCACTGATTGCACTGAAATACACGCAGTCAAACTCCGTTTGCTATGTAAAAAATGGACAAACCATCGGTGTCGGCGCAGGGCAGCAGAGCCGAATCCATTGTACGCGCCTGGCAGGGCAGAAGGCAGATAACTGGTTCCTGCGGCAGCATCCGAAGGTAATGGGCCTGCAATTCGTGGACAATATCCGGCGTGCCGACCGTGACAATGCCATTGATGTTTATATTTCAGAGGAATATGAGGATGTACTGGCAGATGGCGCATGGCAGGCAGTATTCAAAATGCGTCCGGCCCCGCTGACAGCAGAGGAAAAAAAGGTCTGGATTGCGAAACAGACTGGCGTTACCGTTGGTTCTGACGCATTTTTCCCGTTCGGGGACAATGTAGAACGCGCACGTAAATCCGGCGTACAGTTTATTGTCCAGCCTGGCGGTTCCATCCGTGACGACAATGTGATCGAAACGGCAAATAAGTATGGCATGGTCATGGCCTTTACAGGCGCGCGGCTTTTCCATCATTGATGAGGATATAGGGGACAGTGCCCGCACTCACTCTTTTGGGGAAACGGTGCGGGAATCTCCCTGTTTGCCGGAAATCATGCAGCCATGAGAACAGTATTTGTGAGGATGGCATTACCTTTGCCGCCATTGGCTCAAATCATTTTTGAATCATTTCCAAGGACATTTCAGGAGGTTTTCCAATGAAAGTGTTAGTAATTGGCTCTGGCGGACGGGAGCACGCGATTTGCACCACTTTGGTCAAGAGTCCGCGGGTAGACCATATTTGGTGTGCACCCGGCAATGGGGGCATTGCTTCTGTCGCCGAATGTGTACCAATCGGCGCAACGGATATTGACGGCATCACTGCATTTGCAAAACAGCATCAGCCCGATCTGGTAATGGTTGCCCCTGACGACCCGCTGGCAATGGGGCTGGTAGATGCACTGGAAGCTGCCGGCGTGCGGGCCTTTGGGCCGAAAGCAAACGCGGCTGTGATTGAAAGCTCAAAGTCATTCGCCAAGGAATTGATGAAAAAATATGGCATTCCGACAGCAGATTATGCGGTTTTTGAGGATTCCGATGCTGCGGCAGAATACATCAGGCAAAAGGGAACTCCGATTGTAATTAAAGCGGACGGGCTGGCACTCGGAAAGGGCGTCACTGTCGCTATGACGGAGGAAGAAGCAATTTCAGCCGTGCAGGATGCTATTGATGGCGGCAGCTTTGGCAAGGCGGGTGCCCGTGTTGTTATTGAGCAGTATTTGACTGGGCCTGAGGTTTCTGTGCTGGCCTTTACAGACGGAAAAACCCTGAAAACCATGCCCTCTGCACAGGATCATAAACGTGCTTACGACCACGACGAGGGCCCCAACACCGGCGGAATGGGTGCGTTTTCACCTTCACGGTTCTATACGGATGCGATTGCAGAACAATGCATGGAGCAGATTTTCAAGCCTACAATTGACGCAATGGCAAAGGAAGGCCGGCCTTTCCAGGGGGTACTTTATTTTGGGCTGATGCTGACGGAGCAGGGTCCCCGGGTGATCGAGTATAACGCACGGTTTGGCGACCCGGAAACCCAGGCAGTCCTGTCCCGGCTGGACAGTGATCTCTACGAGATTTTTGATGCAGTGATTGACAAGCGCCTGGATGAAATAGAGATCCGTTGGAAGCCGGATGCTGCATGTTGTGTTGTGATGGCGTCTGGCGGTTACCCGAAAAATTACACAAAGGGAAAGGTAATCAGTGGGCTTGACCAGGTAAAGGATTCCTTTGTTTTCCACGCAGGGACGGCTTTACAGGATGGGATGACTGTTACCAGCGGCGGCCGTGTGCTGGGTGTGACTGCGGTTGCGCCGACACTGGATGAGGCGATTCAAAAGGCATATGGCGATGTGCACCGCATTTCCTTTGAAAATGCGCACTTCCGAAATGATATTGGTGTAAAGTGAGGAACTTGACATGGAAAGAGAGATGCAGGAACGTATTTTAGGCTGCATGGCTGATGTTCTGAACCAGAACGGTTTTCATGCGGAGCTGCTGCGGCAGGGGGAGGAAAATCCGTTGCTTTTGCGGTGCGAAAACCGGGCAATGGGCAAGGTGAAAAAGGATGTTTCTATTGAGTGCTGTTTCATCCCGATAGCAATGCCGAACGAATCTACCGGGCTTCTGCAATTTTTTGTCACGCTGTTTGGCGGCGTTCCGGAAATGTATGCGCCTGTGACCCGACAGGCCTGTGAATACTGTAATGATTTCAGTGCGTTGGGGGCTTTTGGCTTTTTCCCTGACGCAGGCCAGATTTACCTGAAACACAATACACTGTTGGATTCCAGCCTGGAATTTGAAAAGGTAATTACTTTTTTTGCAGATAATATCTCACTGCTGTTTGCATCGGTGAGCCGCTTTATTGACGGCCTTGCAACTGTCGGATTCACTGGTACACCGCTTCAGGCAGCGATTGACCAGGAGCTTTTCCCAAGGCTTGGATAAGGGACTGCAAAAGAAGTATTTGTGACAGGCGCACCGTGGATTTAGAACCTGTATTCACAAGCTGGAATGCCGTTCAGACGATGTTTTGAGCTTGTGAATACAGGTTCTTAGTCCCGAATCCTTACTAAATATAAATCGGCTGACTGCGGCAATTTATACTTATATTCAGAAAAATTTACCGCAGCTACCTCTTCATCCCGCCGTCCTGTTGGCGGGATGAAGCAGCACAGATGAATAGATTTCCCTTGGCTCTCGTCCCGCCCGCAGGCGATGGAAGGGAGTCCAGAGGGACGAGTCCCTCTGGCGCTGTCTGCGTAAGACCGCTCGCCGCGTAGGCGGAGCAAACGGTCGGATTCAATCTCTCGCGCCTGATATATAGTTTGACAAAGGTTCATTTTTGAACTATTTATAAATTGCAGTCTGAAAAATCACTGCAAAGAGGTGACATCATGGAAACCATACAGCAAATCCGGTGCGGCAGCGCCAACTGCTTCCTTATCCGAAACGATACTGCCGGTATTTTGGTGGATACCGGACGGGAACGTTACCGCGATGCAGTGCTGAATGCCTGCATCGGGACGCCCATCCGGCTGATCGTACTTACACACGGTCATGTTGATCATGTGCAGAATGCCGCTTTTCTGTCTAAGGAGCTCCATACACCCATTGCGATGCACCGTGACGATATCCCCCTGCTCGAGGATAATTGGCAGCAGCCGCTTTCCTCAAGCGGTTTTTTAGGCGGGCTGATGCTTTCCGCCACAAAGCGGAGCTTTCGTTGCGACAATATCCCGCCGTTTTCACCCAATGTTCTCCTGGATCACGGGGATTCTCTGTCATTCTATGGGTTTGATGTCCGGGTCGTTGCTTTGCCCGGGCACACACGTGGTTCCATCGGGCTGACAGTGGGCGAAACCTCCATGATTGTTGGCGATGCGATGATGAACCTGTTCCGTCCGCGGCCGTCACTGCTGTATCACAACCGTGTGATGCTGCTGCGGAGTATCAGGAAAATCAATGCCCTGGCCCCGCAGACGATTTATTTCGGCCACGGCCGGCCGGCACAGATGAAAAAATAAGAGATCAAAACAAAAAGCCGCCTGCCGGGGCGGTTTTTTCATGGAAAAAAGACGTCCGTCTGCAAAATTCTGCATGAAGTGTTTGGCATTCCAGAGAAAAGCAGCAGCGAAAAATGCTTTTTTTCCGGAAAAAAGATTGTAGGCTGCCGATAATTTTGTTATAATGATTGTAATTGAAAATTTGCAGAGGGATGTTATGAAAACAAAACGATGGCTGACAGCCGAGCCGAATCCCGGACAGGCCCGTGTCCTGTCGGAGATGTGCGGCTTTTCGACGCTTGCATCAATGGTGCTTTGCGCCCGCAGCATGTCAACGCCGGAGGCGGCAGAGGCTTTTCTGCATCCGCCTGGGCTGCATGACCCATACCTCCTGACTGATTTGGACGCTGCGGTAAACCTCATCACGGAGGCAATTCAATTAAAAAAACGGATTATCGTCTTTGGCGATTACGATGTGGACGGAATTACCGCAACCTGTGTACTGACGGATTATCTTTGCTCTGTTGGTGCAGATTGCGGCTACTATATCCCGGACCGCCTGAGCGAAGGGTATGGTCTGAACTGTGCGGCGATTGACCAGCTTCATGAAGAAGGGGCCGAGCTGATTATTACCGTTGACTCCGGTGTAACCGCGCACGAAGAGGCTGCTCATGCCGCAGCGCTTGGCCTGCATATGGTGATTACCGATCATCATGAATGTCACGATACCCATCCGCCGGCAGAAGCAGTGATCAACCCCAAGCGTTCTGATTCCGTCTATCCCTTTCGGGAGCTGGCCGGGGTTGGTGTTGCATTCAAGTTAGTTGCTGCACTGATGGGCAGTCAGCAGGCCGCATTGGAGCGCTATGCCAGCCTGGTCGCATTGGGAACGGTAGCAGATGTGATGCCGGTCATCGGTGAAAACCGTTTGATTGTCACCGAAGGCCTGCGCCGTCTTGCTGAACCGCACAGCCTGGGGCTTGAAATGCTGCTGCGTGAGTCGGGCATGTGGGGGAAAAAGCTGACCTCCGGGACGATCAGCTATGTGCTTGCCCCGCGCATCAATGCCGCCGGACGGCTGGGCAAAGCTGCGCTGGCTGCCGAGCTGTTCCTGACAAAAGATCATGAGCGGGCGCAGGCTCTGGCTGTTTCGTTATGTGAACAAAATAAATCGCGTCAGGCCGCAGAAAACCAGATACTTGATCAGGCGCTGACCGTCCTGCGCCGGGAATACAACCCGCTCGAGGATAAAATCATTGTCCTTGCGGAGGAGGGCTGGCATCATGGTGTGATTGGCATTGTGTCTTCCCGTCTGTGCGACCGCTATGCCTGTCCGGTCGTGCTCATCTCTCTGGAAGGGGATATGGGAAAAGGCTCGGGGCGGTCGGTAAAGGGATTTAACCTGTTTGAAGCGCTTTCCGATTCTGGCAGCCTGCTTGAAAAATACGGCGGGCATGAGCTTGCTGCCGGGCTGACCATTCGCCGCAGTAATATTGAAGCCTTTAAGGCACGGATTATGGCCTATGCCGCCGCGCATTTGCAGCAGCAGTATCTCATCCCTACCGTGCAGATTGATTGCAGGATTGATCCATCATTCATTGATTTAGAGGCTGTAGAGGGCCTTTCCGTGCTGGAACCGTTTGGGATGAGAAACCCGCAGCCAGTATTCATGATGACCGACATGCTGGTGGAGGACATTATGCCGATTTCCTCTGACCGCCATGTCCGGCTGGGACTACGCAAGGACGGCATCCTATATACGGCCATGCTGTTTGGCACAGGGACCGGCGGGTGTAATTTTGCACAGGGAAATTATATTGACGTAGCATTTCATCTGGAAATCAATGAATTCCGCGGCATACGGACGGTGCAGATGAATGTACGTGACATACACCTGAGCCAAAGTGAAATCACGACGGATCAGAAATTCCTGGACCTATATAACAGCTATATCGGCGACCAGCCGCTGACAGCCCGCCAGGCGCAGCTGCTGATGCCCGACCGGAAAGATTTGGTAGCCGTGTGGCGGCATATTGTCAGCCGTGCGGAGGACAACCGGCTGAGCGTACCCTCAAACGGCTTATCCAGGCGGATTTCATGGGAGAGCCGCCGGGGGATCAATATCGGAAAACTGTTTGTTTGTCTGGATGTATTCAGCGAAAGCAGCCTTCTCAGTTACCATTTTAAGGAAGGGCTGCTGAATATCATCGTCAAGCACCGTGAGGGAAAGGCTGATATCTCAAAATCGGTCGTCCTGGCGACCTTGACCCAAATGGCGAAGCCCAGCTGCCCGCAGGGGCCGCAGGAAAATATGCGGCATCCATACGATATGCAGGGCGCCGACGAGTAGGGAGTGGAAATGATGCAGGATAGAATTGCTTTTTTGATTGAACGGGTGCAGGTGCAAAACCCACTTGCAAATATTCGTAAAATACGCGCCGCTTATGAAAGCGCGGAGGCTGCCCATGAGGGACAGAAACGCCGGAATGGTGAGCCGTATATCATCCATCCAGTAGCGGTAGCAGAGATTATTGTAGAAATGGGGCTGGATACCGACTCTATTTGTGCCGGGCTGCTGCATGACTGCATTGAGGATACCAAATTCGGCTATAAGGAGATCGAGAACAAATTCGGTACATCGGTTGCTGAGCTGGTGGATGGCGTTACCCGGCTGGGGATGCTGCAATACTCCAAGGAACAGGAGCAGATGGAGGACCTTCGCAAAATGTTTATGGCGATGGCGAAGGATATCCGCGTGATCCTGATCAAGCTGGCGGACCGGCTGCACAATGCGCGTACCTTCCAATTCCTCCCGGAGAAAAAACAGCGGGACAAGGCGCTGGAAACCATGGAGATTTATGCGCCAATCGCGCACCGCCTGGGGATGCAGCGCATCAAATGGGAGCTTGAAGACCTTTCGCTGAAATGTTTGGATGAAATCGGCTACAATGAGATTGTCAACGGCCTGAAGGAGCAAAGTGAACAGCAGGAACAGTTCCTTATGGGGATCAAAGAGCGTATCAGCACAAAGCTGATGGAAGGGAATATTGAGCATACCATTTCTGCACGTGTCAAGCATATATATTCCATTTACCGTAAAATGTATGCACAGCACAAGACGATTCATGAAATTTATGATATCTGCGCTGTGCGTGTGATTGTGGATACCGTTGCCGACTGTTATAATGTGCTGGGTTATGTGCATGATCTTTATAAGCCTATACCGGGCCGGTTTAAGGATTATATCTCTACGCCAAAGCCGAATGGATATCAATCCCTGCATACAACGGTCATTGGACGTGCAGGCATCCCGTTTGAAATCCAGATCCGCACCGCCGAAATGCATAAAATGGCAGAATATGGCGTTGCAGCGCATTGGAAATATAAACAGGGGCTGGATAAGGTCGGAAACGAACAGTCTTTTGCATGGATTCGTCAGCTTCTGGAAGCACAGCAGGATACCGAGGCGGAAGATTTCATCAAGGCCATTAAGGTCGATTTGTTTGCAGACGAGGTTTTCGTATTTACGCCGCGCGGGGATGTTGTGAATCTTCCAGCCGGGGCAACCCCGATCGATTTGGCGTATGCGATCCATTCTGCTGTAGGAAACCGTATGACGGGTGCAAAGGTCAACGGACGCATCACACCTATTGACAGTACGCTGAAAAATGGTGATATTGTTGAGATTTTGACTTCAAAGGAAGCGCGCGGCCCCAGCCGTGACTGGGTCAAGATTGTCAAAACCACGGAAGCGCGCAATAAAATCAAGCAATGGTTCAAAAAAGAACGACGCGAAGAGAACATCATCCAGGGACGCGAGGAGCTGGATCGTGAGCTGCGTGCCAATCTGCTTTATAATGGTTTTTATGAGAATGAGGAGGTTCAAAAGAATTGCCTGAATAAGTTCTCTTTTGCACATTTAGATGAAATGTATGCCTCCATTGGCTATGGTGGCATCACGGTTACAAAGGTTATCAATAAGGTCAAGGATGATGTCAACCGAATCCGCCGTGCTGCTGAGCATACAGAACGTGCGTTGCAGCCGCAGCAGTTCCACCGTCCGGCATCGCGCGGGACCTCCGGCGTAATTGTTGCAGGGCTGGACAACTGCCTGATTAAATTTGCACGCTGCTGTACACCGATCCCTGGTGATGATATTATCGGCTTTGTAACACGCGGCTATGGTGTTTCCATCCATCGGAAAGATTGTGTCAACTATTTGAACAGCCAGCATGACAGTGAGGAACGTTGGCTCGAGGCTTGGTGGGACGAAGAGCTGGCAGACAACAAAAACCGGTTTATTACCGGTCTGCAAATTTCTACCCACAGCCGCATTGGTGTGCTGAGCGATGTAGCCGCTGTTCTTGCAGCAAGCAGGGTAAATGTGCATGAAATTTCTGCGCGTGATTTGAATGATGGTTTTGGCATTATCAATGCAATGGTTGACGTTGCAGGGGTGGCACAGCTGGACAACATTATAAACCGGTTAAGGGGCATCAAGGGCATTGTGGATGTTACCCGTACAGTGGATTCTCACTGATTAGGGATAGCCGGTTGTCAGGAATAAAGAGGGGGAGAGGCTTATGCGGGCGGTAATCCAGCGCGTATCCCACGCGCGTGTAACGATTGAAGGGAAAATCCACGGCGAAATCGGGAAAGGGCTCCTGATCTTGCTCGGCGTTTGTGAAGATGATACGGAGGCCGAAGCTGTCTATCTTGCCGATAAATGCGTTGGACTGCGTATTTTCACGGATGAAAATGATAAAATGAACCTGTCGCCCGCAGATATCGGCGGAGGGTTGCTGGTGATTTCCCAGTTCACCCTGTACGGCGACTGCAAAAAGGGTAAACGGCCTAATTTTATGCGTGCTGCCAGGCCTGCACTGGCTGTTCCGCTGTATGAAAAGTTCCTGATGCGCTGCCGGGAAAGCGGGCTTCCGGTAGCGTGCGGTGAATTCGGCGCAGATATGAAGGTCGAATTGCTTAATGACGGCCCAGTCACAATTATAATGGATACCGAAGAAATGAGAGGGGAAAAAGCATGAAATTGATTCAGCTCCATGTAGGTGTTGTGCAGACAAACTGCTATGTATTTTATGATGAAAATACAATGGAGGGGGCAGTCATTGATCCTGGCGACAATGCCGCCGCAATCTTACGCGAAATCGACCGCGCAGGTGCTAAAATCACCTATATTCTGCTCACACATGGACATTTTGACCATATTCTTGCTGTGCACGAGATTTCGGAAAAGACCGGTGCCAAGCTGGTGATCCATAAAGAGGATGAATGGCTGCTTTCTTATGATGAAATGGGGGAATTTCGTCCGTATGCGCGCCATTATGTGCCGACTCCGGTGGATATCCTTGCAGAGGAAGGGACAATGATCCAGGTCGGTGGGCTGACAGCGGAATACCTTCACACTCCCGGGCATACGCCGGGTTCCTGCTGTATTAAAGTGGAAGATGTTTTATTTACTGGCGATACCATGTTCCGTCACGAATGCGGCCGCTGTGACCTGAAAGGCGGGGATTTCTCCTTGATGCTGCAATCCCTCAAGCGGCTGCATGATCTGCCGGGCGATTATCGTGTATTGCCTGGCCATGATTCCATTACGACGCTTTCGGAGGAACGGGCCCGCAATCCTTACGTCCGGCAGGCACTGGGAAAATGAATTATCAGCTTGAAGGTCATCCGCACCGTCATGCGGTGGAAGAAATGCTGCTGCATCTGCTGCCTGACCGCACCGTTTCAGAGGGCGTGGATGATGGTGGGGATTTCTGTCAAAGCATCCTGTTCGAGGAGCAAAGCGGCGTACTGTCCGCAGCGGCGCGGGTTCGACTGGATGGCGTCCAAAGGGAAGGGGAACGAAAAGGTTCATTAACTCCCGGACAGGATAGCCTTGCACGTAAGCGCTTGGAAAATGAGCTTTTGAAATTAGCCATTTATGATGCCGTGGCACCGGCGCTTGCTGAACCGCCGGTCTGGGGGGCGCTTACAGGCGTTCGTCCGGCCAAGCTCGCACGCGGGCTGATGGAGCGAGGGGCTTCGCCGCAGGAAACAGAGGAGCATCTTTGTACGCGCTTTCAGGTTTCACCGGAGCGGGCGGCATTGACTATGGCAGCTGCCGCCTATGCACAGGAAACAGACCGTAAAATCGTACAAAACAGCATTTCTGTTTATGTCAGCATTCCATTTTGTCCTACACGGTGCGCTTATTGCTCGTTTATATCGGCAGCAGTTGAACAAAACGCACAATTTGTTGCACCATATTTGGAGGCTCTTTGCAAAGAAGCAGAGGAAACAGGTAGATTGGTGCGCCAAAACAAGTGTACAGTGGATAGCCTTTACATTGGCGGCGGAACGCCGACCACGCTGTCAAGCGAGCAGCTTGACAAACTGCTGTCCGTGTTGGAGCGTTCGTTTGATTTGTCGAATCTTTTTGATTATACGGTTGAGGCTGGGCGTCCAGATACCATCACCGCTGAGAAATTGGCCGTCCTGCGTGCACATGGTGTAACTCGTGTCAGTGTCAATCCGCAAAGTATGAACGATGAGGTTTTGCGCCTTGCAGGACGTCCGCACACCGCCCGTGATGTGCTGGAAAGTTTTGAAATGGCGCGGAAAGCAGGTTTTCCGGTCATCAATATGGATGTTATTGCCGGACTGGAAGGGGACACGCCAGCGCGTTTTGCAGAAACGATCAATACATTGCTCGGGCTGGGCCCTGAAAATATTACTATGCACACATTGGCCGTTAAGCGGGGCGCAGCAATTCGGGATATTCATGCAAACCTGGCACGGCGGTGCGCCGTCGGCCATATGCTGTCATATGCGCAGCGTGCACTGCTGCGGCAGGATTACCATGCATATTATTTATACCGGCAGAAATTTTCGGCAGGCGGCTATGAAAACACCGGCTGGTGCAAACCGGGAACAGAAAGTTTTTATAATATCTCCATGATGGAGGAGCTGCAAACCATTATATCACTTGGTGCAGGCGGTGTAAGCAAGCGGGTGAACCGCGCAACCGGAAAAATCGAGCGCTATACAAACCCCAAATATCCGGCTGAATATTTACAGGCGCAGGAACGCATCCTGCGCGGCAGGCAACGTTTATTGCAGGAATAAAGGAGATCAGGAAATGGCAGATTACACTTTGAAACAGCTGAATGACGCAGCCAGAAGTGACCCAAAAGGATTTATCCAGCTGAGTGAGGATTATTACCGTAATCAGGTGGACAGCACCGCCCGGGAGCTGGCAGCACGCCGCCGGACCAGCCCGATTGTGCTGGTAAACGGCCCTTCATCGGCTGGAAAAACGACGACTACGGCACGCCTGCGCCGCACATTGGAGAAGCGGCACGGCATACGTACAGAAACCATTTCAATGGATGATTATTACCGCACGGTCAGTGAATATGAGATGCCGTATGATGAGGAAAACGGCGTTGATGACCTGGAATCCCCACTCTGCATGGATCTTGCCCTTTTGACGAAGCACCTGCGGATGCTGGCAGCCGGGGAGGAAATCTCGATCCCGGCCTTTGATTTCCAGCAGCGGCGGTCCATCCCGGACGTGAAAAAGCTGCGTCTGGAGACGGGGGAAATGGTGATTATTGAGGGGATTCATGCGCTGAGCGATATTGTTTACGATGGGCTTGGAGAAATGGCGACCGGCGTTTTCCTGGCGTTTGACAGCGCTCTGACACTGGAAGACGGCACCCTGGTTGAGCCGTTTATGCTGCGTTTTATGCGCCGCGCGGTGCGGGACAGCCTTTTCCGCAACACCGAGGTTTCTGCAACGCTCGCCCAGTGGAAGTCGGTACGGCGCGGTGAAACGCTGTATATCCTGCCCAACCGCAAGCGCGCAGCACTGACGTTGGATACCTACATGCCGTATGAAACGTTTATTATGGCAGAAATGCTCCGGCAGCCTTTTTCCCAGCTGACCAACGAGCTGACAGCGGTCGGCCTGGAACCGCTGACCCATCTCAGCGGCGGCTTTGAACCGCTTGATTACGTGCACCATATCCCGGAAGATTCCTTGATTCATGAGTTTATTGGCTAAAGCCGAAGAGAAGAAAATTCTGTAAACAATTCGGAAATTCCCTTGATTTTTCTGTGAAAAGACTCTATAATAAGATTTCATCATACGCTGAAAGGAGCGCTGCAAAATGGACGAAAAAATCCAAATGCTGCTGGAAAAAGCAAAGATTTATGCCGGAAAAACCGGCCAGGCGGCAGAAACTGCCGGACGGCGGGCAACTGAACTTGCACAGTCCACCCGGCTGAATTTGCAGATTTTTGACCTGAATACCGAATGCGAGGTGCTTTATAAGGAAATCGGGAAACTGATGTACGATGTGCATCAGGGTATTGAGGCCGACGAGGACGGCATCCAGGATCGCCTTGCGAAGCTCGATGGGCTTCAGTTGAAAATTGCAGGGCTTCGTGATCAGATTGGTATGCTGAAATCGAGTGTGCGCTGCCCGAACTGCGGCAGGCTGTGCAGCCGTGCAGATGTTTTCTGTGCAGGCTGCGGCGGATCGCTGAGCGCTGCCGAGGCTTCCGAATTTTCAAAGGGCTTTGGCGAAAGCGAGAAAGAAAAGGCTTGACGGGCCATACAACTGTCATAAACAGTCAATCATCCTGCATATGATGTGCCAAACAAGGCCTGTTTGGGGCCGCTGTAAGGGAAGTGCAGGATGGTTTGAAAAGACAACAGAGCTTTGTACAGGGCGCAGCAGTGTTGATCGCTGCAAACCTGATGGTAAAGGCAATCGGGGCGGTCTTCCGCATCCCGTTGGATCAGCTGCTCGGCAAATCAGGCATGGGGCTGTTTAACGTTGCTTATGTGCTTTATACCACTATGCTGGTGGTTTCGACGGCAGGACTGCCGGTAGCCGTGTCTAAAATGGTCGCAGAATCGGTTTCGCTTGGACGTACAAGGGAGATCCGGCGCATTGTTTGGGCTGCCGGGTTGGTATTTGCAGTGGTGGGAGCAGCGTTTTCCGGTACTCTTTATTGGGGGGCTGACCTGCTGAGCGGGCTTGTCGGGAATCCGGCTGCTGCACCGGCAGTCCGGGCGATTGCGCCGTCTGTCTTCTGTGTTGCGTTAATTTCGGTCATCCGGGGCTACTTTCAGGGCCTGAACGACATGGGGCCAACTGCACTTTCCCAGCTGATTGAGGCATTGGGTAAACTGCTGCTGGGCTATGGACTGGCACATGCGGCGAGTGCGAAGGGGCTTTCCCTGGCGCAGTGTGCGGCTGCTGCCGTGACGGGCGTTACCATTGGCGAGGCTGTGAGTGCAGTATATCTGCTGCTGCGTCTGTGTATCCGGCGGCGCAGGCCGGAACCAGTTTTCAGTGATTTTGTGCGGCCTTGCGGTACGCTGCTGCGGGAGCTTTTGTCTACCGCCGTTCCAATCACGATTGGCAGCTCGGTCATGAGCCTGACCAATCTGCTTGATGTGGCGCTGGTGATGAATCGCTTACAGGATGCAGGATGTACGATTGAGCAGGCAAATGCGCTCTATGGCGCCTATTCTAACCGGGCAATTACGATGTTCAATCTGCCGCAAACGGTGATCCTTGGTTTATCGGTGAGCGTGCTGCCTGTGCTTTCCGGCGCGTTTGCAAGGCAGAATTTTACGCAGATTTCTCGCACGGTCGGTGCGGCGGTGCGTTTGACGCTGCTGCTGGCGCTTCCGGCTGGGGCCGGGTATCTGATGCTTGGGGAACCGATTGTAGACCTTTTGTTCGGGGCTGATTCGGTTTCTGCCGGAGGGCTGCTGCGCATTTTAGGTTTAGCGGTTCCCATGCTGGCTATGGTATCACTGACCAATGCAATTTTACAGGCATTTGGAAAGCCGTTTGCACCGGTAAAAAACATGCTTGCCGGCGGGGCGGTCAAGCTGATTGGAAACCATGTACTGATTGGTACGCTTGGCATCTATGGTGCTCCGATTTCTACCGTCTTATGTTATTCAGTTATTGCAGTGGCTAATCTTTGGGCGGTCAGCCGCTGTATCCGCGCCTTGCCGCCGGTGCGTGAGGCGCTGCTGCCTCCGTTTATGGCGGCAGCAGGGATGGGGGCCTGTGCTAACCTTCTTTATCAGGGGTTTTTCCCGGTAATTGGCAGCAGTGCTGCCGTACTGATGGCAATAGGTGCTTCCGCAGTCATTTATGTTGGCCTTTTGCGCCTGCTGGGTGCAATGCACCGGGAGGATATCCTGCTGATGCCCTGCGGTGAACACCTCTGCCTGCTTCTTCGCCTGTAAAGTGGGCGGAGCGGAATTCCAAGGAGACAGAAATGATAGAATTTGAAAGAAAAGAGCGGTATGGTTTTGAGGACCTGCTTCAAATTATGAAGATTCTGCGTGCGCCGGACGGCTGTATGTGGGATCGGGAACAGGATCATCATTCCATCCGCCGAAACTTTATTGAAGAGACCTATGAGGCTGTTGAGGCGATTGACAATGAAGACAGCGAGCTATTGAAGGAAGAACTGGGGGACGTGCTGTTACAGGTCGTCTTTCATGCAGAAATCGAAAGCGAAAAAAATGTATTTGATATTGGCGATGTTACGGACGGTATTTGCAAAAAGCTGATTTTCCGGCATCCGCATATATTCAGCGAAACGCAGGTTTCCTCTACGGGAGAAATCCTGGAAAACTGGGAGCATTTGAAACAGGCAGAAAAGCATCAGCGGACGGCTGCTGACACGCTGGACAGTGTTGCGCGCAGTTTACCCGCCCTGATCCGGGCAGACAAGGTGCTGACCAAGGCGGCAAAGGCCGGGTTTGACTGGGAGAGCGTTGATGATGCGCTGGGAAAGGTACGGGAAGAACTTCAAGAACTGGAGGAAGCCGTTCATCAGGGGAACAATGCAGCCGAAGAACTTGGCGACCTTCTGCTGGCAGCTGCGGGGGTAGCGCGGTTCATTGGCTGCGATCCTGAGCAAAGCACGGTGCAGAGCTGTGAAAAATTCATTTCCCGATTCCGTCAGGTGGAAACGCTTTCGGAAGGTAGGCCGCTAGGCGAACTGACATTGGATGAACTGACGGCTTTATGGCAGCAGGCAAAGGAGAGTGCCCGGCTGCCGTAACGTTTGCCGGGGCGCTGCCCCGAACCCCGCGCCTGTGCGGCGAGCACCAGAGGGACATCGCCCCTCTGGACTCCCTTTTCCGCCTGCGGGCGGGGAAGTGGGTTCTTTTATACGATGATATAGCAATTTTTGGAGGAAAATACACGATGAATAAACCGGAATTTGTCGCATTGGTGGCAGAAAAAGCAGGGACAAGCAGAAAAGATGCTGATATTGCGATTGATGCGGTTTTATCCGCGATTGAGGATGTGCTGACGGTCGGTGATAAGCTGTCACTGCCCAAATTTGGGACATTTGAAGTCCGTCACCGCGCCGCACGCAAGGGGCATGACGTCCGTACCGGCGAGCCGACGGATATTCCTGCCTGCTGGGTGCCGGTCTTCCGTCCCAACGCCCAGCTGAAAGGAAAGGTCAATCACAATGCGGCTGGATAAATATTTGAAGGTTTCACGGCTGATTAAGCGGCGTACTGTTGCAAACGACGCTTGCGATGCTGCACGTATTTCAGTAAACGGCAAGCCTGCAAAGGCGTCTTATCAGGTAAAGGTAGGCGATTTGATTGAGATCGCCTTCGGACAGCGCACCATGCGCGTAGAGGTTCTGAATGTTGCAGAGCATGTGCTGAAAGGTGATGCAGCCGGGCTTTACCGTGAGGTTTGAGTGCATGAAAAGAGGGGAAGTCTAACTTCCCTGCAAATATAGGCATAAAAGTCTCCGTTTTCTCATAGATATGAGTGAGCGGAGACTTTTTTACTGCAAAGGAGGACGTGCAAATGGCGATGGACGGCAAGGTGCAGGGCGAACGGCAGCATTCCCTGATTTTAGAAGGGCGCGGAAAGCTGAGTGTATCCGGTGTGGTCGATGTGCAGAGCTTTGATGAAACGCTGGTAAGCATGGAAACGACGCTGGGACTGCTCCAGGTGCGGGGCAGCGGGCTACATATTGAGCGGCTGAGCCTGGAGGGGGGCGAGCTTTCCCTGGAAGGGGAAATTGATTCGATGGATTACGAAGACGGCGGCCAAAGCCGCGGCGGGCTGCTTTCACGCATATTTGGATGAGGGCCGGCTATGTATATTTCGATTGCGGATCAGACAGTTATTTTCTTGCAGGCAATCCTGTTCGGTGCGGCGGTCGGGATTTATTATGACCTTCTGCGCGCAGTCCGCCGCAGGCTGAACGGCCTGCTGACCGCACTCCTGGACGGTATATTCTGGCTGGCGGTGATTGTGGCATTTGCCTTGTTTGTACTGCTGATTGCGGATGGGGAAGGACGTTCCTATGTGCTGGTCGGGCTTACTGGCGGGCTCCTGTTGTATTTTTTGACACTCAGCCCGCCCGTGCTGGCACTGCTTGATATTGTGCTTTCGGCACTGTTGGTATTGCTCGGATGGCTTCTGAAAATTGTATCCTTTCCGGTCAGATTCCTGTGCTGGCTGGGGCATACACGGCTGGTACAAAAAATTATTCACAAATTCAGCGTGAAAAACTTCAAAAAAACACTTCCATTTTTCCGGGAATAGGTATAAAATAGAGATGTATACTGGTTGGCAGACAGGGAAACCGGAAGTCAAAGGAATGAGGTGCTGCTTTTGAGAAGGAAACGTCGAACCTCAGTCGTGGTTAAGGCCGCGCTTTTCTGCTTTGCGCTGTATGCTGTTGTGACGATTGTTCAGCTTCAACTGGATATTAACCAGAAAAAGAGTGAGCTGAAAGAAATCGAGTCACAGATCAGCGTAGTGACGAGCGAGAATGACGCCCTGCGTGAATCGCTTGCGCGTGGTACATCGGATGCTTATATCGCTTCCATCGCGCGTGAAAACGGTTATGCGGTATCTGGCGAACGGGTTATGATCGACACATCCAGCAAATAGCATAGGGCCCAGGCCGGGCACTCTGAACGGCCAAGCATTTGTCCTGCGCAGGCAGGCTCAATACAAGAAAGAAATGACGGAGAGTACAAAGAGTATGGAACTGGCAGTTGGATCTGTTTTGGAGGGCAAGGTAACGGGGATCACCAAATTTGGTGCTTTCGTTTCCTTGCCCGATGGAAAATCGGGGATGGTTCACATATCCGAGGTCGCAAATTCTTACGTAAACGACATCAAGGATTTTCTCAGTGACGGACAGCAGGTGAAGGTAAAGATCATCAACATTGACAAAGAGGGCCGGATTAACCTTTCTATTAAAAAGGCGCTGATCCCGGTCGTATCGCCTGCGCCGCATGAGCGCCGGGCCGCACGCCCGCAGCGGGATAACCGCCAGAAAGATCCAGCCACGATGACCTTTGAAGACAAGCTCAAGGTCTTCATGCAGGACAGTGAAAGCCGCATGGCCGATATTAAGCACAACACCGACCGCAAAAGCGGATCAAGAAGGCGGAAATAGTATGATTTCTGCCCGCATGGCAGGGTATTTTCATCGTTTTGACAAAACCGGGGTAATTGCGCCTCGGTTTTTTTCTGAAAAAGAAGGCTCAGGCTGATAGGATACTCTGGAGAGGCTGATGAAAGGGGTTCACGGTGGAAACATAAAAAAATGCGTTCCTCATTAAGAGGAACGCCAATATAAAAGGATTGTGGGGATAAAGATATGAACGGTGCATGGTGAGTTCTCTCACCATCTGAATCATACCACACGTGGCAATAACTGTCAATGCTGTTTTGCAGAAATGAGGGAAAAATCATGGAACAAATTTTGATAAAAAACGCGCGTATTCTGACAATGGAGGGGGAAACGATCGAAAACGGATGGCTTTTGTCAGAAAATAAAAAAATTTCGGCGCTTGGCAAGATGCCGGATTGTCCAACTGCTGAAAAGGCCATTGATGCAGAGGGGGGATGGCTACTGCCGGGACTGATTGATGCACATTCTCATATTGGTCTTTATGAAGATTCCATCGGCTTTGAAGGTGCTGATGGAAATGAGGACACAGACCCTGCATCGCCGCAGCTCCGTGCACTGGATGGTGTGAATCCGATGGACCCTGCATTTCGGGAGGCGTTAGAGGCTGGTGTAACGACTGTGCTTATCAGCCCGGGCAGTGCAAATCCGATTGGCGGGCAGATTGTCGCGATGAAGACTGCCGGACGACGTGTAGATGATATGCTGATACGGGAACCGGTCGCAATGAAATTCGCGCTTGGAGAAAATCCCAAATCCGTCTATCACGATAAAGATGAAACGCCGGTCACGCGTATGGCAGTTGCAGCAATTATTCGGGAACAGCTGTTCCAGGCGCAGGAATACCGCACCCGGAAGGAAAAGGCGGCCATTGATAATGATACGGACGAACCCGATTTTGATATGAAGTTTGAAGCGCTGCTTCCTGTTTTGCGGGGAGAAATCCCAGCGCATTTCCATGCCCATCGTGCGGATGATATCTTTACCGCTTTGCGAATCTGCCGTGAATTTAATTTGCAGCCGGTGATTATCCATGGTACGGCAGGGCATTTGATTGCAGATGCATTGACAGAGGAACAGGTCCCGGTAATCAGCGGCCCCTTTTTAACAGACCGTTCCAAGCCGGAGTTGCGGAATTTAACTGAAAAAGCGCCTGGGCTGCTGTCCCACGCAGGCGTATTGACTGCTATAACGGTAGATCATCCGGAATTTCCGCTGCGGCTGCTGATGGATGCGGTACGTGCGGCTGTTCGCGGCGGCATGGATGAAGAGGAGGCGCTGCGTGCAGTGACGATTAACGCCGCCCGTATTGCCGGAATTGATGCGCGTGTTGGTTCACTCGCTGCCGGAAAGGATGCGGACTGTGTGCTGTATTCCGGGAATCCATTTGACTATAAAAATGCTGTCTGTGCCGTTTTATGTGACGGCAAGATGGTTTACAGGAGGTAAAAAATGAGAGAAATTCAAGTTTCAGCAATTACAGCGCTGGTAAAAAAGCTGTGCATGGATGCAAACTATTATTTGCCGGATGATATCCGGCAGTCCTTTGTAGAGGGGCAGGAAAAAGAGGAATCGCCCCTTGGACGTGAAATTTTCGGTCAGATGCTGGAAAATTGTGATTTGGCACGTCGTGACGGTGTGCCGATATGCCAGGATACCGGTATGGCAGTAGTCTTTGCCGAAATTGGACAGGATGTGCATTTGACAGGCGGAGATTTTGAGGCTGCTGTAAATGAGGGGGTACGTCAAGGATATCTGGAAGGCTATCTGCGCTGTTCTGTGGTAGGTGACCCGCTCCGGCGCGTCAATACGGACGATAATACGCCAGCGGTACTGTATACAAGACTGGTTCCCGGGGAAACAGTTCGCATTACAGTTGCGCCTAAAGGTTTCGGCAGCGAAAATATGAGTGCAATGAAAATGTTCACTCCAGCCGCAACAAAGGAACAAATTGTTGATTTTATTGCACAGACCTGTATCAATGCGGGCTCGAATCCATGCCCACCGGTTGTGATCGGTGTCGGGCTGGGCGGCACTTCTGATCATGCAGCTTATCTGGCGAAACGTGCCCTGATGCGTCCGGCAGGTGCCCGAAACAGTGATCCGCTGTATGCAGAAATCGAACAGGCAGTCCTGGAAAAAGTGAATGCTTCCGGCATTGGACCGCAGGGCCTGGGCGGCACTGTAACAGCGCTGGCCTGTGCTGTCGAGCCGTATGCAACCCACATTGCAGGGCTGCCATGTGTGGTAAACATTGGATGCCATGTGACACGTCACACAGAAGCCGAAATTTGAAGAAATAGTGTGGATTTATGAGAAATAAAGCGATTGCAGGAGATATTCTCCTGTAATCGCAAAATTTGCGCCCTACATAACAGGCAAAAGTTTGCAGGATATGCTATACTGGATGTAGCAAATTCAACAAAGCAAAATCCAACATAAGGGAATCTTCCCGATAGGAGATGATGTCATGAAGTTCACCATCGTCGAGAGGAAAGCGAAAATTTCCGAAGACCTGAGAGCCTATGCGACCAAAAAGGTGCAGAAGCTGGACCGCTATTTTCCGGATGATTCTGACGCGACGCTGACCTTTGCCGAACTGAAGGGGAAGCAAACTGTCGAAGTTACCATCAAACGCGGCGGCATGATTTACCGTGCAGAGGAAACTACCTCTGATATGTACGGTTCGATTGACGGTGCGGTAGCCAAGCTGGAACGCCAGATCCGCAAGCATAAGACCCGGCTGGAGAAGCGCCTGCGGGATGGTGCGTTTGAAAAGGCGGCAGCGCAGTCTGCTGAACTGGAAATTGACGACTTTGATATCACGCGTCATAAAAAGTTCACCGTCAAGCCGATGTCGGTCGATGAAGCAATGCTTCAGATGGAGCTGCTGGGCCATCAGTTCTTTTTCTTCCGCAATGCAGATAATGATAACGTCCATGCGGTCGTTTATAAGCGTGCAAACGGCGGCTTCGGGCTGATTGAAAGCGAATAAGGAATCAATGAAAATGGACTGCTTTCGGGCAGTCCATTTTGTAATGTTTCCGTTTTTTTGAAATAGGCTGCGTTGATGCTTCCAGGTTCACTGGATGCCATGCCGCTGTACCAGCTGCATGACAACGGCACGCATATCTTCCTCATTTTTGAAATTCATACCGCACTGCATGATGCTTTCCTGTACATTGGTGGGCAGTGTGTGGAAATATTTTTCCATACCCGGGGATGCAAATTGCTTGGTCATTCTTAATCACCTCGGCCATAGTATATCACAAATGAGCTAAGCTGATTCGTGCTTATGCACAAGATTAAGGCGCTTTTTTTGACATAATTGATTTCAGCGCCATTTACATCAAAATTTTGTGAAAAATAACGAATTTCATAAACTGTTTTTGCAAAAATTACACCATTTTACTTGCATTATCTGTCATTGATTTACCAAGACCTGTAATTTTTTCGTGAAAAGAACCAAATTTTACATGAAATAATCTCTAAAAGTTGGATGAAAAAAACGAATACATTATTACAATTCGTTATCAAAATTGCTGATACGCTTGACAAGCCGGTTTTTTTCGGGCAAAATGTGTTCATAAGATATTTTTATATGCCAATATGGGCGTAAAGCTCTATAGCTGTACAATATCTGAAATAAGCAAGGTCTGAAAGGAGGCACAAATGAAGTTTGTTTCGATGAAGCGTGATACCGTGAAGCAGCTGTCCTCGAGGCTGATTGCGTCAGTGCTCTTTCTATTGATGACAACGACGATTGCAACTGCAATGGCCGACAATATCCATATTTATGAAATTTCCGAAGGGTCTGACTCGGTTGAGGTACGCACATTCAGTACCGAGCCTGCCGATATCCTGGCTGATGCGGGATATGACCCCAATGATTATGAAATCCTCTCGGAAGCGCTGCGCGGAAATCAGCTGATCGGCTTGCGGATAGGGAAAAAGTTCCCAGTCACTGTTTATGATGACGGAGAGAAGCATATTTGCGAAACCGCTTCAAAAACAATCGGTCAGCTTTTTTTACAGCATGGAATTGCAATCAGCGCATTTGATATCGTTTCTCCCTCTGTCACGAATCTGGTTACCGAGGGGACCGAAATTCGGATTACCCGCGTCAATAATGCCACAGTAGCAGAAGAAAGCATCATTCCGCTGGAAGTCGAAAAGAGGTATAACGATCAGGTTTCCTATGGCATTACACGCATTTTGAAGGCTGGTTCAACCGGCATACTGGAGCGAACCTACGATGTAACCTACCACAGCGGTGTGGAAACTGCGCGCAGATTTGTAAGTGAACGCGTTGTTGAAGAGGGGACGCCACAGGTTATTGAAATTGGTACCGCAGGTGCAATCGTGACCGAGGATGGCAAGGTTCGGCCATACAGCCAGATTGTGAATGTGCTTGCGACCGCATATTCGACCGAAGGGTGGAAAAGCAAACATACCTTTACACAGACACTTGCTCGAGTGGGTACGGTTGCCGTTGATCCGGATGTTATCCCGTTAGGCTCAGAATTGTACATCACATCGCTTGACGGCAAAGAATGGGTATATGGATTGGCTGTTGCAGAGGACACCGGAAGCCTGATTCAGGGACATCGTGTCGATTTGTTCTTTGATACACAGGAAGAGTGTGTGAATTTCGGTGTTTCTGATGCATTGGTTTACATTTTGAAATAACAGATAAAGGCCCGGCTTGTCCGGGCCTTTCATTTGCTTTCAGGAAAAAAGAAGTTTTCTTCAGATGGAAAAATTTATTTCCTTTTCGGATGATTTATGCTATACTGATAAGGTTCTAAGGAAAGGTGGGGGAGATCATTATGGGACTCTGTGATTTAACTACTATTCGTGAAATTCTTGGCCGTCATGGTTTTCATTTTTCAAAATCATTGGGGCAGAATTTTCTGACTGCACAATGGGTGCCGGACCGGATTGCCGCAGAATGCGGCGCTGATATATCAAATGCAGTGCTGGAAATCGGTCCGGGTATGGGATGCCTGACATTGGAGCTTGCAAAAAGGGCAGGAAAAGTCGTAGCTGTCGAATTAGACCGCGCACTTCTGCCTGTAATGGCAGAGACCTTGACAGGTATTGAAAACGTAGAAGTTGTACAGGGAGACATATTGAAAATGGATATTTCCGCCCTGTGTGCCGAAAAATTGGATGGGATGCCCGTACATGCCTGTGCAAATCTGCCATATTATATTACGAGTCCGGTTATTTCCGCACTGATTGACAGCAAATTGTTTGAAAGCATCACTGTCATGGTACAAAAAGAGGTAGCCGTTCGTATCTGTGCGGCCCCAGGTACCCCCAATTATAGCTCGTTTTCCGTTTATGTGCAGTATTATACGGAACCGGAAATCCTATTTGATGTACCACGCGGCTGCTTTGTCCCGCAGCCAAAGGTCGATTCTGCCGTCCTTCGTCTGAAACCACGTGAAACACCGGCAGTTCATCCAAAAAATGAAGCGCTGTTTTTTGCTATCGTCCGTGCGGCTTTCAACCAGCGGCGAAAAACGCTGGCAAATGCTGCTTATCCAGCTTTTCAGGGAAAGCTGGATAAGGCCGAGATCCTCGGCCTTATCCGCACTGTGGGGCTGGATGAGCGCATTCGCGGCGAACGGTTGACCCTTGAAGCATTCGCCATGCTTTCTGATGCAGCATGGGAATTGCTTGCCCAAAAAGATTAACCTGTTGTGTTGCCAATAAAAATACATTTCCAGGAAAATTTTTTGCATATTGGATTGATGATAATGCAGCCATGGGCGTTTATAGGCCCAGCACCAGCAAAATGCCAATCATTAGTATCAGTTCGGTGTCGAATTCTTCACCGTCGCTGATCAGGAACCAGATCACGGCAAGCGCTATGAGGGTATCTGCATCAAATCGGATCGTTCCAAGACGTGAGCCAAGCGCCTGCGACAGGCTTCCAAATGCACTTGCCCTTGGGGGCTGCTGCTGATGCGGATGTGGGTGCGGCGGATGGTGCGGCTGCGGAGGCTGCGGCGCCATTGCCTCCGTAGCCTCCGGGCGGCGCTCCTGCCGTTCACTATGTACCTCCTCGCGTGGGGCAGGGATGTATTGGTTATACATGTAAAGATACCTCCCTTTACAGAGATTTTGTGCCGTCTGGCGGCATATTCTGTCCGCCTAGCTGAACCATGGCATCTTTTGCCATCCTTGCGATACTGACCAGGCGGATCGCATGGTCGAACTGGCTGCCCACATTTTCGGTCACAAAAGGCTTGAACGATTGAAGCAGGTTCGCACGGTCCCGATTGACAGCGGACTGCCCGCTTTTCGCAATGGTATTGATAACCGGCATTACCTTGCGCATCAATTCGGCAGACGGGTCATAGGAAGCCCCGGTACGTCCCGGAGCCCCTGACATCATAGGGGGCTGAGTAGCCTGTGGGGCCGAGAATGCCGGGGCCGCCCCCTGCGGCATGGGACGGGGCGGCGGCGCAGGGGACTGGCTGGCACCCAACAGGCCGGAGGCCGCGCTGAGTGCGCTTTGCAGTTTGGCTGGATCGCTCAGCAGGTCGCTGAGCATATTGTTGGTGTTCTGTTCCATTAGATGCCTCCTTTATTTACCGCCCCAGCATATTGAGTACATTATTGGTCAGCTGTGCGCCGTCCGGTGTGTTCATCAGTTGTGCAGCGGCGGCCTGTGCAGCGGCATAATCGCCAGCCTGCATGGCGGCAGCGGCACGTTCAATTTTGGCGCGGGTTTCACGGGTCAGATGTCCGGCAAGTGTACCGCCGCTGTTATTCAGTGCCGTCACCAGCTGGTCAATCGCCTCCGGGCTGCCCCCGGCTGCTTGCAGCTGGGCGATCAGGGCATTCATATCAATCATGGTTTTGTCCCTCCGTTTTTCATTCAATCTGTTTATACTCTATGCGGAAGAATCCGTATTTGTGTATGTCCACCGCCTTTTTTGCCCGATAATAAACGGAGAAAAAGCGGCGGCAGTTTTCCGGCAAATGCAAAAAACCGAGAAATACTCTTTACAAGCGAGCATTTTTCGTGTATAGTAGCCTGTGTGTCTAAATGTTGGGAGAGAAGGGACAAGCATGAAAATATTGGTTTTTTCTGATTCGCATGGCCGGACTGTTGATATATATGATGCCATTGAACGGGAGCAGCCAGACGGTGTTATCCATCTTGGGGACTATACAGAGGATGTACGCGACCTGCGCCGCGCCTATGCATATTCCTCTATGCCAATTTATGCGGTACGCGGAAACAACGATTTTGATTCTGAATTTCCCATGTATATCGTTATGACGCTCGGTGGGGTAAGAATGTATCTGACACACGGCCACCGTGAACGTGTTTATGGGATGTCTGCCGGACAGCTTCCGCACCGTGCGAAAGAGAATGACTGCATTCTTGCAATGTTTGGCCACACGCACCGGCTCTTTTTGGAGCAAATGGACGGTATAATGGTTTTTAACCCGGGCAGCATCAGCCTTCCGCGCGGCGGAAAGAAAAGTTATGGCAGGCTGACCATTGAACCAGATGGATTTACGATTGAACCGATTATCCTGTAAAGGCTTATGCCTTACGGGTGGAAATACAGAAGAAAAGGAAACGGAAAACATATGCTTTTGGCGATTGACGTAGGCAATACGAACATGGTATTCGGCCTGTATGAGGCGGGGGAATTTGTTGGTTCCTTTCGGATCTCTACCAACGGGGAACGGACCTCTGACGAACTTGGCATGATTATCCTCCAATACTATTCGTTCCTGGGGCGCAGGGCGGAGGATACCAGTGCAGTGATTATTGCATCGGTCGTGCCGCCGGTGATGTATACGCTGGTAAACGCAATCCGCAAATATTTGTGTCTTCAGCCCAAATGTGTGGGAAAAGATATTGACGCCGGAATTGTGAACCTGTATAACAATCCGCGCGAGGTCGGCGTAGACCGTCTGGTGAATGCAGTTTCAGCAGTCGAAAAATACGGAAAACCGTTAATTATCGTGGATATGGGCACTGCAATCACCTTTGATGCGATTGACCGGGACGGCGCATATCTTGGCGGGGCCATCCTGCCCGGCATTAAAATTGCGATGGAAGCATTATTCCAAAAAGCGGCAAAACTTCCCCGCATTGACATTGCGCCGAGCGCACATGCGATTGGCAAAACAACTGTTGAGAGTATGCAGTCGGGCGCGGTGCGTGGTTATGTAGGCGCATTGAAAGGTGTCATTCTGGATATGAAAGCCGAAATGGATGGCCAGGTGCGTGTTATTGCGACCGGCGGTATGGGCCGGATGATGGCGCAGCATTGTTCCCTGATCGACGAAGTGGACGCAAATTTGACACTTGACGGCCTGCTAATGATTTATGACCGCAATCGTGAGGTTTTTGAAAATACACGTATCCAGCGTGTCCTTGTAGATGCATCCGAAGAGGTTTAATCAGCTGTTCCCGGATGAATTTACTTCAATCGTTCATGACCCTTATAATTTGTGTGCATAAAAAATATATGCCGCAGCCGCTGATCCCCGTCCGCCGTCCTTTTGGCGGGCGGGGCAGCACGCAAATACAAACATATCTGCACCAGTTCCCCCGCCGCAGCGGGAATAAAGCTTTTACTCAATTTTTTCTCGAAAAAATTGCGGGTGCAGGGCAGCGTCCTGCCGCCGCCCGCGTAGGGCAAACGTATGGATATTTTCAGCATACACGAGCTTGGCCTCCTAAAATAGCAGGGGCGGCCAGGCTTTTTTCATGTCCAGAATGATTCGTCCTGCCCGGAAATGAATGGAAGTGCTGCCGGCCGCATACAATAGGGGAAAGCAATGAAAGGTGGTCAGATGATGAAAAAGATAGTTTGCGCGGCTTTGTGTGTGTGCTCACTGCTGATGCAGGCAGCCGCGCTTCCGGCAATGGGACCGCTGAATGCAAAATCAGCTGCCCTGTACGACTCCTCCGGACAGCTCCTCTATGAAATGAACGCCGAAGAACCGCTTCAGCCTGCAAGCGTTACCAAAATTATGACCCTTCTGCTGGCTATGGAAGCGCTTGACCGCGGAGAAGTCCAGCTGACCGATCCCGTGACCGGTTCTGCCTACGCATCCTCTATGGGCGGTACGCAGATTTGGCTCAAAGAAGGGGAGCAGCTTTCCTTCGATGAAATGCTGAAAGCAATCGCCGTCGGCTCCGCAAATGATTGTGCGGTTGCAGTTGCAGAACACCTCGCAGGTACAGAGGCGGCCTTTGTCGAACGAATGAACACCCGTGCCCAAGAACTAGGCTGCACCAGCACAACCTTCATCAACGCCAACGGGCTGGATGCAGACGGTGGTAAAACCCTGACCTCCGCACGCGACCTGGCTCTTATCTCCGTTGAATTGCTGCGCCACCCCAAAATCCTGGACTATACGACCATCTGGATGGACACGATACGAAACGGTGAGTTTTCCCTTGCAAACACCAATAAGATGCTGAAAAGCTATGAGGGCATGATCGGTCTGAAAACCGGATATATTTCCCAGGCAGGCTTCTGCATCTCCGCAGCAGCCGAGCGCGGCGGTATGACCCTGATCGCAACTGTCATGGCCGCCCCGACAAAAGAAGCCCGTACCGCCGACGTATCTGCACTGCTCAATTACGGCTTTGCTAATTTTGCCCCCTATACGCCCGATATCTCAAGCCAGCTCAGCCCCGTTCCGGTACGGCTCGGCAAGTCACTCTCTGTCATGCCAACAGCAGAAAAGATCAGCGGCGTTGTGCTCGCCAAAGAAGATATGGCCGCCCTGACGACCGAGGTCCGGCTCGCCGATGTCGTTGATGCGCCCGTTGAAAAAGGGCAGCAGCTGGGTTCGGTTACCGTGAAAAATGGGGATGCAGTCCTCATGACGATCCCGCTGACAGCAGCCGAACAAGTCGGCGCACTGACCTTCGGCGATATCTACCGCGAATTCCTGCGCGTCCTGCTGATGAAAGAGCATGACTAAAGCTGTTTTTTTCCGCCGGATTGGAAAGCAATAGAAAATTTTTCAAAAAACTGCGGGGAAAGTGTTGTTTTTAGATTGTAATTTGGCGGGATCTATGGTAACATGGAAATAACCTCAAAGGTTGAGACGATTTGCCGTACTTACATGGGCTGGTTTTTATTCAAAAGCACACGCCCTTTCGGTTGGGTTGTTTCTCACTCTATAAAATCTGGGAGGAATTTTCTATGGTAAAACTCATTGTAGGCGGAGCAGGCTCCGGTAAGACGAAGACGATCATTGAACTGGTGAATGCCGCCGTAAAGGATGAAAAGGGCAGCGTGGTCTGCATCACAAAGGGCGACAAGCTCCGGTTTGACATTTCCCGCGATGCGCGGCTGGTGAACATCAGTGAATACGCAGTCAGCAGCTATGACGGCCTGCTTGGCTTCCTGTGCGGTATCCATGCGGGCAATTATGATATTACCCACATTTATATTGATGGATTGTACAAGGTCGCCGGTGTCAAGGACCCTTCACAGGCGGAATCGTTCCTTGACAAGCTGAATGCCTTTGCAGATACACACACCGTTAAGTTCACCGTTTCGCTCAGCGAAGACGATGCTGCGGTTACAGAAGGCATGAAAAAGTACGCCTGATCCCTCTGATTGCCCGGAATCACTATATTTACAGAGAAATGAGCGGACAGGGCCGAAAGGTGTCCCGTCCGCTTTTTAATACGCGGCTTAGGAACTGTGAAGTATAAAAACTTTTTAGAAAAATTTGATAAAAACCTCTTTCGTTTTTAAGAATCTCTGCTATAATAGTAACATCGGGTTTGTCCGGCCTTTCCTTTGGAAAGGCATAGAATATCGGATATCTGCGTAATAGGGGAGGCAGTTTGTTTGTGGCTTTCCGTTTTGAAATACCTTGCCTGGGTTGGCCAGCTGGGGCTGTCGCTCGTGCTTCCGCCAGTATTGTCCCTTTGGGCCGCCGCATGGGTACGGACACATTTTGAACTGGGCGGCTGGGTCTTTGTCGTTGCACTGGCAGCAGGCCTGCTCACCAGTGCCAGAAGCCTGAGCCGGTTCCTGCGGATGGTACAGAAGGAGGCCGAACAGGAGCATGAGAGACGAAAGTGAGATCGTTATAAGCGAACTTCGCCGCCAGGCGAAAGGGATGCTTCCGCTGATGCTGATTACCTACGGCGTATTCGCGCTGCTGGGGTACTGGCAATGGCAGACTGCCCTGAGCATCCTGCTGGGCTCCGCCTACGCATTGTTTAACTTTTACCAAATCGGGCAGTCCGCTTTGCGTGCGGCTGCATTTTACCGTACACCCGAACGGGCCCAGCGCGGCATGGTGCGCGGCTATCTGACACGCTATGTGCTGACAGCGGTGGTCATTGTCGTTTCCTTCAAACTGCCGTGGCTTAACCCGGCGGCGGTCATTGTGCCGCTCTTCTACACGAAAATCATTTTATTGATTTTAAATACCTGCAGGAAAGGAGGAAACTGAGTGAACGGACCACAGATATATTTTGAGATACCGGTGCTCGGAGGGCTGCCCATCACAGAATCCATGCGGAACCAATGGTTTGTCATGCTTCTGATTCTGTGCCTATGTGTATTCCTGACGCGCAACCTGCAAAAGATCCCCACCGGAAAGCAGGCGCTCGCCGAAAAGGCGGTCGTTATGCTCAACGGCCTCGTTGACAATACGATGGGGGAAGGATGCAGGCACTATGCGCCGTTTGTTGCTGCAATCATGCTGTCTTCCCTTTTTGGCAGCCTGGTTTCAGTCATTGGCCTGCGGCCGACAACCGCTGACCTGAATACAACACTGGGCTGGGCGCTGATCGTATTTTTCCTGATACACTACAGTAATATCAGGTTCCACGGGCTGAAAGCTTATCTCAAGGGGTATTTGGAGCCAATCTTCATTATGCTGCCGCTGAACGTACTCTCTGAAATTGCAACGCCGATTTCCATGAGCTTCCGTCATTTCGGCAATATGGCAGGCGGTCTGGTTATCACGACCCTGCTGATGTCAGGGCTTGCCGCGTTCTCTAATGCGATACTGGGCTTTTTGCCCGTCCCGCTGTTCCAGATCGGCATCCCCGGCGTGCTCTCGCTGTATTTCGACCTGTTTACAGCGGCGATGCAGGCATTCATTTTCAGTATGCTGACCATGGCATACGTCGGAAACGCGCGTAGCTGATGCGTTTCCCTTGTATCTCGTGCGCAACGCGCAAAAATCATTTTTGTGAGTTTGTCATTCATAAGGAGGAAAAATTTTATGGATCCCAGAGCATTTGTAGCAGGCATGTCCGCATTGGGTGCTGGCTGTGCGATGATCGCAGGCCTTGGCCCTGGTATCGGTGAAGGCTACGTAGCAGGTCAGGCTTGTGCAGCGATTGGCCGTCAGCCTGAGTGCCAGTCTGACGTCACCCGTACCATGATCCTTGGTATCGCGATGGCAGAGTCAACCGGTATCTACGCGCTGGTTGTAGCGCTGATCCTGATCTTTGCGAATCCGCTTGTCGGCTTCTACAACTAATGCAGGTGAACGATCTTCCATTGGAAGGAGGGTAAGCCTGTGGAAGCAATCTATCAATCGTTTGTAACCTTCGACTGGTGGGGGCTGTGCGTCACGATCTGCAATCTGCTGATCACGTTCCTGATCGTAAAAAAGTTCCTGTTTGGCCCGATCAACAAAATGCTTGAGGCCCGGGAGACCGAGGTGCGTGAGCTGTATGCAACTGCGGAGGCCGACCGCACCGCTGCCGAAGCGATGAAGCGCGACTATAGCGCCTCCATCGCGGGTGCGAAGGAGGAAGCCGCACAGATCACCGCGAACGCTGCCAAACGCGCCGCCGCCCGTTCAGAAGAGATCCTTGCTGATGCCAACCGGCAGGCTTCCGACATGGTGCGGAAGGCTGAGGAAGGCATCGAACTGGAAAAGAAAAAGGCGCTCAACGAAATCAAGGACGAAATTGCCGGTCTTTCCGTCATGATCGCCTCAAAGGTCGTCGAAAAGGAGATCAACGAGGCCGATCACAAGCGCATGATCGAGGATTTCATCAACAAGGTAGGGGAGTGAGCGCGTGGCATCAATCGTAAGTGAGCGCTATGCGCTGAGCCTTTATGAGGTCGCAAAGGAATGCGGGCAGGCAGAGCATTTCTGTGAGGAGCTGGCGCAGGTTGCCGGGGTGTTTTCGGATTATCCGGAATACCTCAAGCTACTGACCACCCCCAGCATCCCGCTGCCGGAAAAGCAGGAGACACTGAGGCAGGTGTTCGGTGGAAAGACGCATGATTATGTGCTCAATTTCCTTTTGCTGCTGACCGAAAAGCGCCGGATCGGCCTTATTTCCGAGATTTGCAAAGCGTATCGGGACCAGTATTATTTTGAAGAGGGCATTGCAGAGGTGGTCGCAGTCACTGCGTCACCGATGGACAAGGCACTCCAGGACAAGTTGTGCGGGAAAATGTGCGCCGTCACGCAGAAGAAGGTCATCCTCAAAAATGAGGTGGACCCCAAGCTCATCGGCGGCATTGTCGTGCGGATCGACAACCGGCAGGTAGATACCTCGGTCAAGACCCGTCTGGCAGAGATCGCGCAGCAGATGAACCATATTATCGCGTAGGAAGCAGGTGATCTTTAGTGGAATTACGCCCCGAAGAAATTAGTAACATCATCAAGCAGCAGATCACCAATTACCAGAGCCAGATCAAACTGACCAATGTCGGCACAGTCGTATCGGTAGGCGACGGTATCTGTCACATCCATGGCCTTGAAGAGTGCATGGCAAGTGAGCTGCTGGAATTTGAGGGTGGGGTATATGGCATGGCGCAGAACCTGGAAGAGGATCTCGTCGGCGCCGTTCTGCTGGGTTCGGATCAGGATATCCGCGAGGGCGATACCGTCAAGCGCACCGGACGCATCGTGTCCGTACCGGTTGGCGAAGCCCTGCTTGGCCGCGTAGTTGACGCGCTTGGTGCGCCTATCGACGGCAAAGGCCCGGTAAAGACCAAGGAAACCCGCCCCATTGAAATGCCCGCGCCCGGCATCATTGAGCGCGAACACGTCAGCGTACCGCTGCAAACCGGCATCAAGGCAATCGACTCCATGATACCGATCGGCCGCGGACAGCGTGAGCTGATCATCGGTGACCGTCAGACCGGCAAGACCGCGATCTGTCTGGATACCATCATTAACCAGAAGGATACAGGCGTCATCTGTATTTATGTTGCGATTGGGCAGAAGCGTTCAACCGTAGCACAGGTAGCAGAGACCCTGTCCGCAAATGGTGCACTGAAATATACAGTAATCGTCTCTGCAACTGCGTCTGAATCGGCGCCGCTGCAATATATCGCGCCTTATTCAGGCTGCTCCATCGGCGAATTCTTTATGCATAAGGGCAAGGATGTACTGATCATTTATGATGATCTTTCCAAGCATGCGGTGGCATACCGCGCCCTTTCGCTGCTGCTGCACCGTCCGCCCGGACGTGAAGCATATCCCGGCGACGTATTTTATCTCCATTCCCGTCTGCTGGAGCGTGCGGCAAATATCAAGGGAAGCGGAAGCCTGACGGCGCTCCCTGTCATTGAGACCCAGGCAGGCGACGTTTCGGCCTATATCCCGACGAACGTTATTTCTATTACGGACGGGCAGATTTTCCTTGAAACCGAGTTGTTCAATTCCGGTATCCGTCCGGCGGTCAACCCTGGTATCTCGGTCTCCCGCGTTGGCGGCGATGCACAGATCAAGGCAATGAAAAAGGTTTCAGGTACACTGAAGCTGTCTTATTCCCAGTATCGTGAGTTGCAGGCGTTCTCGCAGTTTGGTTCGGATCTGGATGCAGATACCAAAGCCCGTCTGGATCAGGGCGAGCGCATTGTAGAGGTGCTCAAGCAGCCGCAGAACAGCCCGATCCCGGTTGAAAAGCAGGTTGTTATTATCTATGCGGTTGTCAATAAGATGTTGACGGATATTCCGGTCGAAAAGCTCAGTGCATTCCAGAACGGCTTGTTTGAATACCTCGAAAACAATCACGGGGAAATTCTGTCGTCCATCCGTGAGACAAAAGTATTGGATGCAGTCAGCGATTCACTGCCGAAAGCCATTGAGGCCTTTAAGACAGGTTTCCTCTCCGAGCTGTAATGAACAACTGTTCGGAAGGGAGGAGGTAAATTATGGCTTCCGGCAATATGAAAGACATTAAGCGCCGCATAAAAAGCGTCCAGTCAACGATGCAGATCACCAAGGCAATGGAACTGGTCGCCTCCTCTAAGCTGCGCCGCGCAAAAGAGCGTGTGCAGAATTCCCGCCCCTATTTTAATGCCATGTATGACACCATTACCCGTATTTCCGCGCAGTCGCGCGAAAATACGGTCTATGGCCGGCATGCAGCAGTCAAAAACAGCTTGTTTATCGTGATTGCAGGCGACAGGGGACTGGCAGGAGGCTTCAACGCAAACGTCCTCAAGCTGGCTTGCGCCCAGATGGAGGGTAAAAATGTCAAGGTGCTGACGGTTGGAAGAAAGTCTCAGGAGTTTTTCGGAAAGCGCGGCTATCATTCGGTCGGCGATTATCCGGGCCTTGCAGAAACGCTTCGCATTTCGGAAACCCATGAGATTGTGGATCAGTTCCTCGATATGTACCGCAAGCAGGAGATTGATGAGATTTTCCTGTGCTATACCGAGTTTGTTTCCCCGCTGACGCAGGAGGCACGCTGCATCCAGCTGCTGCCTTCGGATTTCAAAAAGGCGGAAAATGAAAAGAGAGCTGCGGCCACCGAGTATGACCCCTCTCCGGAGGCGGTTTTTGAGTCGATCATCCCGGAGTACCTGTACGGTGTACTGTATGGCGCGATTGTCGAGTCCTTTGCTTCAGAGCAGTCGGCGCGGCGTATGGCGATGGAATCAGCATCGGACAATGCGAGCGAAATGATCGAAGACCTGAATTTGTCCTACAACCGTGCCCGTCAGGCGGCGATTACCCAGGAAATTACCGAAATCGTTGCAGGCAGCGGGCAGGTAGGCAGTTAAAATGTAGTTAGGAGTTATATGCCAATGAGTGAGCAGAATATCGGCACCGTTATTGAAATCATTGGACCGGTGCTGGACATTAAATTCCCGGCGGAATCGCTGCCCAAGCTCCTCAACGCGATCACCATTACCGATGAAACGCAGAACCGTACCGTTACAGCGGAGGTTGCGCAGCACATTGGTCAGGATACCGTCCGCTGCGTTTCCATGCAGTCAACGGATGGACTGGTGCGCGGCATGAAGGCGGTCGATACCGGTTCTTCCATCACCGTACCGGTCGGCCATGAGAATCTGGGCCGTATTTTCAATCTGCTTGGTGAGCCGGTTGACCGCAAGCCGGAGGTAAAGACCAAGGAGCGCTGGCCGATCCACCGTCCTGCGCCATCTTATGAGGATCAGCAGTCCACCACGGAGATGCTGGAAACCGGCATTAAGGTCGTGGATTTGATTGCACCGTATGCAAAGGGCGGTAAGATTGGCTTGTTTGGCGGCGCCGGCGTCGGTAAGACCGTCCTGATTATGGAGCTGATCAACAACGTCGCAAAGGAGCACGGCGGCATTTCGGTTTTCACCGGTGTTGGTGAGCGTACCCGTGAAGGAAATGACCTTTACAATGAAATGCAGGAATCCGGCGTTATTGATAAGACCGTTTTGGTATACGGTCAGATGAATGAACCGCCCGGAGCGCGTATGCGTGTCGGCTTGTCCGGCCTTACGATGGCTGAATATTTCCGCGATGAGGAAGGGCAGGACGTACTGCTGTTTATTGATAATATCTTCCGGTTTACACAGGCAGGTTCCGAGGTTTCCGCGCTGCTTGGCCGTATGCCTTCTGCGGTAGGCTATCAGCCGACCCTTGCGACCGAAATGGGCGCTCTTCAGGAGCGGATCACCTCAACGAAGAAGGGATCGATCACCTCCATCCAGGCGGTCTACGTTCCGGCAGATGACCTGACAGACCCTGCGCCTGCGACCACGTTTGCCCATCTGGATGCAACGACAACGCTGTCAAGAGATATTTCTTCTAAGGGTATTTTCCCAGCGGTTGACCCGCTGGATTCTTCCTCCCGTATCCTGACCCCGGAAATCGTCGGTAAGGAGCATTATGAGGTTGCCCGTGCAGTTCAGGCGATTTTGCAGCGTTACAAAGAGCTTCAGGATATCATCGCCATCCTTGGTATGGACGAATTGTCAGATGAAGATAAGCTGACGGTTGCCCGTGCGCGTAAGATTCAGAATTTCCTGTCACAGCCGTTCTCAGTCGCTGAGCAGTTCACCGGCTATGAGGGCAAATATGTCCCGCTGAAGGAAACGATCCGCGGCTTCAAGGAAATCCTGGAGGGCAAGCATGACGATCTGCCGGAGTCCGCATTCTTATTCGTGGGCACGATTGACGAGGCGGTAGAGAAGGCAAAGAAGGGAGCGTAATATGGCTACCTTTCATTTGAAGGTTCTCACGGCGGAGCGCAGCTTTTTTGAAGGGGATGTGGATCGTCTGGTTGTCCGTACAACCGAAGGGGATGTCGGAATCCTGCCGCGCCATATCAACTATGTTGCCGCGCTTGGCATTGGCGGCATGACCATTACACAGAATGGAACCAGCCGTCTTGCTGCCGTTTCCGGGGGCTTTGTCGAGGTTTCACAGGATGGGACAACGGTACTGGCCCGTACTTGTGAGTGGGCAGATGAAATTGATGTCAACCGCGCCCGGGCTGCGCAGGAACGGGCCAAGCAGCTTCTTGCACACAAGGAAAGCACCCAAAAGCAGGAGCTTGCAGAAATCCGTTTGAAAAAGGCGCTGAACCGTATTCGGATCGCAGAGAAATAATAGGGTTTTCCTCTGGTTAACGCCAAAGGGCTTTGCCCTCTGGACTCCCACCCCTGCGCGGGGTGCGCCAAAGGGGCGCGTCCGCCCCTCTGGACTCCCAAGATGCTGCGCATCTTCTGACCGCCTGCGGGCGGGAGTGAAAAACGATGCAGATTCTGCATCGTTTTTCATGTCTGCGGGGGGAGGTTTTCTCAATATCTGGACGCAAAAGGCCTGCCGTATGGCAGGCCTTTTCAGGTTGTCTTAAAGCGTTAATTTTTGAATTAAAGGGAGTCGTAGAGCGCTTCATACTTCTTAGCGGAGCTGTTCCACGAGAAGTCCTTTGCCATACCGCGCAGAACCATATCATCCCACGCCTTGCGATTATCGTAATATACCTGTTCTGCGTAGAAAATGCTGGCAAGCATTTCATCTGCATTATAGTTTGCGAATGAGAAGCCTGTACCGGTCTGTGCAAACTCATTGTAGGGTTCTACCGTGTCCTTCAGGCCTCCGGTTTCACGCACAATCGGGACGGTGCCATACCGCAGGGCAATCAGCTGCGTCAGGCCGCAGGGCTCAAAGCGGGAGGGCATCAGGATTGCATCCGAAGACGCATATATCTTATGTGCACGCTCATCGTTGAAATAAATGCTGGATGAAACCTTATCCTTATGCGACCACTCCAGGTGGCGGAAGAGATTTTCATATTTATCGTCGCCAGTGCCCAGCACGACCAGCTGGATATGCGATTGCAGCAGGCGTCCGATTACCCATTCTACCAGGTCAAATCCCTTTTGGTCTGTCAGGCGCGTAATCATACCAATCATCATGACATCGGGGTCTACCGGCAGGCCAAGTTCCTTTTGCAGCTCCATTTTGTTCTTTTTCTTGCCGGCAGTGACTGTCTTTGCAGTATAATTTGAAACAATCTTAGGATCTGTTTCCGGGTTATAGATGTCGTAATCAATGCCGTTCACGATGCCTGACAGCGTATTCCGCTTGGCATAGAGCAGTCCGTCAAGGCCTTCGCCGTAATAGGGGAGCTGAATCTCCCAGGCATAGGTATCAGAAACTGTCGTGATACGGTCTGCATAAACCAGGCCGCCTTTCAGCATATTCGCATCCTTTTTGAACTCCATACGTCCGGTAATGAATACATCATCCGGCAAGTTGGTATACAGCTTCATGGTCTCAATATCCCAAACGCCCTGGAATTTCAGATTATGGATGGTCATAATCGTGCGGATATTATGGAAGAACGGATTGGACTTGAATACGGTGTGCAGCATGACAGGGAGCACGCCGGTCTGCCAGTCATGGCAATGGATTACATCGGGATGGAAACCAACAACCGGCAGGATGGCCAGTGCCGCTTTGGAGAAATAGCAGAACTTTTCGATATCCCAGTGGATATCGCCGTAGGGCTTGGGATCGGAGAAATAATGCTGATTATCAATAAAATAATAGGTAATGCCATCCAACTGGCAGGTCATGATGCCAACATAAACATCGCCGAGCTTGCCGAGGTCCATGTAAAAATGATGTACATATTGGAACTCATTGCGGTACTTTTCTGGGATGCAGGCATAGTCGGGCAGGACGACACGCACATCATACTTATTCTTATCGAGGGACTTGGGCAGCGCGCCTGCAACATCGGCAAGGCCGCCGGTCTTGATAAACGGTACGCACTCTGACGCAACAAATAAGATATTTTTCAAAATTAGCTCCTCCTCATTCTCTTGGTTTTGTATTCCCAAAAACGGACAAGCCCGGGCAGGCCTGTCCAGCCTCCTATTAACAGTATACCATAAATTCTGAGAAAATGAAGGGGGTATTGAAAATTTTGTTTTGCAAAGTTATATTTTTTTATTTTATTCCATAAATATTCCAAGGTTAAGGTTTTAAGGCATACTCTGTAAAAATTTCACTGCACCCGCAATGTCAGATTGATCGGGATGTCCCTTTGCAATACCGCCAATCAGTTTCCATGGGCCGAAGGTATCGAACCCACGGCAGCCATAGCTTCCGGCAATAACCGCACCTTTTTTCTCTGCGGCAGACTGTATGGCCGCTGTATAACGGGGATTCTTCATGCCGCAAGTAATAGAGAAAAAATACCTTTTGCCCCTTTTTGAGCGTTTGCTCTGCAAATCGGAGAACCGTGTCATGAAATTTTGAATAATAAATGCCGGAGGCAAAGCCAATCAAATCATAGTCTGACAGCTCTCTCTGTAATGGGGGAGGCGGCAGCATTGATTAAAACAATGTCATGATTCTCGGCACAAACAGCATCCAAAAGCCTTTTGGTATTGCCATGGTGGCTGGAGTAATAAACGATTGCAATTTTCATGAAGTGTTCCTCCTTTCAGGCCCGTCGAAGCACTTTTTTAATGCTTAAAAAGATATCCTGTGCATTCGCCGCGCAAATAAGTAAGAACATAGCCAACTGGATGGGATACCAGAAAGGCCCTTCATACAGCAGCGCCAGCGCACTCTGTGCACATAACAGCAGGAAAGTTCCTGCAAAACGGCCAACCTTCCACCTGATTTCGAGATATCGTCTGGAATGGACTGCGCGTGCAAGGAACATCCCGATATAACATAACAGCGTGGAGAATGCGGCGCCGTTTCCGCCAAATCGTTTAATGAGTACGTAATTCAGAATCAGGTTTGCAATCGCACCGCCAACTGCTGAAACAAATGAAAAAATCGTCTTTTTATACAGTGCATAAACACTGTTTGCAAAATTTGACAGACAGCAGAAGCCTGTAGCAAAAATCAAAAGGGGAATATACCGCCAGCCTTCAAAATAGGAGGGGACAGCAATGATTGCCATGCCGATCCGGCTGAACATCACAACACCGGAAGCCATCATAAAAATGATAGCTTGGTATGCATTTCCAACCTTGGAAAAGAAATCGACCTGCTCTTCATACGTATTATTTGTAAAGGTAGAAAGCTGCCATGCTTCAATAAAAATGCCGGAAACAACCGTCAAAATAGTAGGGATTTTATAGGATGCCATAAAGACGGCCGCGGTTGCTTCACCTGTCAGCCAGGAAATAAAAAACTGGTCTGAACTGCTGAAAATCCATACGCAGATTGTTGTCATAATCAGCGGCGCCGCATAACGATACATAGACTTGGCAAGCGCCAGACGGTAGGCTGTTGGACGGAAATAACGGGGGAGTCTTTCGATAAAGCACAGTGCAATTACCGTCAAACCGTCTGAACAAACAACGGACAGAACAAAACCAGGGATACCGATTTTCCATACGCTTAAAAAGAGAATATTAAATACAACGGTCATTACCGTGCGGAAAACGCCATCCAGCGCATACAGCCGCACATGTCCCAACGCTCGGACAAATTGCGAACACACCGACTGGATAGAAGAAACAAACACATAGAGGTAAATCATTACCACATAGCTTGGCAAAATTTCTGATTCCGGCAAAAAATGCTGGAGTACCGGCCCAATCAGCGGATAGAAGGGGAGCAGCAGCATTACGCCGCCCAATACTGTCAGGATGCTGATGCTGAATACCTCAGAACGGTCATTCGACTGATCGACACCGTAACGGATCACTGCATTTGCAATCCCAAGTGACGCAACCGGAATAATAATGTTGGAAACCAAAATGATAATATTGGCGACCGCATATTCCGGCTTTGTCAGCGCTGCTGTGTAAAAGTGGTTCATTACGAACACGAGCAGTTTAGAGCTGAACGTGCCGATTGCAAAAATCATGGTATTTCCGAGTAGCTTTTGATATCTGTTCATTTCTGCTTTTTCTCCGGTATATCCGCGCGTTTCAGCCGCGCATAGTGTAAATTTACAGCAATCCGTTTCACGGCGGCAGCCGAAAGCGTGCCGAAAAGAATTCCGAGTGCTGCGCCAAAGAGAACGTCTGTAGGATAATGCACGCCGACATACAGTCTGGTAAATCCAATCAGCGCCGCCAGCAGGAGGGCTGCCGCACCTGGCTTCTTATAGAAACTGAATACCGCTGCTGCCGCTGTAAAGGATGCCAGTGTATGCCCGGAAGGGCAGGAGTATCCTCCAACCTGAACCAGCGGCACCAGTTCAGTGTATGTGATAAACGGCCTTGGACGGGCGATTAGGTTTTTCAGTACGCCGTTGCCCAGTATCAAACCGAGCGCCATCGCCAAAAGGATTGCCGTCCCGCAGCGCCTTGTGCGCGGACGCAGAAGCAGCACCAGTGCCAGAGTCAGCCACAGCTCACCATGATCACATAAATGGGTAAGAAATGTCAATATAGGCGTTAGTATGTCATTACGAAAATAATCAGCCAGCCAGTATAAAATTTGGATATCCAGGGCTTGTATGGCTTCCATAACAGCCTCCTTTTACGAATTATCTGCTGGACGGGCGGTCAGATCCGCAACAATCGTCCGGGAATTCAAAAACGCACGGAAACGTTCATCCGTTCCATCGGTCAGGCAGTTTTTAGGCAAAATAATGCCTTTTCCGGCATATGCAAGCAAATAAAGCCCGTCCGTTTCGACCGCGCATTCAAATGCCTCGCAGGGGATGAGCCTGCGGTTTTCTGCTGTGCCGGAGGTGATATCCTCCAAGATCATTTCTCCAATGGAAAAATAGGCCCGCAGCGTCACCGTCTCAGGAAGGGTAAACAGACTGTCAAGCATTCGCCTTGCCGGTTCTGTGAATGATTCTTTTTGTTTTTTTCGTCCGCCCATCAGGTGGAAAAAGCTAAGACAAATCGATACTGCACCTATCACCGTCATCAAAAAGTCTTTGGGTTCTGCCGTGCCGGCGAGAAATGCAAGCGTGCCCAGCATCAGGCAGACAACTGCCCAAACTTGGGTCCGTCCGCGCCGCTTTTTTAGTGTTGTTTCCGATGCACGGGGAACCCGCCGCAAATAATCGACCGTCTTCCATGTGCCAGGCAGCCGCTGACGTGAAAGCAGCTCGGTCCGCATCTCCAATGCACAGCGGATCTGATTATTTAATTCCTTTTGCGGCAGGGCTTGAAGCCGGTCTGCGGTAATCTCAAAAATTGCCTCCATGTTATATTCCCCCATAGGCAAGAATCCTCTGCTTTCCATCATACAACATTCCTGGGGTTCTTGCAAGTAAAATGCAGGGAGGTTTAAGAAAATTTAAAAAAGGTCTTGACAATATGTGCGGGATTCTATAAAATGAATAATAGATTTCTGAAATGTGATGAATGGGTAAAGTAACAGCAGGGAAGTCCTCAGAGAGCCGTTGGCAGGTGGAAAACGGCGGCAGAAGGCTGTGAAACTCGCCCGGGAGCTGCCCGCTGAACGCGAAAGCCTGTAGGTGCGGCCGGTTATCCCACCGTTAAAGGGGAGGCATATTGTTTGATATGCGCTGAGTGGCCGCGGAGTTCTGCGGCAAGAAGAGTGGTAACGCGGAGTTTTATGCTTCGTCTCTTTGTAGAATAAGGGACGAAGCTTTTTTTGTCCCGAATCAATCCAAGTGATGTAGAATGGAGGACTTTACGAATGGAAAAAAAGGTGAAAATTTTCGACACGACCCTGCGCGACGGCGAACAGTCGCCCGGATGCAGCATGAACCTGAACGAAAAAATTGAGGTTGCGCGTCAGCTGGATGCTATGGGCGTTGATATTATCGAAGCGGGTTTTGCGATTGCTTCGCCCGGCGATGCGGCTGCAATCGCTGCAATCGCAGACACCGTTCAAAATGCAGTAGTTTGTTCTCTGGCACGCTGTACGGAGAAGGATATTGATGCGGCATGGAATGCTGTTCAGCACGCAAAAAAGAAGCGTATTCATATCTTTATTGCGACATCTCCGGTGCATATGGAGTACAAGCTGAAAATGAGTGGGGAAGAGGTGCTGGAAAGTGTCCGCCACCACGTTGCATATGCAAGGAATTACTGCGAGGATATTGAATTTTCAGCAGAAGATGCAACCCGTTCTGAACCGGATTTTCTGTGCCGTGTGTTTGAGACTGCAATCGAAGCAGGGGCGACCACGCTGAACATCCCGGACACTGTCGGCTATGTCCTTCCGGAAGAATATGCCGAACGGGTGCGGTATGTCCGTGAGCATGTGAAAGGGGTCGAAAATGTTACCCTGTCCTGCCACTGCCACGATGACCTTGGTATGGCGGTAGCCAACACCCTGGCCGGTGTAAAGGCAGGGATTGGACAGATCGAATGCACCATCAATGGTATCGGTGAACGTGCAGGCAATGCTTCTATGGAAGAATGTGTCATGGCAATGCATACCCGGAAGGGGTTCTTTGGCTGCGACACAAATATCATTACCAATCAGATTTACCGTGCAAGCCGCATGATCCAGACAATAACCGGTGTACCGGTTGCACCCACAAAGGCCGTTGTAGGTGCAAATGCGTTTGCGCATGAATCGGGTATCCATCAGCATGGCGTGCTCGCAAATAAGGAAACTTATGAAATCATGACGCCGGAATCGGTGGGAATCCCGCAGAATGCAATCGTACTGGGCAAGCATTCAGGGCGTCACGCTTTTGAAGACCGGCTGCTCGCATTGGGCTATACGCTCACCAAAGAAAAGATTGATAAGGCATTTGACAAGTTTAAGATACTTGCCGACAAGAAAAAGACCATTAAGGATCGCGACCTGGAAGCGATTATTGGTGCGGTACCAGTTTCAGGAAGCGAGCGCTACACACTGGTCAACTTTGTTATTAACTCTGGCAATGCCATTACCTCAACGGCGGTTATCCGTCTGAAGCACGGTGATGATATCTGCGAACGGGTAGCAGCATCTGATGGCCCAATCAATGCAGCTTACCGCGCTCTTAATAAAATTGTCGGCAAGGATTTCATCCTGGAGGATTATTCGCTCAACGCGATTACTGAAGGTGAGGACGCGCAGGGTGAAGCGATTGTCAAGATATCCCTGGACGGCAGCGAGTGGGTCACTGGGCGCGGCGTTTCTACTGACGTGATCGAGGCCTCAATCAAGGCATATGTAAACGGTATCAATAAATATTTTAACGAATAAGGGAAAGGAGCTTTTCACATGGGAATGACGATGACGCAGAAAATCCTTGCGCATCATGCCGGGCTGGAATCGGTTGCCGCTGGGCAGCTGATCGAAGCCAATGTAGATTTGAATCTTGCAAATGATATTACGGGGCCGGTCGCGATCCGTGAGCTTGAGAAAGCAGGATTTGACCGTGTGTTTGATAACCAGAAGATTGCCCTGGTTATGGATCATTTTACACCGAACAAGGATATTAAGTCGGCACAGCAGTGCTTGGAATGCCGTGAATTTGCCAAAAAGCATGGGATTACGAATTTCTTTGATGTCGGAGAAATGGGCATCGAACATGCGTTGCTGCCCGAAAAGGGGCTGACGGCTCCGGGGGAGCTGATTATTGGCGCTGACTCGCATACCTGTACTTATGGCGCACTGGGAGCGTTTTCAACTGGCGTTGGTTCAACCGACCTTGCAGCCGGTATGGCCACTGGAAAAGCCTGGTTCAAAGTGCCTTCAGCGATACAGTTTGTATTAAAGGGGAGAAAGGCTCCCTGGATTTCCGGGAAGGATGTCATCCTGCATATTATTGGACTGATCGGCGTAGATGGCGCACTGTATCAGTCGATGGAATTCACAGGGGAGGGCGTGCAGTCCCTCTCAATGGATGACCGCTTTACCATCTGCAATATGGCGATTGAAGCTGGTGCAAAAAATGGCATTTTCCCAGTGGATCAGGCGACGCTTGACTACATTGGAGGCCGTGTAAAGCGCAATATTCAAGTATTTGAAGCGGATTCAGATGCGGAATACACCAAAACAGTTGAAATTGATCTTTCCACGCTGCGGCCGACCGTTGCATGTCCGCATTTGCCGGAGAATACCAAGACGACAGATGAAATTGGGCACATTGAGATTCAGCAGTGTGTCATTGGTTCATGCACCAACGGCCGTATTGATGATATGCGTATTGCTGCTGATATCCTGAAAGGGCGGCATGTTGCTCCCGGTGTGCGGACAATTATCATTCCGGCAACACAGGCAGTCTATCTCCAGTGTATTGAGGAGGGACTTGCAAAAATCTTTATCCAGGCGGGTGCTATTGTTTCAACTCCGACCTGTGGCCCGTGCCTTGGCGGCCATATGGGCGTACTGGCACAGGGGGAGCGTTCGGTTTCTACCACAAATCGTAATTTTGTAGGCCGCATGGGGCATATTACCTCGGAAATTTATCTGGCCAGCCCGGCAGTCGCAGCGGCTTCTGCGGTCAAGGGCTGCATCTGCTCGCCCGAGGATCTTTAATAGGAGGTTTGAAAATGGTTGTAAATGGTACTGTTTTTAAATACGGCGACAACGTGGATACCGATGTGATTATCCCGGCGCGCTATCTGAATATTGCCGATGTAAAGGAACTCTCCAGTCATGCAATGGAGGATATTGATACCGAATTTGTCAAGAAGGTACAGCCCGGCGACATTGTGGTGGCAACCCGGAATTTTGGCTGTGGTTCTTCGCGTGAACATGCGCCGCTGGTCTTGCGGGAAAATCAGGTTTCCTGTGTCATTGCGACCTCTTTTGCACGCATTTTCTATCGGAATGCAATCAATATCGGCCTGCCGATTCTTGAGTGTGAAGCGGCTGCAAATGCCATTCAAGCTGGGGATCAGGTTTCTGTTGATTTTGATACTGGTGTCATTACAAACGAGACGAGAGGGGAAACCTATCAGGCAGCAGCCTTTCCTCCCTTTATCCAGAGTATTATCAAAGCTGGCGGCCTTTTGAAGTCGCTGAAGGAAAGGGGAGCATGATCCATGCGGTATCGAATTGCAGTTATTAAGGGAGATGGGATCGGTCCTGAAATTGTAACCGAGGCAATGCTCACGCTTGAAAAAGTAGGGGAGAAGTTCGGACATACATTCGATTTTCAGGAAGTGCTTGCAGGCGGCTGTTCCATTGATGCCAACGGCATCCCTCTGACGCAGGAGACGATTGACATTTGTAAAGCAGCGGATTCTGTGCTGCTGGGTGCAGTCGGCGGCCCCAAGTGGGATGGTGTACCGTCTGACAAGCGTCCGGAAAAGGCATTGCTTGGCCTGCGGGAAAGCCTGGGACTGTTTGCAAATATCCGTCCTGCGATGATGTATAAAGCACTTGCTGATGCATGTCCAATCAAACCCGAAATCATTGGGGAAGGGTTTGATATCGTAGTTTGCCGCGAACTGACCGGTGACGTTTATTTTGGAAAGCATTACCGCAAAGAAAGCGACTGCGGCTGGGGTGAAATGGGCTGCGACGACATGAATTACTCGGTATACGAGGTGGAACGAATTGCCCGCCGTGCGTTTGAAATGGCGCGGGTCCGCTCTAAAAAAGTAACCAGCGTTGACAAATCCAACGTATTAGAAACCTCTCGAGTGTGGCGTGAAACAGTGACCCGTGTAGCGGGGGAATATCCTGATGTAACGCTTAACCATATGTATGTTGATAATGCAGCAATGCAGTTGGTACGTAATCCGGGACAATTTGATGTTATTGTGACAGGCAACTTGTTCGGTGATATCCTTTCGGACGAAGCCTCTATGATTACTGGTTCGATCGGTATGCTGCCATCGGCTTCCATTGGAGAGACTGGCCGGGGAATGTACGAGCCAATTCACGGTTCTGCGCCGGATATCGCTGGGAAAGGCATTGCTAACCCGATTGCAACCATCCTGTCATGCGCTATGATGCTGAGATATTCATTCGGATTGACTGCGGAAGCTGCTGCAATCGAAGCTGCTGTTGAAAAAACACTTAATGACGGCTGCCGCACGGCTGATATTGCACATACTGGCGAAACTGTGCTCACAACCAGCGAAATGGGCGCAAACATCAGAAACAATCTTTAATATCATACTTCTGAAAAATGCAGGCTTCTGCGGCGAATACCGTGGAGCCTGTATTTTATTTTTATGCTTAAATTCCTTTCAGCAGGTACAGGGGAGACAGGTGAAAGAGCACTTAAAATCACATGACATAAAATTATACAAAATAAAGATTTTGTATAATTAAGGGAAGGTGGATTTACGAATTCACCATCAAAACCCTCAGTGACTGCTCGCTGAGGGTTTTGATGAGTGTTTATGCTTTTGTTGTTCCATGCGTGTGTCCAAATGTAATTTGTTTGGACTTAATAAAAATTGATAACTTTTTATATGCCAGCAGTGTGATTATGGTGATAATCAAGCCTTTTATTAAATTAAACGGAAGAACACCGAGCAGAAGATACCCCCACATACTGCCGATATATGGGTTCACCTGTGCACACAAATCGAGAATTGTTTCTATCGGCCAGCCCATTGCAACAATATAATATGGAATAATCAGAAAATAATTGGTCAGCATTCCTACAAAAGCCATTCCGACCGTTCCAATCAGGCAACCGGACACAGCAGCCTTGCGCGTCCGGCTCCGCTGGTAAATCGTAACCGCAACCACAATTAACGCTGTCATCATCAGGAAATCAGCTAATTCACCTGATCCACCGGTAGCAGATTTGGTCAGGTGAATTAAATCCTTAATCAGGATCATACAGATACCTGAACGGATACCAAATATAAATGCTCCAATCAGCACTGCCACTCCGCTTAAATCGACCTGTAAAAAAGGTGGCATAAATGGCAGTGGAAATTCAAAATACATCAACACAGATGAAAAAGCAGCAAAAATCGCCGTGTATGTGATCTTACTGGTTTTCGTCATTTTGTTCCCTCCATATGATTATCCTTAAATTGTTCCCATCAACTGTACAAAATATGTAAAGCAATTTCCTTTATACTGACTTGATAATTTGTTCCAGCTCTTCTTTTGTGGAAACAGCGTTAATATATTCAAGCAGTGCATTTGCCGTCATATGTTCGGGAAGCTCAAGACGTTTCAGCAGCATCCGTCTCCGTTCTGCACTTCCCTGCCCGCCGGAAAGACCATAAGCATACAGGTCAGCTTTTGTAATTAGATTTATTTTGTTCAATTCAGCGGGTTCCCCATCCAAAATGGTTGCACCGGCATTTATCAGCGCTTTTTGTATAATTTCCGGCCGCATTCCCTCTACACCGAGCTTCCCTTCCCTGGAACCCTTTCGTTTACGCGGTTCCTTGCCTGCAATGTCAGGAATATAGGCTTGTTTGACCTGCTCCTTTGGCAATGCCCCTTTCAGATAGTTACGAATGACAAACCCTGCCCCGTCACTGTCGGTCAATATAATCAGTCCGCGAACTGCTGCAATTCGCCGGATCAGGCGCAGTCTATCCTCATCATTGAAAATGCGAAAACCACCCGTTTCCAATACAACGGTATCAACGATTTGCCGAAGCGTATTCACATCATACCGTCCCTCAACCAGGACGGCTTCACGAATCCGTATCATGACATCCCCCCTGCCATACCTAAAATTGCCAGCTCCAGCAGCTTTTGACGGTCTGCTGCACTGCTCTTCAACAGCGTATCGGTTTCTCCACATATTTTTGCCGCATTCCGCAGCCATGGGAGCGTTGTTTTTCGGGAAGCATTCACGATTTGGCGTGCATAGTAGGAGGAATGCGTGCCAAGCAATTCAAATAGTGACGATTCCCCGCCCCGGGCTTCTGTATTCAATTTTGCAGCATAAAGACGCTGAATGTGTCGGATAATCGTAGTGAAAATTGTAATCTCATTATTTTTCTGCGCAATTAAGTCATTTACAAGTGCAACTGCCTTATCAAACCGCTGTGCCGAAATGGCATCTGTTAGATCAAACACAACAGCATCCAGCACCCGGGTGCATACAGCGTCAATATGATACTGTGTGATTTTTTCAACCGTTGCAAAGGCCGCAGCCTTTTCGATTTCCCCTACCAGATTGGTCATGGAATTTCCGCACAGGAATAACATATAGGAACAAGTACCGTCATCTATTGTCTTCCCAAGCTCACGGAACCGGCGGCGCAGCCAGGAAATCAGCTCACGCTCTTCCATTCGGGAGAACTCTGCAATACAGGCCGTCTTTTCCAGTCGCTGATGTACCTTTGTACGTTTATCCGGCTTGAATTCTAAAATATCGTAATAGAATACCAGACAAATATATTCCGGCAAATCCGTCAAAATCGTTTCAATCACTGGCTGAAAAGCAGCTGGCGCCTTATAAAGATCAAAATCTGTCACTACGACCAGTTTGCGTTCGGCCATAGCCGGATAACTTTCGATTGCATCACTAAGCGCCTCCGGTGTCATGCTCTTCCCTTCGAGTTCAACCAGGTTAAACTCCCGAAAGGTTTCATCCACTACCTTTTGCTTCAATTGCGTCAAATAATATTCCTTTAGATAGGATTCATCTCCAGTAATCAGGTAAAGGCGGTCAAAACTGCCTGTTTTCAGTGCATTTTTGAGCATGGCTGCACCATTTGATTTTTTTTCCTTTGACTTTACTGCCATTTCACACCTCCCCCTTTCCGCTCTGACAAAATGATGCTGCCCTCTAATTTGGTATTATGACAAGGTCTGCGGAGCAGGCTTTCATTTTCTATGTAGCCGCATTCCAGAATCAGATCCTCCGGCTGAAGGACTTCCAGTGCAGCCCGCAGCATGTCTGCGTCCTCTATATTGTGTTCAGAAAGAAGCAAAATATCTGTTTGTACTGGCGCTGTTTCCAAAAATTCCGCCAGCATTTTCTGGGTCAGGCTGTGAACGGTCATCACCTGCTTGTCCCCCAAGGTCAAATAAACCACTAATTTACGCTCTATTTCATCTGAAACTGTAATACCCTCCGGCAATTTGTACGGTATACCTATACAATATTGCACGTCAGCCTCCTCAGCCGCCGATATTAAGTCCATATAAAGTTCTTTTTGTCTGCTTTGAGGAATTTCCGGAAAAACCAGTGAACGAACCAGCCCCGTCCGAAGTAATTTTGCTGCATATCTGGCGTGGGACTGATCGACAGCCGTTAAAATCATCGTGTCAATGGCTTCAAATCCGTTCCAATCAAGGAATTCAACCACGGCTTCCGCAGAGTCATGCCCTTTATCTCCGCCGCAGTCAATCACGGTCAATGCGCCTGGGCCTGTAGAATAGACCATCGTCTGCCCTGCCCCGCTAGGAAGGACAGTCAAACGTGTGCTTTCCCGTATTTCCTTTGCTGTCCAAAAGCTGCATCCAGCCAATAACATACATACCGGAATCAAAACCCAAAGGATTTGCTTCTTCCTATGGAATAGAACCAACAGGAAAAGCCCAATATAAAAGCCTGAAACAGCCGTTTTTCCGAGTAAATCGCCCCAGGACAACACACCAAACGGCAGATGCGCCACCCAATCACTCACTTGGAGGATGTAGGAAAGCAAAGCCTCTTCTGCATTCACCAGCAATTCCCAGCCGGTAGGCATCAGCAGTCCGCAGAATGAGACAAGCAATCCGAGCATAAATGCCGCGCCAATAACAGGCAGGGTCAGTAAATTGGCCAACACTGATAACACCGTAATATAGCCGAATCCTGCTAATAAGACAGGCGTCGTAAACACCATCGTACTGAATGAACAGGAAATAACAGAGGCAATGGCGTGGACAGGCTTTCGTGCCATCCAGTTCTGCCATGGAACAGGCTCCATCAGCAGCCGCTGAATACGGCCAGAAAACAAGAGCAGACCCAATGTAGCGCCAAAAGAGAGAAGCAGGCTTGCACTTGCAATCGAATATGGGTTTGTCAGAAGCAAAACAGTCAATGCAGCTGCAAGCGAATTCAATGTCTCCGATTCTTCAAACCGCAGAAATGAAACAATCATGATAATGTACATAACCGCTGCGCGAATAACCGACGGGCTTGCGCCAGCCATGGGGATAAAACACAAAATGGCTGCAACCGAAACAATAGAGCCAAATTTTTTACCCAATACAATACAGAAAAAGGTCACAAGGAACCCCACATGCATCCCGGAAACAGCTGTCATATGGCTTAATCCCGCTTTCCGCAGGTTTCGGGAGTCGGAAGGAGCCATGCCGGAGCGGTCTCCAAACAGAATTGCATTCAATAGCCCTGCCTCCCGTTCCGGAAACTGGCGGGAAACTGATAATTTTAATTCCCTTGCCAGCCGCAGCGGGTATGACCACCAAACCGGTTCATTGTGCACATGCACTGCCTCGGCCTCTTCTGCCTGCCGTGCAAGCACAAAATAACCGTTTGCCGCATAGTATTCCTGCCGTGCAAACCCATCACGTACATCAGGGATATAAAAGCTGACACAGGTTTCAATTTGATCTCCGGGCTCCAGCAGTTCAGGCGTGACCGGCAAATAACACAGAGTCTTGAAAGGTCTCATTTGCAGATCACCGGGTGCTTCCGTTCCAACTGCGGTAATGCGAAGCGGGACCCGCTGTGTCTCCTCATATTGATCTGCATAGTCGAGCACTACAGCACGCACAGAAAGTACATCTTTCCGAGCCAATGACTGCACCGGTTTTGCGGTAACACGTTGATATCCACCTACATACAAACAGGCAGCGGCGGCAAGTATCACATACGGCAAAGCTCTTGCCAGTCCACGGTGAAAGCCGCCCAGCAGCACCGCTGCCCCAGCAATCACCGGCCAAACCGCAAGAGGGACTTCAAGCAGCAGCCCTGTTTGCGTACCAATGGCCGAGGCCGCTGCTAAACAGACTGCTGCTACGATTACAGGTCGATTCATCCCCTGCATCCCCCCTTCAGTATATGCCCATACTTAAAAAGTGGGAGCAATGCTTAGCCGCACTGCTCCCCCAAAAGTGCTTTATCAATATCCGGTCAACCGGGAGGCCATGTCATATCGCGTCCTGCCAGCACGTGAAAATGCAGGTGGAATACACTCTGCCCAGCCTGTAAACCACAGTTTGTAACTACACGGTAACTTTCAAGCCCCATATCCTGCGCAATCTGCGCAATGACTGCATAACAATGCCCAACGATTTGACAGTTACCTGCATTGATGGAACGTGCAGATTCAATATGGGCTTTCGGAATCACAAGAAAGTGTGTCGGCGCCTGCGGGTCAAGGTCATAAAAAGCAAGGCACTGGTCATCTTCATAGACTTTATTTGACGGGATTTCGCCCGATACGATTTTACAGAAAATACAGTCGTTCATCAGCCATTCCCTCCTGTTTGCGGTCAGCCAAGCTGCGCCGCTACAATATCATTGACCGACTCAAGCGCCATTTCCAGTTTGGAAGGATCCTTGCCGCCTGCTGTCGCGCTGTCCGGGCGTCCGCCGCCGCCGCCACCGCAAATCTTTGCAACTTCCTTCACAATCTTACCGGCATTCGCACCCAATTTGACAGCTTCTGCACCGCAGACACACAGGAAATTGATTTTTCCATTGTTCACAGCCGCCAAAACCGCTACCATTTTAGGTGCACGCGCCTTGACCTCGTCACCCATGACACGCAATGCATCCGTATCAGTATCATCCAACATGGTTGCAACAACGTTTACACCCTTTACATCCTTGGTCAGGTTAAACAACTCTACCATCTTCATTTTAGCGATCCGGGCAGACAGCTGTTCCATGTGCTTATTCATCTGCTGCATATCGCCCATTACCTGACCGACACGCGCAAGCATGTCCTGCGGATTGGTTTTCAGCGCTGCGGCTGCACGGCTAATCAGCCGCTGGCCGTCTGTCAGGAATTTCAGCAGGCCCTTGCCTACAACTGCCTCAATACGCCGGACACCCGCTGCAACGGAGCTTTCGCTGGTGATCTTAAATACGCCTGCCTTTGCAGTATTATCCAGATGCGTGCCGCCGCAAAGCTCAATCGAAAAATCCCCTGCCTGTACAACACGTACAACCGCACCATATTTCTCGCCGAAAAGTGCCATTGCGCCGCGTTCCTTGGCTTCTTCAATCGGCATTTCCTCGGTAATGACGGTAGAACCTTTCAGGATCTCTTCATTTACAATCGTCTCAATACGTTCCAGCTCTTCTGGTTTGACCGCCTCGAAATGGGTAAAGTCAAAACGCAGATGATCGGGATCGTTATATGCGCCTGCCTGCTCTACATGTGAGCCAAGCACCTGTCTCAAGGCCTGCTGTAACAAATGCGTCGCCGTATGTGAACGCGCGATCGCCTGCCGCCGCTCCAAATCAATCGCAGCCGTGACAGTATCATCAACCGCTAATACACCGGTCTCTACCGTACCGATATGCATGAATTTTCCATCCTTGGTGCGCTGTACATCGGTTATCTGAGCGACCGCGCCCTTAGAGGAACGCAGTACACCATGGTCAGCTACCTGACCGCCCATTTCCGCATAGAACGGCGTATGGTCGAGTACAACCGTCACCTGATCGCCCTCAGTTGCCGAGCCGGATACCTCGCCGTTTGCAACGATAGCCAGCACAACCGCATCTTCCGAAAAAACAGTATAGCCGTCAAATTGGGTCTTAATTGATTTATCAAGGCCAAGTTCTTCACTTGCCCAGCCAAGGTCGCCCATACGTTTCCGGTCCTCACGGGCCCGTACACGCTGCTCATCCATCAGCTTATCAAACCCGGCACGGTCCGTACTCAGTCCCTGCTCTTCCAAAATTTCAAGCGTCAGGTCAATCGGGAAACCAAAGGTATCATACAGTTTGAATGCATCCGCAGCAGGCAGTTCGGATTCGCCTTTTTCCTTCACCGCTGCAATTTTGTCATTCAAAATAGACAATCCACTGTCAATCGTTGCATCAAAACGCGTTTCCTCCATCTGAATGACCTTGCAGATATATTCCTGCTTCTGTACCAGTTCAGGATAGGCGTCACCGCTTTCACGGATGACAGTCCCGCAGACATCCACAAGGAATGGACGGTCAATGCCAAGCAGCTTGCCGTGACGCGCAGCGCGGCGCAGCAAACGGCGGAGCACATATCCCCTGCCCTCATTGGACGGAATTACACCATCGCAAATCATCATTGTTGTAGAACGGATATGGTCGGTAATAACACGCAGAGAAACATCACTGTCATGATTCTGATGATAGGTAATACCGGCAATTTTTTCGATATGCTTCATAATATTGCGGACTGTATCGACCTCGAAAAGCGAATCCACATCCTGAACCACAACCGCAAGGCGTTCCAGGCCCATACCGGTGTCGATATTCTTTTGTTTCAGTTCGGTATAATTTCCCTGGCCATCATTATCAAACTGTGAGAAAACATTATTCCAAACTTCCATATAGCGGTCGCATTCACAGCCAACCGTGCAGTCTGGCTTGCCGCAGCCATACTTTTCCCCACGGTCATAATATATTTCAGAACAGGGGCCGCAGGGGCCGGAGCCGTGCTCCCAGAAATTATCTGACTTGCCAAACCGGAAAATACGTTCAGATGGAATCCCCATCACATTATGCCAGATATCAAACGCCTCTTCATCATCCTCGTAAATGGATGGGTACAGGCGGTTTTCATCCAGCCCGACAACCTCGGTCAGGAACTCCCAGCTCCATTCAATCGCTTCCCGCTTGAAATAATCGCCAAAGGAAAAGTTGCCGAGCATTTCAAAAAAAGTACCATGCCGGGCGGTTTTGCCAACATTATCAATATCGCCGGTGCGGATGCACTTCTGGCAGGTCGTCACACGGCGGCGCGGCGGTTCCTGTTCACCGGTAAAATAAGGCTTCATCGGCGCCATACCTGAGTTAATCAGCAGTAACGATGCATCGTTCTGCGGTATCAGCGAAAAGCTGGGCAAGCGAAGGTGATCCTTACTCTCAAAATATGCGAGATATGCTTCCCGCAGCTCATTGAGTCCTCTGTACTGCATATTTGGTTCATTCCTCCAAATTTAGATGATCAAAATAAAAACTCCCGTCCCCAGAAAAAGAACGGTTTCGGGGCGGGAGAAAATTCCTTAGCCGCTGCAAGAGCTTACTTAATTATTTTACCATAAGAAACCGTGTTGTCAAGATTTTTTCTAGGCGGCTTGCCCGGAAACTGTGGTTATTGATTCCGGCTTCCCTCCTGCGGCCTTTCCCTGCGCAGAACAGCAAACGGTTTTACCGGGAACGGAAAATCCAAGTGAAATCTCATCTCCGGATGATGGACAACCTCCAACAAAAGCCCGTCATCATCTGTGACTTTTTCGGCCATGAAACAATATGGATCACATCCAGGCTGCATCAGCTCTAAGGTGTCGCCTGGATAAAAACGATTTTTCAGACGAAATACGGCATGTCCTGTTTCATCCGCCTGGTCAAGAAGGCCTGTCACCTCCCAGTCGCGGATATATTGGCTGTCCTCATAGTGCTGTCCGTTTTGCTCATTTCCAAAATAAAACCCGGTATAATAATTGCGGTGACTGACCTTGACAACCTCGTTGCGGATACCTTCCGGAAGTGTAAAGGCATCTGGCTTGCCAGAGTTCCAGTAAGCGTCCACCGCCTTGCGATATGCCCCGGTTACCCCTGCGGCATAATAAGCCGTTTTGTTCCGACCTTCAATTTTGAAGGAATCCACACCGGCGGCAATCAGCTCAGGCAAATGGTCGATCATGCACAAGTCCTTTGAGTTGTAAAGGTATGTGCCTTTATCCCCTTCGACGACCGGAAAATATTCCCCGGGACGGGTTTCTTCCACCAGCTGGTACTTCCAGCGGCAGGGTTGAGCGCAGGCACCATGATTGGCGTCACGTCCGGTCAGATACTGTGAAATCAAACAGCGTCCAGAATATGAAATACACATTGCACCATGCACAAACGCTTCTATTTCCAATGTTTTTGGCGTTTTGGCACGGATTTCTGCAATCTCGCTTAGACTAAGCTCGCGCGCCAGCACAATCCGTTCCGCCCCCTGTTCCGCCCAATAATTAGCGGCTGCATGGTTCAGGATGCTGGTCTGTGTGCTGATATGCACCGGAATCCCCGGTGCATATTTTTTTGCTAAGGAAAGCACACCGACATCTGCAATAATCAGCGCATCTGCCCCTGCCTCCTGTAAAAAGGAAAGATAGTCCGGCAGCTGTTCCAAATCGCGGTTAGACGGGATAATATTTACCGTAATATAGCACTTGACACCGCGTGCATGTGCATATGCGATTCCCTCCCGCAGCTCATCTTCACGGAAATTTGCTGCCGCAGCACGCATTCCAAAGGAATTGCCCGCCAAATAAACCGCATCTGCACCATAAGCAATCGCATATTTCATCTTTTCAAAATCACCCGCTGGTGCGAGGATTTCAGGCTTTTTCTGCATGATTTACTCCTCCGCTGAAGGCTGCTTCGCAGCAGAGGCAGCCGCTTCACGCGTTTTTTGAATATTCTGTTGGTGCTCTTCGTAACTATTGGCAAACAGATGCGTACCGTCTGGCATAGCAACGTAATAATAGTAGTTATGCTCTTCCGGATGGGTTGCAGCATAAAGCGCGGTATAACCCGGATTGCAGATAGGCCCAGGCGGCAAGCCTTCATTTTTATAAGTGTTATAAGGGCTGTCAACCTCTTTATCCGCTTCAGACAGAACCTCTTTATGTTCGCCAAGTGCATAAATCAGCGTTGCATCAATTTCAAGACGCGGAAAGTCCGGGTTAGACAGACGGTTATAAATGACTCCTGCAATCCGTGCAAACTCATCATCTACCTTTGCCTCGCGCTCCAACAGGGATGCAATGGTTACAATTTCATGCTGGCTCCGGCCAAGTGCCGCAGCCCCCTCCTGGATTGGCTGATCATATTTGGATTTGAAGTTATTCAGCATTTTATTAAGGGTCATTTTTGCATTATTGGCATTGAATTTATAGGTGTCCGGAAATAAATACCCCTCAAGCCAGCCCGCTGAAGCTGGAATCCGATCCTGCAAAAAATCATGTTTATAATTATAGGTGCTTAGATATTCGTCAATATCAGCCTCTGAGCTGACGCCCATTTCAACCAATCGTTCTTTGATCTGTGCATTGGTATATCCTTCGGGAATACTGACCTCGATTTCAACCGTGGAAGTTTCACGACGCTGCAAAACGCGTACAATCTGCTGATAGTCAAAGGATGAACTTAGTGTATAGGTCCCGGTATGAATGGTCGTATTATCCCCGGTGAAATGGACGAACAGCTTGAATAACGGACTGTAATTGATGATCCCACTGCTTTCCAGCTGCTCCGAGAGATCTCCAAGAAGGGTTTCCCCTTCGACTACAAATGAATGCTCCGTGTTATCCTTTACCAAGGCAAAAACATCATTTGCCGAGAAAATCGCTACAATCGACAGCCCCACCGAAATAGCAAACACAGCCACCAGATAAAAGACCACACCGAGACATCCCCAGCCGCGGCGCTTTTTTCTCCGCCTGCGCCTTTTTGGGCGTTCCTCATAATCGTCCGCTGGCATTGGATAATCCGAATAGTCCGGGTAATCCTGATAATCTTCTTCCATACAATTCACCTCATTACAGGCTGAAATCCCATTTCAAAGAACGTTAAATGACCTTAAACACGGCTTTTGCCATAAAGGCGAGCGTAAACACCAGAAAACCCGGATTCAGCGTCATTGTCAAAATGGTTTGTAAAACCGGCAGCTTCCGCCGCTGGAAGTGCGGCATTTCATCATCATCAAACAAATCCTCTGCCGCCCGAAAGGCCAGATAAAGGAACAGCAGCAGGATAATCACGGACAGGAAAGAAAAATATTCCCAAATACCAAAGGAGGCATAAGTGTCCGTAAGCCAAAGTATAACCAGATACAGCAAATTATTGCTTAGATGTGCGATAAAAGCAGGCCAGACCGATTGAAATTCATAGGTCAAATAACCATACAGGCAGCCCGCCAGCAAAGGACCGATAAAATTACTGAGGCTGCCGTGCAGCATGGCAAAGACGCAGGCAGTAAATACAATGGCAGGCCAAGTGCCGACCAGCTTTTCATACACTGGCTGGAGCACACCACGCAGGAAGATTTCCTCTAATAATGACGGGATAACGGCAACCCCCATCAGCGTCATTCCAAAGGACTGCCGCAGGCTGTCTGCGGTTATGATCGAGACGGTCAGCTCGATTCCCTCCGTGCCTGATGCATTGAAAATCATCGTATTCATGAGCACAACCAACAGGGAAACCGCCAGACCTGAATAGACGGCAAGCGCGGCCTTTTTCATCCTGAACCGTGGAAAACCTAGCCGCAGGCCCATAAGCAAGCCCTTTCTTCGCAACACTGCCGTCAGCCCGGCTGCCGGAACAAGGAACGCTAATACCGATGCAGCCAGCATCCCAAATAACGGCTGGCTGTAAAATGCCCGTTGGACGGCTCCCGATGCGTATAGAAGCCCAAAGCAAATAAATAACGAAAAACCTGCATAAAAAGCCGAATGATTCTTATTTTGCAATATGTACCTGCCTTTCTGTTACAACGATATTGCAGCGCATATCATGCTTTCCTACAGGCAGTGCATCGAAAAGACAACATTCTGCACAGAGTACGGCTTTTTTTGCCTGTGTCCCGCGAAGAAAACGATCATAATAGCCGCCGCCATAGCCCAAGCGGAAGCCTGCCCGATCGGCGGCAAGGCAAGGCACAATGCACAGGCAAATCTCTTCCGGCAGCACAACCGGTGCATCATGCGGAGGCTCCAAAATGCCAAAGCGTCCAGGAGAAAGTGCGGAAACATCTGGAATTTCCCGAGCCTCCATCACGCCGTAAGCATCCGTACAAAGCGGTACGCAAACCCGTTTGCCTGTACGCAGGGCATCCGCCATCAGCAGGCCGGTGCCAACTTCCTCCGGCGTTGAACAGTAAAGAAATATGGTTTTTGCCTGCCGGTAAACCTCCAATGCAGTCAACTGCGTAAAAATGCCCTCTTCCATTGCACGTCGTGTTTCCAGTGAAAGGCTTTTCCGTGCTTCCAGAAGCTGTTTCCGCAGGGCTGGCTTATCCGATGGCATGGCAGACATCATGTGCAACCGTTTCCGCAGCCTTACCGCCGCATACAGCCGCACACAGTGCAACCGCAAAATCCATTGCCGCCCCAGCGGCACGTCCGGTGATGATCTTCCCATCTGCAACGCAGGGAACTTCCATTGCCTGTGCACCAAGCATACCATCCTCCATGCCGGGATAGCAGGTTGCCCGTCTGCCCTTCAGCAGCCCGCGGCTGCCCAAGATCACGGACGGCGCAGCGCAAATTGCTGCCAGAAAAATATCTTTTTCGAGGCAATGGTCAATCGCTTTCTGGACAAATTCGCTTTTATCCAGATTCTTTGTCCCGGGCATCCCTCCCGGAAGGACTACCATTTCAGCATCTTCAAATGAGACCTCTTCCGGCAGCATATCAGCAACGACCGGGATACCGCGTGCGCCAGTCACTGTTTTCCCAGTCACGCCCACCGTCTTGACCTGCGCGCCCGCACGGCGCAGCAAATCTACAGGAGTCAAGGCCTCAACCTCTTCAAAGCCTTCTGCTAATAATACATATACCATTTTTGTCACCTCATCAATTAAACATCAGGTTGATATAGCCGCGCTCCGGCGCAGCTTGATACGGTTTCAGACAGCCAAGCATCTGGCCGCTTCCCACCGTATAATAAGCCATTTTCTGTGAACCAAAATGACGGAGAAGCGCCTGCACCAGCAAAGATTCACATCGGGCATCCTGCGCCAAAAGCTCTTGTGCCATATATCCGTCCTTCTCCCGCCAGACAAACGCATATGCAGACAGCTTGTCCTTCTCATACAACCCGAATGCACCAGCCCCCAATGACTGGAACAACGCAAGCTGTGCTTTCCAATCCGCTTCGCTGCGGATAATCCGGCATGGTTCAGATATCGTTTTCTTGGTGTAAAGCTCATTCACTTCACACCAGTTCTCGAGCGGTTGAACTTCCGTGCTTGGAGCTTTTTCCTGTAATACGATTTTTCTTTCCAAGCCAAACACGGGAATATAGCCAAACGGGCGATAGAATTGAAACAACCATTCCTCCTGCGGAATCAGAAGTGAAGCACACCTTCTCATGCGCCGGTCCTCTTCAAAGGAGGCCTCAAGCAGCTGCGCCATAAAATGCTTTCGCCGATGTTCCGGGTGCGTACAGGCACCGTAAATATACGTCGCTGTTCCTTCAGTCCCTCCAATGAAAAGCTGATACGGCAGCATCTGTACCATCGCACACAATGTATTTCCCTGTTCATAAAGCAGTGTTTGTTCAGGACGGTACAAACGATCGAAAAAATACGCATTAAATCCACTTCCATCCGGGAAACACTGGTCAAACAGCGCGCGGACGGCCGACGTATCCCTTTCCTCTGCAAAACGGATCATTTAGGCACCGCCATAAATTTCTTTGCAAGCATCACCGGATGATAAGACCGCTTGGCCTGCCGAAGCCCCTCCAAACCAAGGTCTTCTTCCCGGTTAACGTACATGACATCTTTACAATTATGCAGGACGAACTGCTGATTGATCATCTGATATGCACCGGGAATTGTATGGTCTGCTTTTTCAATCTGCATGACATAGAGATCCGGCGTAGACTGACGCCCTAATGTAAAGGCAATCATCTTGCCATCCAGCCGGAGGATACCGCCCCGCAGTCCAAGCGGCGTAAAATTACGCAGTGCAAGACTAATCGCACAGGTTTCCCCCAGAAAATCAGACTCATACAGATGATGGTTATCATCAATCCATTTCAAGTGGAAGTCAAACACCTCGTGAATATTCTCTTCTGTCATTGCTTCATAGCTCCACTGACCATCATACGCGGCCTTAAACCGGTTGACCAGATTGCGCTTGGATTGGAGTTTTTTCCCGGATAACGTCTGTAATTTTTCGCTCAAGTAAATATAATCGGCTCCATCCTCATTCCATGAGTATTCAAATGCACCGGGCATTGCTTCCTCCAGACGCGGAAGCATTTCCTCTGCAATCGAAACCATCACAAACGGTATGCCCTGCTCGGCCGCATCGGCCTGCATAGCCTCAACTGCATCCCGAAGGTCACCATCCCCAACCGGAGCAAGGTACAGGTCGTGTTCCCCTGCCTCCGGCGTCATCTTAATCAGCAAAAATCCTTTATAAAAGCAAATCCGCGTATGATAATGCCCCTGCCAAATAAATAAATCTACAAAGCAATGCTCACAAAGCGGATAATGATATGCGGCAGCACATTTTTCTACCGCTTCCCGGTCTTTGAGCGCCGGTTCTCTAAATGATAACATGAAACCTCTTTCCCGTTGGTGTATCAGCCTGCCCGTTTTTCGAAACAGGTCTGTTTAACTTTAAGATGTCCGATTTCCCGGGAATTATCCTGTTTTCCCTTCCCGAAGCGCCAGATAATGGGCACGCACCTCGGCCACCCTGCCGCAGGTCATTTTCCCTTCGCTGCATGGACCGTCTGCGCAGGATGGCCCGCAGTGTGCAAATAATGTCGGTGCAGCAGCAAAGCACAACCGGTACATTTCCTCAGCCAGCGCACGGATCTCCCACTGCGCCCGATTACAGCAGCGAAGCTGAAAGAAATTTTTCAGCGAACGCGCATTTGCTGTCATGACGATCCGGGTAGTGCAGGCATTTGGAAGCACGTAGCGTGCATCCTCAATCGCCATTTTATCGGCACGCCGGCGCACTTCTTTTTCCGGTACGCCCTGCGCAGTCAGCTCTTTCATATGAGACTCCAACAGTGCAGCGGTCAATTCCTCATAAGTGCGCTGGTCATCCTCCATAGCACGCAGAAATGCCTGCTTTGCTGCCGGGATCTTTTCAATTTCGGGCGGAATGACATATTCAAAACCGTGCTCCCGGACATATCGCTGCGACTGTACGCTAAAGGATGCGATCCGGTGACGCGTCAGCTGCGCCAGCAAAGAACGCGAAACCCCTTCTATTGCAAAAGTAAAGCTGGCGTGCTCGACCGGACTGTCGTGTCCCAGCTCGGTCAGCATTTGCAGAAAACCATCCGTTTTTTCCGGCGTCAGCCCGTCCAGAACGGAATCAACATCTGCCGCAGAATAACAATTTTTTGCCGCTGCTGCAATCAGTTTTTCAGGCTCAGGCGTGTGTGCCAAAAGTTTAACTTTCAAGGGGTCTCCTCCTTTTCACTAGGCAAAAGCCTTGTCTTAATCGCCAACAACAGGAACAACGGCAGTTTCAGCATCCGCCGGAAACGCCAAGGCTCCTTGCAGAGCCGGTACAGCCATTCCAAGCCGAGCTTGCTGAATATTGCCGGGGCACGTTTGACCGTACCTGCAAATACATCCAGCGAACCGCCCAGGCCGCACAGCAAGGTAGCGTCCAGCTTGTCCATCCATTCTGCCATGAAATATTCCTGCTTTGGTGCGCCAAGACAAACAAAGACTGCCTCTGCCCCACCAGCTGCGTTGACCGCATCTGCGGCCTCCTGGGCATCTTTGAAGTAACCATCCCGGCAGCCCGCGATAATCAACCCAGGATGCTTTTTTTGCAGCTGCTCCGCAGCCATTTCGGCAACGCCCGGCTTTGCGCCAAGCAGGAACAGCCGCATCTGCTCCTGAGCCATACGATGCATCAGAAGGTCGGCAAAATCAATACCAGTCACCCGCCCAAAAAGGGCTTGTCCTAAAATTTTTGCGGCATAAATGATACCGATACCATCAGGCAGGACGAGCGCCGCGCCGTTCACCAGCGAACGGAACGCAGGATCGTCCAGCGTGAGGTAAACAATTTCAGGATTTGGGGTAACAATATAACCTTTCTTTTTTGTGTGGATACGGTTCATTGCATAGTCAACCGCTTCGTTCAGTGTGACTGCATGGAACCGGACACCCATAATATCTGCTGTTTTCACTTGTGAAGCCACTTCCAACCGGTAAATATTCGTAATCTTTAATATTATATACCAGTTTCGGAAAAATCTCAAGCCCTTTACTCGGATTTCTTCAAAGTATGCTTGATAAATTCGTTGACATAGACGCTCATGCCTGCACAAAGGATACCCTGTGCAATGCTGTCAAACACCAGCGCAGCCAGATTTGCATAATCTGACAGACGTGCAATGGAGCTCAGCGCGGCCAGCCCGATCCCTGTCAATGTGATGCAAAGCGGGATATAATTGTTTGGAAACCCCTTTAATTTGCGCAGTCCAATTCCAATAAAATACAGTACGGCAATAATAATCGTATAGTCGGTTTTTACGAGTGCAAATAACTCCTCCATGATTCATCCCTCCCGTTTATCCTATGCTACAGGTGAGATAAAAAGAATGAAAGTCCATATAAAAATCCGTTGGAATGAAGGGGCTTGAAGGGCTTCCGCATTTGTGCTATAATTGCCCTGGACAACCTGAAACCTATATACAGAAGGAGAGTCAAAATATGCCGTATATTACAATCGAAAGTGGAGCTTTATCAGATGAGCAGAAGGAACAGCTGATCGCGCGTCTGACAGAGGTATCCTCGGAGATTATGAAAGTACCAAAAGAATTTTTCGTTACCACAATCAAGGAATTACCGGACAAGAATTTCGGCATTGGCGGAAAAACGATTGACCGAGTGAAAGCCGAATATAAAAAAGCCATCAATAAAGCGATATAAGTGAGATGTCGCAATTATTTTTCACAGCTACAACAAAAACCAGCCTTTTTCGGGGCTGGTCTTTGTTTTTAGAGGGTTCCTTAGCAGGACACCCCTTTCGTTTACACGGCTCCTGCACAGAGAGCTTTGAATTCTTCTTCCTCAAGGGTTTCACCATCACGGGTTTTCATGTTGGGGCTGCTTTGCCGCAAAAGTGAAATCAGCTGTTCCCCAGCCTCGCGCTTCACCTCGGAATCAATACACTGTCCACGCTTGGAAAGCACTGCAAGATGCAGAACATAAGTGACCTTCACCCCATGCTTGTCCACCATAGAATAAACACGGTTATAAAAATAAGCAGCTGTAACCTCATTCCGCTTTATTATAACGTCACGAACTGTAATATAATCACGCGTGAGCAGGCCTGCACCTATATTCTCTAATACGGCCTTCCCTTTTCCTGCCAGACGGATTATATAGCTGTCAGCAGCACCGGCCTGCCTGTCAAGCTCCTGCATATCGGCAATGGGCAGTGCACTTTTTTCGGCAAAATATTCCATCCACTTCTGGGTGTTCATACCGCGGCGGCGTACAAATACGACAATCATGCCAATCGAAAATATCGTAACTGCCAGGCTGACAACAACATATGGAATACCGCTTGACGCACTCCTGCCCTCCTTAACGGTCTGGATCGTCATAAAGACAAATAATGCAGTAAACAACCCGGCAATCACCGCTATAATTCCAAAAACAACATAAACAAATCTTGTGGAGCTTTGAAGCACCTTTTGATTTCTCGAAAAATACCCATCCGGAAAGTATTTGCGGCGCAGTGCATCATCCATCCTCAAAATATATTCATTCATTTGTGACAACTTCCTTTTCTGTATGGTGTCGTTGCTATTTGCAAAATAAACTCATACGGACAGTTTTCATGCGATTTTATGCTGGTATTTAGGGCTCCAGGCGGGACATATCACGCGGGAACATTGATGCCTCACGGATATTCTGTTGTTTGAGCAGCTGCATGGTCAGGCGCTCCAGGCCAATGCCAAGCCCGCCGTGCGGCGGCATCCCATATTTATGCAGCATGGTAAAAGATTCAAACAGAGAAACGTCCATTTTCCGTGCCTCCAGTTTGGCAATCTGCTCATGGTAATCGTGGATACGCTGGCCGCCAGTTGTAATCTCAAGCCCACGGAACAACAAGTCAAACGAAAGTGCATATTTCGGATTCTCCGGATCGTCCATCGCATAAAAAGGACGCTTTGCAGACGGAAAATGTGTGACAAAGCAGAAATCACATCCGTATTCTTCCTTTGCCCATTTGCAGATCATAACTTCTTCATCTGGATTCAAATCATAACGGTTTTTCGATTTATGATCGAATTTATCCTGCATAATCTGCTTGGCTTCGTCAAAGGTCACCGTCGGAATCTGTCCTACTTCCGGAATATCAGCTTTCAGCAGTGCGAGTTCAGGGGCAACATGCTTTTTCAGATATTCCATCAGATACCGAAGCATTCCGGTTTCCATTTCCATGACTTCATACATGGAATCAATATAGGCCATTTCAAAATCCAGGCCGATATATTCATTCAAATGACGCGAACTGTTATGGCGCTCCGCACGGTAAACGCTGCCAACCTCAAACACACGGCCAAAAATGCCTGCGGTATACTGCTTATAGAATTGCGGCGACTGCGCCAGATATGCCGGACGGCCAAAATAGTCAAGTTTGAACAGGCTTGCGCCACCTTCTGCGCCCGCAGTTACGATTTTGGGCGTATGGATATGTGTAAAGCCCTGCGAAATCATATATTCTGAAAAACCATCTGCAATCGCTCCCTGAACGCGGAACACTGCCTGCTTGATCGGATGACGCAGTGTCACCGGGCGAAGCGGAAGGTCAACATCAAGCGTCAGCCCCATATACTTTTTGCCCAATGGGACCGGAAGCTGCTCTGCCGGTTTTGCAAGTACCTTGACTGCTTCTAATACAATTTCAAAACCATGCTCAGCACGCGGTTCTTCATGCACACTGCCTGAAAATTCAATTACCATTCCGTCCTTGAGATCAGCCTTTGTCAGCCCGGATACCTCGCCCCTCATCATACACTGGATCAGGCCGCGGTTGACACGCACGACAACAAACGCAAAATCGGACATATCGCGTACACGGTGCACTGTACCGCGCAGGGTGACTGACTGGCCGATCGCGGCGGCGGCCTGTTCAACAGCATCTGTATACTGCTTTGGAGTAGAAATAAATTCCATAACGACTTGCCTCTCTATGCTTCAATTTTTATACAAATCAACCTCTATATTATAGCAGAAATTTGAATGAATTCAAGGCTTATTTCCGTATTTTAACCAAAAAGTACCGCCCCCTCTCATGTGATGCCGGAAGGCAGGCCTTCGGATTCTGTTAAAATGAGGCAAATTTGCATAATCAGTTTCACCTTTCATTCAGAGCCAGCGGATACCCTCTTTCTGTTATCAAAGGGACAGCTGCGGAAGACAAAAACTTTTCCCTTGCAGGCCGGACAAAAAGGTGCTATATTATGGATAGTTTATGGATTTGCAGGCATACTGAACTACAGCCGAAAGGAGAGATGAACCATGCAGTGTTGCCATCAATCATGTGCGGGCTGCGGCGAAACCCCGTGTTGTACAGGCTGCGGCCAACCGAAAGAGCTTCGGCTTCATCAAAGAGAAGCTGCTTTCCTGCTTCGATTTGCCGAGCTCCCCTTTTTGCCGGTGGTTCGGTTTGCATTACGACGTTTCGGGGAACCCATACAAAAAAATGACAATCTTGCGCCGGTCTTCATTTTGGAAGCATCCGACACGCTGGAAACGATTGAGCAGACCGCTTCTGTGCTTGACCGGCTCGCCCAGCTGCGGCTCATTTCTATCAGTTATACCGAGCCGTTAGGACATTTTAATTATTCCGAATACGTCAACTCTTCTGCCTTTACAGAATTTTGTGCACAGGCCAACGGATTTGCAGTGCCTGAAATTGAATATGGAAGTATGGCACTTACAGCACTGGGGCAAGAGGCTATCGATGATTTGGAGCTGACAGTTTTACCCAGAGCTAAAACACTGTAAAGGTTTTTGGCTCAACAGGATATGCCCGACCATTACAAACATATTTCTGCAATTTCTATCGTTGGAAAAACAGTGGCTTTTTGCCACTGTTTTTTACTCTGGATATTTGTTTGCGAGCGCTTTGACAATTTCCGCAATCGCGCCGCAGTTGTTGTCACAAACAATCTCATTTGCTGCATTTAATGCACATCCTTCGCCGTTCTCCGGTGCAAAGGAATAAAATTTCTGCATCATTGACAGGTCATTTGCACTATCCCCTGCCACATAAATATGCGCATCTGAAATTTCGCAAAGTTCTGCCACCTGTTGAACCGCTTCCCCCTTGGTCGCATTCGCTGCCGTTACCTCACAGAAAATCGGCATAGCCGATGCAGTCGAAAAACTTCCACGAAATTCTGACAAACGATTTTGCAATTCTGCAATACGCTCTTGCTCGCCAGTTAGATTTATTTTACTCCATTCCGTACAGGACGGCAGTTCTTCCAGCGAACGGCGCGGCGGGTCAATGCCAAGAATCCGGAAATGATGCTGGGTCATTGGATGGTCATGCAAAATAAAAGCCTTTTCTTTTACATAGATTTCGATTCCAACCTCTGGATAAACTGACCGTGCCGCATCCAGTAAATCCTGCGCTTCTTTTGGCATTGCATTATGACGCAAAAGCATTCCATCCGGTGAATAAACCAGCGCACCGTTCAAACAGATATAAGGTGCATTAACCGGGATATCATTAAAATACATTCTTGTCACTTCAACTGCGCGTCCGGTTGCAACACAAAAACGTCCTCCGCAGTCAGTAAACCAGCGCAGCGCTTCACGGTTCTCACGGCCAATCAGACGGCTGCTGTTTAGAAGTGTACCATCCATATCGCTTGCCAGCAGTACCCCTTCAAATCGTTTCATATCATTTTTTCCAGCTTTCCAATGATTTCAATGAAATATTCCGGCAGCGGTGCATCAAACCGCATTTGCTCCCCTGTTTCTGGATGTGCCAGCGTCAGATGTGCCGCGTGAAGGCACTGTCCGCCAATGCCCGAAAAGCGATCCTTTTTTGCGCCGTACAGCGGATCACCAATGATGGGATGACCAGCAGCTTTCATATGCACTCGAATCTGGTGTGTGCGTCCGGTTTCCAACCGGAATGCCATATGAGAATAGCCGGGATATACGGAAATTGTTTGATAATGTGTGATCGCTTCCCGTCCGTCAGGCTGTACCGCCATACATTTCCGCTGTGCAGGATGCCGCGCAATCGGTAAATCAATCGTCCCCTCCGGCTCGCGGAAAGCACCGATTACAATCGCTTCATACTCTCTTTGGACAGCGTGACGCTGGATTTGTTCAGAAAGGCTCTGATGTGCTGCATCATTTTTGGCAACGACCAGCAGCCCGGAAGTATCCTTATCAATTCGGTGCACGATTCCCGGACGCAGCTCACCATTGATGCCAGACAAGCGCCCCCCGCAATGATACATCAGCGCATTGACCAGCGTTCCGTTCCAGTTACCGGGCGCAGGATGGACAACCATTCCGCGCAACTTATTAACAACAATGATGGATTCATCCTCATAAATGATATCCAAAGGCAGGTTTTCCGGTGTTAAGCCAATAGCCTTTACATCAGGAAGTACAATTTGAATCTCATCTGCTTCTGTAGTACGATCATTTTTTTTCAGTGCCTTTCCGCCAACTGTTACCGCGCCCTCTAAAAGCAGCCTCTGCGCCGCACTCCGCGTTAATCCGGGAACGGCGCCGCTCAAATATGCATCGATCCGCTGCCCTGCTTCTGCCGCTGCCGGATACAGTAAAAGCGTTTCAGCCATCGGTCTCCACCTCTTTTTTCTGCTCCACAGGCTTGTGTTGGAATTGAAAGTAAATGAAAAACAGCGCCGCACCCGTACAGATAAAAATATCGGCTATATTAAACACCGGGAAGTTGATTAGCTTAAAATAAAACAGGTCAACGACATATCCGCGTATGATCCGGTCAATAAAGTTCCCGACCGCACCGCCAAACAACAGATACATCGACCATTTCCCTGTTTTTGTCTGGATGATTCCGCGCCAGAGTGCAATGCTTACCGCAGCCAGTACAATCGGCGTCAATACCATGAACAACACCCTTTGATTCAGGAACAGCCCAAATGCTGACCCGCGGTTTTCTACATACGTCAAATGAAATATCCCATTTATCAGTGGGATATCCCCGATCGACGCAAGTACGCGCACTGCCCACAGCTTGACCGCCTGATCCAGTACGATCATGCCCAAGATTGATAAAACAGCCAGCATAGGCTTCCCCCCATTTCGGAAAAAGGGCAGGCAAACGCCTGCCCCTGTTATTCTCATCCTACTACGGACGCACAGCGTGCGCAAAGTGTCGGATGTTTGGCATTAGCGCCCACGCTGCCGATCATTTTCCAGCAGCGCTCGCACTTTTCGCCTGACGCACGGGCAACGGTAACCTTTGCGCCGTCACGGTTTTCCGCGCTTTCGGGTGCGCCGTCACCCGAAGCCAAGTGCAGCTCTGATACAATGCACAGATCGGCAAGTGCTTCCTCTGTGAAATTCCCGGTGAAATAACTGTATGCAGGTTCATCAAACTCAACCGTTACAGCAGCTTCCAGCGGTTTACCGATAGTTTTCTGGTTCCGTGCAGACTCGAGCGCACGATTGACCTCGTCACGCAGGGCCAGCAGACGGTTCCACTTCTGCTGCTTCGCGTCATCAAATCCCCAGGTTTCATTAGATGACGGCATTGTGTTCAGAAGGATGTTGCGCAGGTCGTCCCCTTCCTGGTGCGGCATTGCTTTCCAGATTTCGTCCGAAGTAAAGCACAGAATGGGCGAAATCATACGCACCAATGCATCCAAAATATGGAACATTGCAGTCTGTGCAGACAAACGGAGCTTTCCTTCATCACAATACAGACGATCCTTAATCACATCGAGATAGAAATTTGACATATCTACAACGCAGAAATTATGGATTGCATGAAGGACAGTGTGGAACTCATAAGCATCATAGCCCGCAATCACTTTGCCAATCAGTTCGTTCAGCTTCATCAGTGCCCACTGGTCAAGCTCTTCCAACTCAGCATATGACAGAAGCGTGGAAACATCAAAACCATTCAGGTTGCCGAGGATATAACGCGCAGTATTGCGGATTTTCAAATAATTTTGAGACAGATGCTTAAACATTTCTTTGGAAATACGCATATCCTGCCGGTAGTCTGCCGATGCAACCCACAGACGCACGATATCCGCGCCATAATCCTTCAAAATATCCTGCAGGCTGATGCCGTTGCCTAAAGATTTGGACATTTTCTGACGTTCTTCATCCACAATCATACCATGGGTGATTACCGTCTTATAAGGCGCGACCCCTTTTATTGCGATTGAAGTCAGCATGGACGACTGGAACCAGCCGCGATACTGATCATTGCCTTCCAAATATAAATCTGCCGGGAACTGTAAATATGGGAACTTGCCATCTTCCAGGACAGCTGCATGGGAGGAACCTGAATCAAACCACACATCCATGGTATCCGTTTCCTTATCAAAAGCACCGCAGCCGCATTCACACCGGATATCTTCCGGCAGAATCTCCGAAGCGTCCAGCTCGAACCATGCATTGGAGCCGCGCTCCCGGAACAGCTCGGAAACAATCTGAATCGTGCGTTCGTTGACCAACGGTTTCCCGCAGTCTTTGCAGAAGAAAATCGGAATCGGTACGCCCCAAATACGCTGACGGGAAATGCACCAGTCGGAACGCTCCATAATCATGGAGGTCATGCGTTCTTCGCCCCACCCGGGCAGCCAGGTAATATTATGGCACGCCTTGACCGCATCATCCTTCAAAGCGTCGATCGAACAGAACCACTGTTCGGTGGTACGGAAGATAATCGGGTTTTTGCAGCGCCAGCAATGCGGATAAGAGTGCACAATATCCTCTGTTGCAAGCAGTGCGCCGCACGCTTCCAAATCCTTGAGAATGATTTCATTGGAATCGTCTACATACAGGCCCTCGTATTTGCCGGATTCTGCGGTGTGGCAGCCCTTTTCATCCACCGGAACGATAATAGGAATCTGGTATTTCTGGCAGACAATAAAGTCATCAGCACCGAATCCTGGAGCCGTATGGACACAGCCCGTACCGGCATCCAGCGTAACATGCTCACCGGTAATTACAACAGACTCGCGTTCAAACAGCGGGTGACGTGTCTTGATCATTTCAAGATCGGAGCCAAGCACTGTTGCAAGGACTTCCCAGGACGGGATGCCCGCCTTTTCCATCACCGACTTGACAAGCTCTTTTGCAAGTACATAAACCTCACCGCTCGGTACCCGTACAAAGTCATATTCAAAAAATGGGTTAAGTGAAATCGCAAGGTTGCCCGGGATTGTCCAGGTCGTAGTGGTCCAAATGACAAAATAAACGTTTTCAGCACTGCCAATCTGCTTCGTAATAACGCCTTTATCATCGGTCACAGCAAATTTGACGAAAATGGATTTACAGGGTACATCCTGATATTCGATTTCAGCCTCTGCAAGCGCAGTCTCATCCTTCGGGCACCAGTAAACCGGCTTCATCCCTTTATAGATAAAACCTTTTTTTACCATTTCCCCAAAGACTTCGATCTGCTTAGCCTCAAAATCATGGGTCAGCGTCAAATACGGATTTTCCCAGTCGCCAATAACGCCCAAACGCTTAAACTGCGTCCGCTGGGTATCGACATGCTCACGCGCAAACTCTTCACATTTGGAGCGGAATTCCGCAACCGATACCTTATCGCGGTCCATGCCGTATGCCTTGATGGCCTGCCGCTCAATAGGAAGACCATGGGTATCCCAACCCGGCGTATAGGGTGCATGAAAACCCGCCATATTCTTATAACGGACAATCATATCCTTTAAGACTTTATTCAGTGCATGGCCCATATGCAGGTTTCCGTTGGCATACGGAGGGCCGTCATGGAGGATAAACAAGGGTTTCCCTTCATTTTTCTCCATCACCTGCTGATAAAGATGATCTTTTTCCCACTGCTCCTGGAAACCGGGCTCCCGCTTGGGCAGGCCCGCCCGCATTGGGAAATCGGTTTTTGGCAGGTGGATCGTTGCATTGTAATCCTGCGGCATTTTACCGTTTCAGTCCTTTCATAAATAGCTTGTCAGGCCTGTGCAGCACAGCAATGCAGCAAAGGCCTGCGGCCGGAATATCGTTATTTCTCTTCACTCGGATTGTATCCGTTGCCAAATTTCAAGTCGCCAAAGTCATAATCACGGCGGGGGTGCTGTTCGGACAGCGGCTCGGCACTGCTCGCGAGCGTAACTTCCATGACGTTAAAGCGGGTGGTCGGCTGCTGCACTACCTTTACATCAGCATCCTCATCCTCCTCCGCTGCGGGTACGGCATCCACTGCGGCAGACGCTGCAACCAGAATTGGCCGCGTCTCGCCCGAAACCGTCTCAACCACGGATTTCGCAACGGCAGGCGCACTCTCAATCGCCAGTTCGTCAGAGGCAGACATTTTCATCAGCATTTTCGTCTGTTCATCATAAAGCGCGGTAATGCGGGAGAGGAACTGCGCGGTCTTTTCCTTTGCCGTATGCAGCTTGCGCGCTTCCGACTCAATTTGGACACGGTATGATTCGATTTGTTCATCCGCATTCTGCCGGGCTTCCGCAATCAGCTGCGCCGATTCCGCCTGCGCCTTATCAATGGTTTCCTGCGCAATACTTTGTGCGGAAACCAATGCCCGGCGCATCCCGTTCTCCACACTGCGGTATTCCTCAATCTTGTCAATCAGTACCTTCATTTTGGATTTCAGCGCCGCGTTTTCCTTCTGGAGCGTGCCGTAATCCCCTGCAAGCTCCTCCACGAAATCGTCGACAGACTTCTGGTCATAGCCGCCAAAGACGGCTTTTTCAAAGCTCATCGCCTGAATTTCCTGCACTGTCAGCATATCCTAAAAAACTCCTTCAATCAAAACACAATAGACCTGTCTGGAATCCGTCCAAACGCCAGTTGTATGGGCCTGATTGCACCATACTTTTCCAAATTTTCTCGAAATACATCCCGTATCCCTACAAAAATTCACTTCATCCGGCGAAGCCATCCCCCGCAGGGCAGTTTTTCCCCCAAGCCCCGAGCAGGTTTTCGTATAACCCGGCAGACCCGCCTGCAAGCCAGCGGTATGACAAAATAAAAGGCAGGCAGACAGGTCTGCGAAACAGCCTAAGCCAAAGCCTGGCTGTCGGAACCTGTATTCATCGCCGTGGAACACCGTTCCCCGACCATGAATACAGGCCCCTGGAAGCAGCCTCAATATAGGCCGTAAGCCAGCACCTGCCGAAGAATCCCGAGCATGATAAACGCCAGCAGAAAAGCAAAATCAATCGGAATCATACTGCCGCGCTGGAGGGGCTCGGTCAGCTTACGGAAAGGCAGGATAATCGGTTCGGTCACCCAATAAAGCAGCTCATTGATCCGTGAATCGCGCCCCTGCGGAAACCAGGACATAATAGCCCGTGCAAACATAGCGAACTCAAGGAAAGAAAGCAGCGTGACCGCAATTTGATATATCATCCCCATACGCTTACAAATATACGCCGTTGCTTTCCAGCTCGTCGATCAGGTCGCCCAGAATATCTACATTATAGGGCGTAATGATATACGTGCTGTTGGCAACCTTTTTGATCTTACCCTCATTGGCATAGGCCACGCCTGACAGAAAGTCGATCAGACGGCGGGCGACATCCTTATTGGTTGATTCCAGGTTGAGTACCACGGTACGCTTGTCCTTCAGATGGTCGGCAATTTCAGCCGCGTTTTCAAACCGGTCCGGCTTGACCAGTACGACCGCCAGTTGTGTCGTTGCATTGATATTTACCACCTTGTTGCTGCGCCGTGGTGAGACGTCGGCGGTATAGGATAACGATTCCTCCATGCTGGGCGCGGGCGGGGCTTCTTTGCGCTGCTGTCTTGGGACAAACTCTTCAAAGTCGTCCTCCACATCCTCGCCCTTTACCCAGTCAAGAAAGTTCTTGATAGAACCCATAAACCTGTGTCCTCCTTAATTTAGCAAACTATTCTTCACGGCTGCCCCGCATAGCTGCGTGCGCCAAAAATGGCGGTGCCTACCCGGATCATGGTGGAGCCGCAGGAAATTGCGTCCTCAAAATCGTTTGTCATACCCATCGACAAACAAGCCATACTTACATTATCGTATTTTTTTGTCGATATGTCAATAAATAGTTGGCTCATTTCGTGAAAATAATACAAATTATTCCCGTCCGAAGGGGCCGCCGGAGGAATTGCCATAAGCCCGCGGATGTCAAGGTTCCCCAGCTCCGACGTTTTATCCAGGAATTTCCAGATCTCATTCGGCATGAATCCACTCTTTGCTTGTTCTCTTCCGATGTTGACTTCCAGCAGGATCGGCTGACGAATGCCGTGCTTTCCGGCCGCCCGGTCGATTGCCTGCGCCAGCCGCAGCGAACCCACCGACTGGATCAGGCTGACCTTTCCAATCAAATATTTTACCTTATTTGTTTGCAGTGTACCGATAAACTGGAGGTCTGCGCTGCCATACGCTGACAGCTCATATTTTTCCAACAGCTCCTGCACCCGGTTTTCACCGCATACGGCAATCCCATTCTCTACCGCGAAACGAACCCGTTCGGCGTTATTCATTTTGGTTGCGGCAACCAGCGTGATTTCCTCCGGCCTCCGGCCTGCACGGATGGCTGCCTCTGCTGCACGATCCTTGACACGGGCTATATTCTCGCGCAGTACCGCCTTTTCCTGCTCCGTCATGATTTCAACACCTTCTTATCTTCAATTTCCTTACCCTCTACAATGATCAGATCCTGCATCACCAGTGCATTGGCCGTGCGCGGCCCCGTGATCTCCTGCCGCACGACATAATAGGTATCCGCTTCATAAATTTGCGTAATCTCCTTAAACCGGGCAAAGGAGCCGCTCATAATATATACGCCAATGCGGGAAGTCGTCGTTTCCGTACCGTCTTCATTTGTTTTTGTTTCCGTTTCTACACGCACGGCCTCTTTCGGCACCTTCAGGCCGGTGTAGGTGGCAAGGATCAGGTCGATTTCCTGCTTCCTGAGTGAAACAATACTCGGCGTGAACCGGTCTCCGGTGAGGATTACCAGCGCATGTGCATCATCATCCGATTTGCGGATGGCATAAACCGAACCTTCTACGACCTCGCCGGTCTGCGAAAACCGCAGACTTACCTTTGCATTAACCCGCATTCTCTGGGCCTCATCCAGCGGGAGCGGCACTGCAAAATACCACGAAAACCCGCATACGATTTTGCCCAGCGCAGTATTCTCGTCCACCTGTGGTTCGTCATCCTCCAGAATCTCCAGCAACTGCTCATAAGACAGTGTTTCCAGCAGTTCAGCCGTCAAAATCCCTTCATAACCGTCAATGGATTCTGAAAAATACCCCGTCGCCGGAGACCGGATGGAACGGGTCTGCCCGCTGACCCGGCTGCTGAGGGATTCCATGCGATCCTCCAGCGTGTTAAGCTCTTTTTTAAGGGATTCTGCTTCCAGACCGCCCGCAGCCCGCCGAAGCGACTGCTCACGCAGGCTGTCGGCGGTATCCCTTGCATCAGTGACGATACCGTCCTTGACCTGCGCGTTCAGCGTGCGCATGGCGGAAGTCAGCTGCTGGTCCAGCCGGGCCGTATCCGAAAAGTCCCCTGCGGAACGCAGTGCCGCACGCAGCAGCGCCACCTCATCTTCCAGCAGTTCAAGCTCCCGGCTGGTTTCCAGTGCGCTTTCCCCCGCATAGGATACCGCCAGCTCGGACTGCTTTTTTACCCGCTCACCGGTCGATACAAGCTGTTTAACGGTCGAACTTGTGAGCGATTCCACCAATACCTCATCCCGGATAAAAATTCCTGAACACTCTATGCTGTTTTCCACCGTTACACGCGTTGCAGCAACGGTCGTCACATGATTGCTCAGTGCATGTACAGTCTGTAAAATCAGGTACAGCAGCGCAATCGTACCGACCAGCACAACAACCGTATTGCTGTTGCGACGCCTGCGGTATAGCTTGGTCCTCTTTTTTTCCTGTTCCATAGCGCCTCCACCTTGTTTGCCGTCCGGTTAGCTCGTTTCGCCGCTACGTCCCTCCCGCTTCTGGTAAAGTTCTACCCGGTTCTGCGGGATAATCGTGGAAATAGCGTGCTTATAAACCATTTTCTGTACGCCGTCGCTTTCCAGAATTACGACAAAATTGTCAAAGCCGCGTACCAGCCCCCGCATCTGGAAGCCATTGGTCAGAAATACTGTGACCTGATGTGACTGCTGCCGGACGACATTCAAAAAGCCGTCCTGTAAATTGATTTCGTTTTTCATCATTAGTCCCTCCATCAAAATTCCAATATGTGGATTTATCATACACCGCATGCGTGGAGAAATGCTGTCGAATCGTGCAGCAGTGCCGCAAATTCTGTTCCTTCTTCATAGCGGAGCCAGTGTATCCCTGGGTCGCGGGCCAGCCAGGTCAGCTGGCGTTTCGCATAATTGCGGGTGTGCTGTTTCAGCAGTGCAGTGCAGTTTTCCAGGCTGTCCCGCCCTTCCAGGAAAGGGATCAGCTCCTTATAGCCAATCGCCTGGGCCGCCGTACCGGTCAGCTTTCCTGTGGAGAGAAGCGCTGCTGCTTCATCCAGCAGGCCGCCGCACAGCATCTGTTCCACCCGCCGCTCAATCCGTTCATACAGGACCGAGCGGGAGGCCGGACACAGACCGAGTTTATAAGCCCGGTACTTGGGTTCTGCACGTCTGCTGCGCGCATTCAGCACTCCAATCGTCATGCCAGTTGTGTGAAAAACCTCAAGCGCACGGATGACCCGTTTCAGATTATTGGGGTGCAGCCGTTCTGCGCTTTCGGGATCGACTGCACGCAGTGCATCGTGTACAGCCTCGTTTCCCTGACTGGCTGCCATCTGCTGGTAATGTTCGCGAATCGCAGGGTCGGTATCTCCGCCGGAAAAGGTATTGCATTCAATCAGGGCATCCATATAGAGACCGGTCCCGCCGGCCACTACCGGGATTTTTCCCTGCGCCAGCAGTGACTGCGCACACGCGTCTGCAAGCGCAACAAACTGTGCGACGGAAAACGGCTCGCCGGGTTCGCGGATATCCAAAAGATGGTGCGGCACCTCCATGCGCTCCGCTTTGGTAGGCTTGGCAGTCCCGATATCCATTCCCCGGTACAGCTGCATGGAATCTGCGGAAATGATCTCGGTCTGCCGCGCTTTTGCCAATGCAGCGGCCAGTGCGGATTTTCCGCTTGCAGTCGGCCCGCAAATGCAAATCAGCTGATTTTCCATTCTGTCGGTCTCCCTTCTACTGATTGACCCGCTTGAACAGCTTATCCAGCTCGTATTTAGTCAGCCGCACTACGGTCGGCCGTCCATGCGGGCAGGAGCGTACATCCGGATCGGCCAACACTTGATCGCACAATCCCTGCAATTCCTGGATGCTGCTATGAGAACCTGCCTTGACCGCCGCCTTACAGGAAACCGTATGGATCAAATCGTCAAGCCGGTCAGGGGCCGGGCTGCGGCAGTTGTCCAGCTTTTCCGCCATTTCAGCCAATACCGACGGCACATCGCCCGCATCCAGATACGCCGGAGCCGCACGCACCGCGAAACTGCCTGAACCAAAAGGTTCTATATCAAAGCCAAGTGCACGTACCTGTGCAATCCCTTCGGACAAAGCCGCAGCCAGCGGCGGCGGAAGCTCGGCAACAACAGGCGTCAGCAGCGTTTGGGACGGCAGCTCGGCCGATGCACGCAGTCGGTTAAAAATCATACGTTCATGAGCAGCGTGTTTATCAATCAGCACCAGCCCGCCGCCCTCCTCTGCAATCAAATACGTATGAAAGCATTCGCCCAATACCCGGGCGCCGCCTGTAAAGGGGGATGGTTCCGTGACTGGATTTTCGGTGCTTTCCTGTGAAGCGGAATCCTTCACGCATTCAGACAAAGTATCCTGCGAAACCTGTTCCTGTAAAGGTTCCGGTGCGGTCGGCTGTGCCGCATCCTTCTCCTGATGAGGTGCCTCTGGAAGTGCCTGCGGCACTGGCAGCTTTTGGGGAAGCTCATCCGGCTGCGGTGCGCACAGCTCAAGCATCATATCTTCATCATCGCAGTCGATATATGGCATAAAGCTGTGTTTGGCTGGTTCCTGCGCAGGCATGGGCTTCGGCGCAGATGGGATTGGATGTTCCTTTTTCGGAAGCGCTGCAAGCATTTTCTCCAGTGGAGGCGCTTTCGCCTGAGTCTGCGGCACGGAAAGCGCTTGCTGCTCCTGCGTTACATGATCCTCGCGGGGGCTGCCGCGCTGCCGCTGCTGTAAAAGCGGTACGTTGTCCCCCGCCTCCAAAGCATTTTTACAGGCAATATAAACCGTCTCGAAAACCAGTTTTTCCTGTGCAAATTTTACCTCTGTCTTTGCCGGATGTACGTTTACATCTACCATCGCATATGGAAGGTTCAGGAAAACCGCACCACTCGGGTATTTTCCGTGAATAATTGCGTTTTTATAGGCCTCTTCCAATGCAGCCTGCATCAGGCGGCTTTTCACATAGCGCCCGTTCACAAAAAAGTGCTGCATTGTCCGGTTTGGCCGGGCACAGTGCGGCTTTGTGATATATCCCCAGGCGGAAAGCCCTTCACGCTCCCAAGCGGGCACTTCCAGCATATTCTCAACCATTTCGCGGCCAAAAACACTGAATACCGGTGTTTTCAGCTGTCCATCCCCGGATGTCGAAAAAGTCTGTTTCCCATCCCGGATGTACGAAAAGGCAATTTCCGGATGAGACAATGCCGCGTGCTGCACGACAGAAAGGACATATCCCGCCTCGGTAAAGTCCTTTTTCAGAAATTTCATCCGGGCCGGTGTGTTATAGAACAGGTTTCGGATAATCATAGTCGTCCCGTCCGGACAGCCTGCCTCTTCCTGTTCGGCTATTTCACCAGCATCTAAATGCATATGAAGCCCTGCAAGCGTATCCGCCTGCTTGGTGAACAGATCAATATGGGATACTGCGGAAATCGCCGCGAGCGCCTCCCCACGGAAGCCCAGCGTACCAATGGCGGCAAGGTCTTTTTCCGTCCGCAGCTTGCTTGTCGCGTGCCGCCGGAACGCAATGGCCGCATCCTCTGGTGCCATGCCGCACCCGTTATCCGCAATGCGGAGATAGGAAATGCCGCCGTTTTCAATTTCAACCGTAATACGGGATGCGCCTGCATCAATCGCATTCTCAATCAGTTCTTTTGCGACCGATGCTGGCCGTTCTACGACCTCGCCTGCCGCAATCAAATCTGCAAGATGCGGTGATAATTCCTGTATGACCGGCATAGGCTCCCCTCCTTCCGTACACGGATGCTTGTCTCATCAGCGTCACTGCCTTATTTATCTGTCATAACAGTTTTTTCAGTTCATAAAGCGCATTCATTGCCTCAATCGGCGTCATGGTTTCGACCTGCATCGTGCGCAGACGGTCGGCAACCTGATTTGAACCGATATCCAGCATGGAAATTTGAGTTTCTTCTTCTTTCTCAACCTCGCGGACTTCAATTTTAGGCATATTGCTTTCCAAATCCTTGAGCACGGCCTTTGCACGCTTAATAACTGCATTGGGCACGCCTGCCAGTTTGGCAACCTCAATGCCAAAGCTCTCATCAGCGCCGCCCGATACGATTTTCCGCAGGAATGTAATATCATCCCCGCGTTTCTTTACAGCAATGTTATAATTCTTTACGCCCTCTACCAAATCTTCCAGTACCGTGAGTTCATGATAATGGGTCGCAAACAGCGTGCGTGCGCCGATTTTCCGCTTATCAGCAGCATATTCCAGCACGGCCCGCGCAATACTCATGCCATCATAGGTTGACGTACCGCGTCCGATTTCATCCAGAATCAACAAGCTGTTTTTGGTCGCGAATCGAAGAATATCTGCAACCTCGCTCATCTCAACCATAAAGGTAGATTGTCCGCTCGCAAGGTCATCTGATGCGCCAACCCGGGTAAATACGCGGTCAACAACGCCGATCCGCGCACTTGCAGCAGGTACAAACGAACCCATTTGCGCTAATATGGTGATAATTGCAACCTGGCGCATATATGTCGATTTGCCAGCCATATTCGGTCCGGTAATGATGGCGACGCGGTTTTCGCCGCTGTCTAAACGGGTATCATTCGGGATGAACAGACTGCCTTCCAGAACGCGTTCTACCACCGGATGCCTGCCGTTCTTTATTTCAATCACACCGGAAAAATCAACCTCTGGGCATACATAATTCTGTTCCGCTGCAAGCTCGGCCAGTGAACCAAGCACATCCAAATGGGCTACGGCCTGCGCCGTCCGCTGAATCCGGTGTACCTGCGCCGCAACACGCTGCCGCAGCTCAACAAACAGGTCATATTCCAGTGCGGTCAAACGCTCCTGCGCACCCAATACCGTGCTTTCAAGATCTTTTAATTCCCCGGTAATATAACGTTCCGCATTTGCAAGCGTCTGTTTGCGGATATAGTCCTCCGGCACCTGAGACAAAAACGATTTTGTAACCTCTATATAATAACCGAAAACACGATTGTACCGGATTTTCAGGGTTTTGATTCCAGTCCGTTCGCGTTCCCGCTGCTCGATTTCTACAATCCGCCCCTTTCCGCCCGAGGACAGATCACGCAGTTCGTCAATCTCCGGATGATAGCCCGGACGGATAAAACCGCCATCCCGCACACTGACTGGGGGATCATCCACAACTGCACACGCGATTGCATCACGGACATCCTCCAGCAGGTCGAGCCGACTGAATAACTCCTTGGACAGCGGAGCCGTCAAAGGTCTGACTGCTTCATGAAGGTCTGGCAAACACTCTGCTGCAACTTGCAGTGCACGCAGATCCCGGCAGTTAGCAGTGCCATACACGACCCGGCTGATTAAGCGCTCCATATCGAATACTTTTTTTAGAACGTCTCCAAGCGTGCTGCGCAGCATCACATCCTTTGCCAGTTCGCCGACCGCATCCTGACGTTTTTTGATATGCAGCGGATTCAGCAGCGGCTTTTCCAGCCATTGTCGGATCAGCCGTGAACCCATTGCCGTTTTGGTCCGGTCAATCACCCACAGCAGTGAACCCCGTTTTTCTTTGCCGCGCATGGTTTCGCAAAGCTCAAGGTTACGGCGTGCGTTGAGGTCAAGCTCCATGTACTGTCCGCGGCGGTAAACCTCCAGCTTCCCAAGACAGGGCAGGCTTGTCTTCTGCGTTTCCGCCAGATAGCTGAGCAGGCCGCCGATACATTGCAGCAGCAGAGGCTGCCCGTCCATCCCCGCTGCGGAAAAATCCTTTATATGAAACTGTTCTTCAATTTTTGCCGCGCTGGCCTGTTCATCAAAACAATTCTCCGGCAGCGGGGAGCAGATCCCCTCCAAGCGCTTGGAAATAAATGTTTGCAGTGCAGTATCCACACAGCCAGCACCGCCCAGCAGCACCTCACGCGGCGTGAAACGGCCTAACTCAGAATACAGCTCTTCCCGCTGCTCACAAGCGGTTGCAAATACCTGTCCAGTCGAGATATCTGCAAAGCACACAGCTGCCGCCTGGCTGTCACTGTAAATACAGGCAAGAAAATTGTTATTATTTTCATCCAGCATGGAGGCATCGATCAGCGTGCCCGGCGTAATCATGCGGACAATTTCACGCTTTACCAGGCCCTTTGTTGTTTTCGGGTCCCCTATCTGCTCACAAATTGCAACTTTATATCCTTTGCGTATCAGACGTGCAACGTAGCCCTCATAGCTGTGAAAAGGTACGCCGCACATGGGCGCACGCTCCTCCTGTCCGCAGTCCCGGCCGGTCAGGGTCAGCTCAAGCTCACGCGAAGCCAGCTTGGCATCCTCATAGAACATCTCATAAAAATCGCCCAGCCGATAAAACAGAATATAATCTTTATATTTATTTTTAATCTCGAAGTATTGCTTCATCATCGGGGTCAGTTCAGCCATCATGTACCTGCCAATCTATAAATTCTATTTCTGTATGTTTATCAAAATTTTAAGGCATTTCATCGGTGGATAGGATCGAATAAAAGCAAGCATCGCAAATCCCCTGATTGCTTTTGAAAAAATGCCGCAGCGTGCCCTCATACTGCATACCGCATTTTTGCATGACCGCGCCAGAGTTCGGATTTCTCGGGTCATGCATTGATTCGATCCTTTGCAGGCCCACTTCGTCAAACAGATAACGGATGACAGCCCGCAGCGCTTCCGTGGTAACCCCCTGATGCCACCAGCGTTTGCCGATACAATAACCGATATGCGCCTTCAGTACCTGCTCATCAATGGAAAGGACACTGATGGAGCCAATCGGCGCATTCCCGGACTCCCGGCAAACAATCGCCCATTGATAGAAATTTGATTTTTCATAATCCGCTGTCCATTCTTCCAAAACAACTATGCTGTCATTTATCGAACGATGTGCAGGCCATGACAAATGCTCGGTAACAGCCGGGTCTGACGCCCAGTTGTCATACATTGCCTGTGCATCCGCCATTGTAAAAGGGCGCAGTATCAACCTGTCCGTTTGCAGTAATTTCGTTCCCATATGCTGCATTTCTGTGCGTCTCCCTTCATTTGAAAATTTGTTCGGACTCGCCAAATCAGGACGTTTCGTGCTGGATGATAGTATGTGCAAAGAGACATCTCAGCGTTGTCTTGTCAATTTCTACTTCTGCAAAGTCCCCAAGCTGCAAGCCCGGACCTTTACAGCAAACAAGCAGTCCGCCCTCGGTACGCGCAGCAAAGGGATAGTCCGGGCTTTTCGCCGTGCCGTCAACCAAAATCCGCAGCCGCTTGCCGAGATATGCTGCTTGACGATGCTCGACAGTTTCGTCCTGCGCTTTCAAAAGCCGGTTAAATCGGTCTTGTTTTTCTTCTTTGCCCGCACTGTCCGGATACTCTGCGGCAGGCGTTCCGCTGCGCTTCGAATAAAGGAAAGTGTACAGCATATCAAACCCGACCTCACGCACCAGCGAAAGCGTTTGCTGAAAATCAGCTTCGGTTTCCCCCGGAAAGCCGACAATAATATCACTTGACAGCGTAAGCTCCGGCATTTTATTCCGTGCATACGCGATCAGCTCCCGATAATGCCCGGCGGTATATCCACGGTTCATGCGCTGCAATATCGTATCGCTGCCCGACTGGAACGGCAAATGCAGCTGCTTTGCCACATGTCCGCATTCTGCCATTGCATCAAACAAGCGCGGAGATGCATCCTTCGGATGGCTGGTCATAAACCGGAGCAGATAGTCGCCCGGCACCTGATCCAATCGTCGCAGGAGATCGGAAAAATCCATTCCAAGCCCTAAATCACGTCCATAGGAATTTACATTTTGTCCAAGCAAAGTGATATCCTTATAGCCTGCCGCAACCAATTCACGAAGCTCGGCTTCGATTACTTCCGGGCTGCGGCTGCGCTCCCGTCCGCGGACATAGGGCACAATACAGTAAGTGCAGAAATTGTTGCAGCCATACATAATGGAAAGCCACGCGTGCGCACCCGTCCCGCGCAGGACAGGAAGCCCTTCTGCAATCTCCCCCGCCGCATCACCGGAGATATCAAACACCCGTTTCTCCCTGCTCAGCGCGCGGAACAGCAGCTCCGGGAAACGCCACAGCGCGTGCGTCCCAAAAACCAAATCAACATGCGGATAACTTTTTTTAATTTTTTCAGCAATTTGCTCCTGCTGCACCATGCAGCCGCAAAGCGCGATCACTGTTTCCGGACGGGCTTTTTTTACATGAGTCAGTGCACCAACATTTCCCAATGCACGGGATTCTGCATGTTCACGCACAGCACAGGTATTATATAAAATCACATCGGCGTCATTGACATCATCGGTTATATCGTAACCCATTTCGGAAAGCATCCCTGCAATGCGCTCGGTATCTGCAAAATTCTGCTGGCAGCCAAAGGTATGTGCCACCGCACGCGGATTCCGGCCTGAAAGACGTGCCTTTTCACGATTCTGTGCAGCGATCAGGTCAATATATTCATATTGCTGCCGAATAGAAGCCTCCGGCACGAGCTTTGCAGCGCACATAGCGTTTTCTCCTCACATTGATTTTAACGCAGTTAAACGATTGATCCGCCCCTGCGTATTGCAATCAGACGCAGGATATCCTGATACATCGCTTCGCAGTCCTCCAAATCGAGCATGAGCCACCGCTGCCCATTCCCCTCCTTGGTCTGATGATAAATTTCCCGCAGCTGCGGCGTGCATTCCTCCAGGATTGCTTCAACAAATGCTTTCTCTTTCCTGCCTACTACAACCATAACGGTAAAGTAAGATTCCCGGGGATAGATGGTGCACAGTGATTTTCCTGATTTCTTAAATTTAATATTCCATCCCCGCTCCATGCTGCATGAGCTGAATTCTATCTGCTCACTGCATTTGTATGTTTCTTTCAGCTCGGAACAAAAGCGCAGAAACATCGGGCATCCGATATATTCGCTTATCTCCTCTAAAGAAGGGTGATATTTTTTATCCATCAGGTCAACCATAAACAAACCTCATCTGAATTCCTGCATTTGCTCATTATAAACACAAAGACGGTGATATGCTGCATCAGTCAGCTGAAATTCCGGGTAATACTGCTGCATCGCTTTGGTCAGATATTCAGGGCTTAGATTATTATTTCCCGCTGCGACAATGCCGGTTAATTGAATCTCATCGACTGACTCCGTAAGCTCCAAACTGTGTATCAGTGTTTTCATATTGACCAGCTTTTCTCCCCGTTTGGAGCGTTTCAGGATTTCTATGTTTTCACGCTGGAACAGCTCCCGGGCCGATGCAGCCAGGCCGTCCGGCACGCCCTCCGGGAAGCCCCATGTAACCCGGTATTTTGACCAGGTGATATCGCGGACCGGCATCCCGCCGTCAGACAGCGGATAAATCTCAATCGCGCGCAGCCCTTCCGGAAATACGTTGTTCAGCGCTTCGACCGCATGGACCGGCACCTGTTCACTCATCAGATTAAAATCAAGCAGTTCCCACTCCCCCGAAAAACCGGTCGAGAGCGGCAGCGCAACCGAAACATAGGCGTGCTGGTTAAACCCCTCGGTAAACCACAGCGGCATTTCACAGCGTGCCATTGCCCGCTGCATGGTGTGCATCAGATCCAGGTGGGAAATGTAACGTGCACGCCCCTCTTTTGCAAATTTCATGCGGGCCTTAAACACGGCATTTGCCCCCTTTCAGCAGCGAATTTGCACCACAGCCTGCACACTGCGTCATACAGTCCGGTGTAGGAACAGCATCCCGGGATTTAAGCCATTCACGCTTGAGATGCTCCTTGCTTGTGCCGCAGCCGATATGATCCCATGGGAAAACCTCGTCAAGCGGCCTTTGCCGCGCCGCATACCACAACGGATCAAGCCCACAGGACGCAAATGCATCCTGCCATTTTTCCAGTGAAAACAACGCGTCCCATCCATCAAACACGCAGCCATTTTTCCAAGCGGTGTAAAGGACTTTGCCTTGCCGTCTGTCGCCTCGTGCAATCGCACCTTCTAAAACAGAGGTTTTCGCATCATGCCAGTTATAAGTGACATTTTTGGTTTTCATAATTTTTTTCATATAATCCTGCTTGCCTGCAAGCATTTCCAGTGTGTTTTGTGCATCCCACTGGAAGGGCGTCTGCGGTTTTGGTACAAAGCAGGAAGCGCTGGCTGTAACCTTTACACCTCTCGCACGGTTGGCCGTATTCATTCGCCAGCAATAGGCAACTTTCCGGCATATCTCTGCAATCCCGTCAAGATCCTCGGAGGTTTCGGTCGGCAGACCGATCATAAAATATAACTTTATATTATTCCATCCGCCTCGGAAGGCAATTTCACAGGCGTTCAGCAAATGTTCTTCGGTCAGGTTTTTGTTAATGACATCCCGCAGGCGCTGGGAACCCGCTTCTGGTGCAAAAGTCAGGCCGCTTTTTCGTACTTTCTGGACACGCTCCATCAGTTCGGCGTTAAAGCTGTCCGCACGCAGTGACGGCAGGGATAAGCTGATATGACGCGGTTCGCAAAAATCCAGCAGCGTGCCGGTCAGTTCAGACAGGCAGCCATAATCGCTGGTGGACAGGGACGAAAGCGAAATCTCTTCATACCCGGAGTTTTTCAGCACGGCCTCTGCCTGCCGCCGAAGGGTTTCTGGCAATTTCGTGCGCAGCGGTCGGTAGGTATGCCCGGCCTGGCAAAAGCGGCATCCGCGCGGACACCCGCGGAACAGCTCAACCATGGCACGGTCAAAAACGATATCGGTAGACGGTACAACAAAATTTTCCGGGTAATACATGCTGTCCAAATCAGCAACAATACGTTTCTGTACCTGTGCCGGTGCACCTTCGGACGGCGTGACGCACGCAACTGTACCATCATCGTGATAAGAAACTTCATACAATGAAGGGACATAAATCCCCTCAATCTGTGCCGCACGAACCAGAAATTCCTGTTTTGACCAGTTTTCACGCTTTGCCTGGCTATACAATCCCGTCAAATCCAGCATGACTTCTTCCCCGTCGCCAATCATAAACAGGTCAATAAAATCACAGAGCGGTTCCGGGTTATAGGCGCAGGGGCCTCCTGCAACCACCAAATTTTTGAGCGAGGTTCGGTCAGCCGCCAGCGGTGCAATACCGCCTAAATCCAGCATATTCAGGATGTTGGTAAAGGAAAGCTCATATTGCAGTGTGAATCCCACAATATCAAATTTATACAGGGGATCACCCGACTCTAATCCATACAATGGGAGCCCGGCCGTGCGCATCTCCTTCTCCATATCGACCCAGGGGGCGAATACCCGCTCGCACCAGATGTCATCCTGCGCATTGAGCAGCCCATAAAGGATGCGTGAACCAAGATGCGACATCCCGACTTCATAAACATCCGGGAAGCAAAATGCAAAGCGAATGCTGACTGCGTGCCGGTCTTTTCCGACAGAGCCCCATTCACCGCCGACATAACGCGCGGGTTTTTGTACATGGGGCAGAATTTTTTCCAGCTTGGGCTGCATATCGTTCCTCCTGTGCGGCTGGATCTCCCGCCGCTCAAATCTTATACAGCATGTATTATAACACGATTTTTGCCAAAAAGCCATACCGGATATCGGAGCTTTCTGAAAATACGACGAAATCCCGGCTTTGCCGCAGAAATCGACACCGGGATTTGTGATATTTGACAGAAAAACGTCCTACCTTTTGGAAGATTCTCTGTAATCCGGGGCCACTTTACTCCGATAGCAGCTGTCTGCAAACCTGCACATCAGCCCTGTTTTTCTGTAAATCGGACGGCTATACGGGGAATACCAGAAAATCCCGTATGAGTCCCAATGCCAACAGATGCGCCGGGTAGAACAGATAGAAAAACCACTTTGAAAAATCCCGGCCTTTTTCAATTCGTTTTCCATTATAAAAACATAAAATAACAATACCTGACGCAGCAATTCCAAGCGTGCTTGCCGCTGCGAGGAGGAAATCAGTCAATGTAAACAGTCCCCCTATCCGGTATGTTGCAAAAAAGAAAAAACCTACCGTGCCGTAAGCAACCGCAATCCGCCTGCGGTCCTTCCCTGCCCAGCGGAACAGCATCGTGAATACCGGTGCAAAAATCGGCCAGTCTGCTATGATGCTGATAAGCGTCAGCATTCCTTTCAACAGGATACGAAGCGATTTGTAAGGTACTTTCTCATCTACAACAAGGATCAAAAAACAAAGCAGCAGTGTAAAAATCATATTCAGGGTATAGGGGCTGGCAATCGCCAGCGCAAATGGAAACTGCGAAAGCACCGCAACCCCTAACAGCCGCAATCCATAATTTCGCTTGGAGTGGGTATACTGATAGCCTTCGACCAGAAAATAACACATCGTCGGAGCCGTAAAGTAACCAATATCGACTAATATTTCGTACAAAATAGTACCATGCGGCAAAAAAACGTTCGCAATATGGTTCAGCAGCATTGTAACCATTGCAATATATTTGATAATATCACGGTTCAGAGGTCTTTCTGCCGCTGCTAAATCCATAAAAATCCACATCCTTTCTTTTCTATTATACACCTCCCATAAAATGAAGGGTTACGAAATTGTAAACATTTTGTAACCTTCCAAGAACGTAAGGCTGCACAGCGCTGTGCAGCCTTACAGTACAAATTTTACAGCATTTCATATGAATCCCTTTTTCGGTAATGGATCAGGCAAAATGCCGCCGCGAAAAGCATAATACCCTCCGCAATCGGAACCGCCAGCCATACGCCGGTGGTCCCCCAAAACTGCGGCAGCAGCAGGATTCCGCCGGACAACAAAACAAAGGTACGGAAAAATGAGAGCGCAGCAGACACTTTCCCGTTTGAAAGCGCAGTAAACATTGCAGATGTAAAAATATTAAATCCGCAAAACAGGAAACTGTATGAAAAAATAGAGAACCCATTTACAGCAATTTGATAAACCCTTGACGGATAAGGTGCAAACAGCTGTACGATATACGGTCCACCCAGTTTGGACACTGCAAACACCAGCAGCGATGCTGCCGCGACAAAGCCCATACAAAGCCGGAAGAGCTTTCTTTGCTGAACACCGTTCCGGCTGCCATGGAAAAATCCAATGATCGGTGCCGCCCCCATAGAAAAGCCGAGCAGCAAAGTATTCAGCAGGAACTGGGCATATATGAGGATCGTAATCGCTGCAACACCGTCTTCCCCCAACAGCCGCATCATCGTGCGGTTAAACAAGAAGGTCGTAACAGCCGACGCCATTTGCCCGACCATTTCCGAGGAGCCATTGAAGCAGCTTTCTTTCAGTATCCGCCACCGTTTCCTGGGCCTTACAAAAGAAAGCACGCCCCTGCTGCGGGCAAAAAAGACGATCCCGGTTACAGCCGGAATGAGGCAGCCGCAGCCCGTCCCGAGTGCCGCCCCGCGAATCCCAAGATCAAAGATGACAATAAATACATAGTCCAGAACAATATTCGCGAGGCCTGCCAAAACGGATAACCCAAACCCCAGCCCCGGCTTTCCGGCAGTGACAAACAAATTGGAAAAAATGGTTTGCAGGATGTTGGCCGGGATAAATAAAAGCAGTGTCTCTAAGTAGTCTTTACAGTACAAAAAAAGCAGCTCGCCTGCGCCAAGCACCTCAATCAGCTGTCTGCACCACAGCATACCGGCTGCAAGCATCAGGAAACCAATGACCGCCCCTGCAATGACAATCAGCGTAAAATCTTCCTTTGCCTCCCGCTCGTCCCCGGCACCCATTTCTCGGGAGACAACGGCATTTCCCCCTGCTGCAAGCATCGTGCCAAGTCCGACAGACAGATAATTGACCGGGCACACAATATTGATTGCAGAAAGCGCATCCGTATTGATAAAACGGGCGGCAAACACCGTGTCTACAAGCGTATACAGGCCCATAAGCAGCATCATTGCGATCGTCGGAGCTACAAAACGGAGCAGAGAAAGCACATCCCATTCCCGGTCTAATACGTTTTCATGCATGGGGGGCACCTTCCTTTCCCTGACGCAAAACAAGCCGCTGGGTCGGATAACCAAATTCGGTCAGCAGTTCTGATTCCTGGAAGCCGAGCAGCTTATATTGCGCACGCTGCCCTACATCTGCCCTGTCACCCTCCCGAAAGGTCGTAATACTGATTTCACGTCCATTGAAAATCCGATTCGATATGTAATCAAGAAAAACCCCTGCCGCACCCTGCCGGCGATACTGCGGATGAATCGCAAAAAAGTCTATACTCCCGGCTGCATATGTAAATGCAGCCGCCCCGATAATGGTTTCCCGCCTGCGCATAATCAGTGCTGATTGATGCGCCATATAGCCTTTCAGGCACGCCATATGCGCCGATGCTTCAAAGCACGGAAAACCGTCAATCACAAGAGATGCAAACTCCATCCATCCTGGGATATCCGCCGGAACGGCACAGGCAATCTCCGGCTTGAGGGAAAAAGAATCTTCCGGCCACCGGTGCAGCGGGAATGCCAGCTGCAAAGGGTAAAACTTTCCGTTTTTCCGATAAGTCAGAGGCGTCTGCTTGTACATAGCCTTAAAGATACTGGTAAATGCCTGCTGACTTTCATAGCCCGCACAGAGCGAAATGTCCATAATTGATTTTTGTGAATCGGTCAGCAGTCTTGCGGCCTCGGTCAGGCGCCTGCGCTGAATATAATCGTGAACTGTAATCCCGACAGCGTCTGTAAACATCCGGTGCAAATGGTATTTTGAATAATGAACCGCGTCTGCAACCGTTTCAAGCACAATCTTCTCTTGCAGATGCGCTTCGATAAATGCGATTGCTTCCGCAATCCGCTGCGTTGTATGATATTCCATAGCGTTTTCCTCCTCTCCCGCTATTATAGCAGAATCCGCAGAATGCCTTTTCATCATTCTTGCGGAAGTTGATCCGTTCCCTATTAAACGATTCTATGCTCACATGCGGAAAGACTTGCCGCAGCCGAAGCAGCGCAGATAAACGGGCATATCCGGCCCTCGTCCCGCCCGCAGGCGATAGAAGGGAGTCCAGAGGGACTCGTCCCTCTGGCGCCGTCTGCGCAAGACCGCCCGCCGCGCAGGCGGATAAAACGACAATCTCCAGCGCTCACGAGTATAATTGCGTTTTTATCATAAAATCATACGGTTTTCCTGCATACCGGCATCTTTTTAGCGGCTAAAAATGCTTTTAGGAAACATGCGCCGCGCGGGAGATTGTGTATGAAATGTAAAATCTCGAATTTTCCTCTTGATTTTTGGAGCAAATGGCGCTATGATAGACCTGTTAGCACTCGATGGTCATGAGTGCTAACCCCAATTCTGTTTTTAATTATTTTATCATATCAAGAGGTGTTTTTTATGGAAAAGAAACAGTTTCAGGCGGAGTCGAAACGGCTGCTCGATCTGATGATTAACTCTATCTATACGCATAAAGAAATCTTTTTGCGTGAGCTGATTTCAAATGCCAGCGATGCGACCGACAAACTTTATTACAATGCAATGCAGGAAGGCCGCACCGGCATCACCCGTGACAGCCTGCCGATTACGCTCGCTGTGGACAAGGAGGCTCGGACGCTCACCGTCTCCGACCTGGGCTGCGGCATGACCGAAACTGAGCTGGAAGAAAACCTCGGCACCATTGCGCGTTCGGGTTCGCTGGAATTCAAGCGCCAGATGGACCAGCAGGACGATGTTGACATTATCGGACAGTTCGGCGTTGGCTTCTATGCTGCTTTCATGGTTGCAAAAGAGGTAGAAGTTATCACCCGTGCGGAACGTGCAGATTCGGCTTACCGCTGGGTTTCAAACGGTGCGGACGGATACACCATTGAGCCGTGTGAAAAGGCTGAAAATGGCACTGTCATTACACTGACGCTCAAGGATAATACCGAGAACGATTCTTATGATGAGTTCCTGGATGGATGGCGCGTGCAGGAGATTGTAAAAAAATACTCCGATTATATCCGCTATCCGATCCAAATGGAAATGTCCCGCTCCCGTGTCAAGGAAGGCTCTCCCGAGGATAAGCCGGAATATGAAAATTACACCGAGCTTGAAACGCTGAACTCCATGATCCCGATCTGGAAAAAGTCCAAATCTGAACTAACGGACGATGACTACAACCAGTTCTATAAATCCAAGTTTTCAGATTATGAGGACCCGCTCCGCCATATCCATACCAGCACGGAAGGTGCGGCAACCTATCATGCAATGCTTTTCATCCCCGGCCGTGCACCCTACAATTATTACAGCAAGGATTACGAAAAGGGTCTCCAGCTGTATTCCAACGGTGTGCTGATTATGGACAAGTGTGCCGATCTGCTGCCCGATTATTTCTCGTTTGTGCGCGGACTGGTGGACAGCGCCGATCTTTCGCTGAATATCTCCCGTGAAATGCTCCAGCATGACCGCCGGCTGAAGGTCATTGCCCAGAGTATCGAAAAAAAGATCAAAAATGAACTTCTTTCCATGCAGAAGAACGACCGTGAGAAATATGAAAAGTTTTTCACTGCATTCGGCCCGCAGCTGAAATTCGGCGCATATATGGATTATGGGATGCACAAGGAAATGCTGGAAGACCTGCTCCTGTATCACTCTGATAAAGAGGATAAAATGCTCACACTGGCCGAGTATGTGGAAAAAATGCCGGAAGATCAGAAGCACATTTACTATGCCTGCGGCGAAACCGTTGAAAAGTGCCGCCTGCTGCCTGCAATGGAGCTGCTGCGCGATAAGGGCTATGACGTGCTGTGCATGACCGATAATGTGGATGAATTCACCATCCGCATGATGAACCAGTATAAGGAAAAGAGCTTCAAGTCGATTGCCGACGGCGACCTTGGCCTTGAGACCGAGGAGGAAAAGGAAGAAATCAAGAAGCAGGCCGAGGAACACGCCTCTGTATTGACTGCCGTCAAGGATGCATTGGGAGATAAAGTAACCAAGGTCCAGCTCACCGGCCGCCTCAAGAGCCACCCCTGCTGCCTGTCAACCGAGGGCGGCATGTCCCTTGAAATGGAAAAGGTACTCAATCAGCAGGCAATGGGCAGCGAACAGAATTTCCACGCCGAGCGTGTGCTTGAGCTGAACAGTGCGCACCCGATTTTTGAAAAGCTGTGTGCATTTGCCGGGGACAATACGGATAAGCTGGCACAGCTGGCCTCTGTCCTGTACAATCAGGCCCTGTTGATTGAAGGGATGCCGATTGACAACCCCGTAGAATATGCAAACGCGGTGTGCAGCCTTCTGACAGAATAACCGCACGTGGAACCAGGCGGAAAAAGGTGATTTGAATGTCCAAAAAACTTCTTTGGATCGTAAATCCGCTCGCGGGAAAAGCCGAAATTGGCCAACATGCACTGGACTGTATCGACACCTTCGTTCGGTCCGGCTGGGAGGTCACAGTCTATACAACGCAGGCCAGTGGGGACGCCCGGCGCATGGCCTGCAAACAGGCTGCACAGTTTGACCGCATCGTGTGCTCCGGCGGCGACGGCACACTGGGAGAAGCCGTTTCCGGTTTGATGGATTCCGGCGTGCCCGTCCCCTTGGGCTATATTCCGGCCGGGACGACAAACGATTTTGCATCATCGCTGGGTATTCCAAAATCTCCGGTACAGGCAGCAGCCGTTGCGGCAGATACCTATATCGCTGCGCTTGATATCGGACAGTTCGGGGAACGTTATTTCACGTATGTCGCTGCATTTGGCTTGTTCACCGATGTTTCGTATACTACCCCGCAGTCCTCTAAAAATATGCTGGGCCGTGCCGCCTACTTTGTGGAAGGCATTAAGAGCCTGTCACAAATTAAGGAATACCGGCTGCGTGTGGAGGCCCCCGGCGTTTCGGTAGATGGCACATTTATCTTTGGTATGGTCAGCAATGCGACCTCTGTCGGCGGTTTTAAGAGTCTCCCGCATGTCTCACAGGCGCAGATGGATGACGGCCTGTTTGAAATCGTACTGGTGCGCCGTGCAACCAGCCTGCTCGACCTGCAAACCGCATTCAACGACCTGGCCAATGACGGTAATTCCGATTCCGGACTCCTGCTGCACTTCAAAGTGCCATGGGTTACGTTTTCCGGAGAACGGGAAACCGCGTGGACACTGGATGGTGAATTCGGCGGAAGCCTGCACGCGGTTACAATCCGGAATATTCCCCAAGCCGTGCGGTTCGTTCTCCCGCCGCCGGAAAAAACGGATACTCCATGCATAGCGGATACATCCGTATAAATCTGCAAAGAAAGACGTCGGAATTATGTTTCCGGCGTCTTTTCTGTGCTTTATTCAAAAGTGACAAGCTCGTCTATTGGAATCCGCATTTTTGCATGGCGGTTGGGATCAGCGGGCGGTTCTGCGGCATATCCAACTGTCAGAATGTTGATCGGTTCCAAGTGATCCGGCAGATTGAACCCACTGCGCAAAATATCAGGCTTAAAATAGCAGATCCAAACACTCCCAAGCCCAAGAGACGCAGCCGCAAGCATCATATGATCGGTCAGGATAGACGCATCAATATCACCCGTCTGCTTATGGTCAAAGGGGCGCAGCCAAGCCTTGCTCCGGTCAGCGCAGGCAATCAAGGCGAGCGGTGCACCGTAAATATTAGCCGCTTTCCCCAGCCGTTCCAATCCCGCCTCACTCTGTACCGCAATAATACGGACAGGCTGGAGATTCGCAGCAGTCGGAGCAACATGTGCAGCCTCCAGGATTTTTTCGAGCTTTTCCGGTTCGACTTTCTGCTCCGTGTATTTCCTGACTGAACAGCGCTTTTTTGCGAGCGATATAAAATCCATATGTAATCAATCCCTTTCATTGAAGATCATTTGACAGACAGAACGTCCCCGCTTACGCAGCCTGGAACATACAACCTCGTCACTGCCTTACCGCGGTAAAAAAGAACCTTCTGAAATGAAGCAGTACATTCCCTGATCTTCTGACCGGGTATGCCTCCTGCACACCATGCAGAATTCCACTTTCTAATAATGCTGCCTTTTCATCATCAAGTGCGTCCAGATACGGACGCAGACGCGTGCTTTTTGCCCAATCTACGAGCGCCTGATGAGATGGCAGGGCATGACAGTATACGGTCTCCCATATCTGGAAATCAGCGGAACATTCAGAAAGAATATCATAATATTCGTCAGGTGATAAAACAGAGTTGCTTTCAAAACAAGTTTTTGGAAAACCCCATTCAGATGCTCCGGTGATCTCGGCAATGATGCGGTACAGAGGTTCCTCCTGGTTCATTGGCATCTGCACGGCCAGAACACCGCCCGCATTTAATTTCTGCATAAGGCGTGGCAAAAGACGGATATGATCTGGAACCCACTGAAGACAGGCATTAGAAAAAAACAGATCATAACCACTCCCGATATCGTTTATATCACACAGAATGAATTTAAGCTCAGGGTGCTCCTGCCGGGCCTTTTCTATCATATTCTGCGAAGCATCAATCCCGCAAAGCTCCGCTTTGGGAAATACACTGCGCAGTACAGCTGTACTGTTGCCAGGCCCGCAGCCAATATCAGCAATCTTCTCAGGATTGTATGTACGCAGCCTGGCGGCAAGGTCCGCCGCTGGCTGTGTGCGTTCTTTTTTGAATTTAAGATATAGTGTTGAATTCCAATCTGACACGCACACTCCTCCTTGAATCTCATCCCAATAATCGGCCTGATATATGCTGTGATTCATCCATGTAATAAATAAACCTGCGGTTTTCTGTCTGGCGTGCAAATACTATTATTTGTGGATATTATCTTCCAGAATAACATAGCCCGCCTCGGTAAGCGCCTGATAAAGCCGGTCGGCGTGTTCTTTTCCGCCCAGTTCAACGACAACCGAAATAATTGCTTCCCCGATTTCAAGGTTTGCCTGTACGCGGTCGTGGTTAAAGAGAATCACATTTGCATTCTGCTCGGCAACAATATGGGCAAAACGCTCAAGCGAACCAGGCACATCCGGCATAATGGTAGAGAATTTAACATGTCGGCTGCGGGAAACAAGACCTTTTTCTACCACTTTATGAATAAAGGACATATCAATATTGCCGCCCGAAAGGACACAGACTATCTTTTTCCCGGCGATATCCACCTTTTTGCCGAGCACTGCCGCCAACGAGGTTGCACCGGCTGGCTCAACGACCTGCTTTGCACGCTCAAGAAGCAGCAGGATAGATGATGCAATATCGGCATCAGAAACGGTTACCATTTTATCGACATATTGGTTAATGTATTCCATGGTTTTTTCGCCGGGCGTGCGTACTGCAATGCCGTCTGCAATCGTGCGGACACTCTCGCTGGAAATTGTTGCGGGATGATGGAAGGACTGTGCAATCGCTGGCGCACCCTCGGCCTGCACGCCGATGACCTGCACACGCGGATTGACCTGCTTGGCACAGGAGGCAATCCCGGAAATCAGTCCGCCGCCGCCTGCCGGTACGAAAATCATATCTACAAAGGGCAGGTCACGCAGGATTTCAAGCGCAATCGTGCCCTGTCCGGCCATGACATCCTCATCATCAAAGGGATGGATAAACTCCGCGCCGGTCTCATCCATAATTTCACAGGCTTTGGCATATGCGTCATCATAGCACGCCCCTGCAAGCACTACCTGTGCCCCATAGCCCTCAGTCGCGGAAACCTTGGCAATCGGTGTGGAACGCGGCATAACGATTGTTGCAGGCACGCCGATCGAACTGGCGGCAAATGCAACCCCCTGCGCATGATTGCCCGCAGAAGATGCAATTACCGCGGTAAGCCCGCCCTCCTCATAGCGTTTCATAATTTTATTATACGCACCGCGCACTTTGAAAGAACCAGTCTTCTGCTGGTTCTCATATTTCAGGTAAACTTCCGCGCCGGTCATCTGTGAAAAGGTCGTGGAGGAAGACAGCGGGATCACATGGATCACATCTTTCAGACGCGCAGCAGCGGCTTCAAAATCCTTTAAGGTCAACATGAAAAAACTCCTTTTTACGGTCCTGGCAATACAGGCCCTATTTCTGGCCCATCAGCTCAAGGGCCTGCTTCGCGGCCATCTGTTCGGCCTCTTTTTTGCTGCGCCCACGGCCGCAGGCAAAAACATTGCTGTTGAGCAGCAGCTCCATTGTAAACATTTTATTGTGGTCGGGGCCTTCCGCACCAGACAAACGGTATTCCAGCGTTTCCTGGCGGTTCTTCTGCACGATTTCCTGAAGCATCGTCTTATAGTCCTTGAAAGCACCGCCGTGCCGTGCCGCCTCAGCCTTGCGCGGCACAAAGGACATCACAAAGGCACGGGCAGGCTCTATCCCGCCGTCCAGATAAATAGCGCCCAGCAGCGCTTCCACAGCATCCGCCAGAATGGATGGCCGCCCACGGCCGCCCCCAAGCTCTTCACCGTGCCCGAGGCGGATCTCTTTATCAATGCCAAGCTCCTTGGCGATCTCGCAAAGCGTCTGTTCACATACCACCGCCGCACGGAGCTTGGTCAGTTCGCCCTCCGGCAGCTCCGGGAAGTGGTTGTACAGATAGTCCGCCGACACGAAACCGAGTACGGAATCGCCAAGAAACTCGAGCCGTTCGTTATTCTGAATATGCTTTGGCCGCTGCTCATTCGCATAGGACGAATGGGTCAGCGCCTTCTGGAACAAGCTGTTGTTATGAAACCGGTATCCGATTTTATCCTTCAGCATAAGTTCTCTCCTTTTTTCCGTTTTCGGACTGGTTTGATTAGGCCTGTATTCACAGGCTGTAAGCCGCATTTGTTCGATTCCTGCGGAAAGTCGTCTTCGCCTGATACCGCACAGCTGTAACTGCTATCCCACGAATCCAGCTTCTAAAACAGAAACGAGCCGAAGCAGTATCGGCTCAGCTTCCGTCAGCACCTGTACCGGTGCATTTTGCCACCGTGCAGGGCAACAGGCTGCGCCTCTTTCAGAGGCGCAGCGGCAAAATCAAACCATTTCAGCCTGCCATATTTACGCATCCTCGCCCAGCAGCGCCATGACATCGCCCACGGTCTTAATCTTGGCGGCATCCTGCTCGGAAATTTCACCAATATCAAACTCTTCTTCGATTGACATCATCAGCTCAACCAAATCCAGCGAATCTGCACCCAAATCCTCTACAAACGTAGTCTCCGGCTTGATGGTCTCCGGCTCGACGCCAAACTGCTCCGCCAGGATATTGCAAAGCTTTTCAAACATGATTTTCCCTCCTTACAAGCTGTCAGTATTCAGCTGCCGTGCAGCCGCTTTCTATCATGTATCATAAAATCTTATTCCGCGTCTGTCAAGAGGGTAATTGAAAAATTTTTGAACCTGCTTTCCTCAATCCGTTCAGACATGCCGCCCGTTTTCCTGAATCGTCATATATTCCATATTGGCGGTGACCTCTTCAATCAGCCCAGACCGACAAAATTCGATTGCCTGACGCACGGCATTCATGGCCGCAGTTTCATTGGAAGACCCATGCGCCTTGATAACTGGATGCGCAATGCCAAGGAACGGTGCACCGCCAATCTTATCCTGATTAAACAGACCGCGGAAGTCATCCAGGCCCCCTCTGACCAGCAGATAACCCAGTTTGGTGCCAACTGAACGCAGGAACACTTTTTTCAGCTCAGCTGACATGAATTTTGCTGTTCCCTCAAGCGTTTTCAGCATGACATTGCCTGAAAAACCGTCACAGACTGCCACATCACAGCCTCCGAGCGGTACGTCACGGCCTTCAACGTTGCCCACAAAATGGAGCCTGCCTGCGTCTCCTGCGGCTTTCAGCAGCTGATAGGCCTCCAGTCGGAGTGTATCCCCCTTGGAATCCTCCGAACCGTTATTCACAAGCCCGACACGGGGCTTCGGTATGCCCATAATCTTCTGCATATACAACGAACCCATAAAAGCAAACTGAAGCAGATATTCGGCAGTGCATTCGGTATTCGCACCCGCATCTACCAGCAGCACCTGACCGCCTGCACACGGCATGACCGGTGCAAGCGCCCCCCGGCGGATGCCTTTGATCCGTTTGCAAAATAGGGTCGCGCCCGCCAGCAACGCCCCTGTCGAGCCTGCCGAAACGATTGCATCCCCTTCCCCTTTCTGCACCATTTTCAGGGCCACAGCCATGGAAGAATCCGGCTTTTTGCGCAGGACGGTTGCCGGATCGTCGTGCATGTCCACCAGCTCAGACGCATGTACAATGGACAGATGCGGAACATTCTCTGCGCCGTCCGCTTTCAGCACGGCACGGAGCCGCTCTTCCTGTCCGACCAATACAATATCTTCCTCAAACTGTTTTGCTGCCAGCACACCGCCGCGTACAATGGCCTCCGGCGCATTGTCACCGCCCATTGCATCCACAATGATCTTCATTTATGTCAGCTCCTTTGCAATGCCGTCCACAATTTCAAGCGCACGGGCTGATATCGCTTGATTTTTTTCCCGCTTGCCGCGAATCCGATATCCGAGCGAGTCTATAATGCCAAAGTTAATATTCATAGGCTGGAACTTCGTAACCGACTCATTCGACACATAGGCGGCCAACGCCCCGACAGCAGTAGCAGTCGGGAACGAGGGCAGCGGCCTGCCAAGCGCCTCACAGGCGGCTGACACCCCGGCAAGGTAGCCGGAAGCATCCGACTCAACATAGCCCTCTACGCCGGTCATCTGCCCGGCAAAACGGATGCGCGGCTCTTTTTTCAGCGCATACGTGCCATCCAGCAGGCGCGGCGAATCCAGGAAGGTATTGCGGTGCATCACGCCATAACGCACAAACTCAGCGTTTCTCAGCGCAGGTATCATGGAAAAAACCCGCTTCTGTTCGCCGAACCGCAAATGGGTCTGACAGCCGACCAGATTGTAAAGGCTGCCCTGCGCATTGTCACGGCGAAGCTGCAAAACAGCATATGGGTCTTTCCCCGTTTTTGGGTCCGGCAATCCGACCGGCTTGAGAATACCATAGAGCAGCGTATCATGCCCGCGCCGCGCGTTGACCTCAATGGGCATACAGCCCTCAAAAACCAATTTATCTTCAAAGCCGTGTACTTCTGCCTGTTCGGCGGTGGTGAGCGCCTGCCAAAAGGCATCAAACTGCTCCCGATCCATCGCGCAGTTGATATAATCCGCCGTGCCCTTGTCATAACGGGAAGCAAACCACGCCTGCTCCATATCAATGCTTTCAGCCGTCACAATCGGTGCAGCAGCATCATAAAAATGCAGGAATTCACCACCGACCAGCCGGTGTATCTCCTCAAATAAGGCATCCGAGGTCAGAGGACCAGTCGCCACAATTACGCGCCCCTCCTCTGGAAGACGGGTAACCTCTCCCGGCTGGAGCGTAATCAGCGGATGTGACGTGATCTCATCCGTCACCCGCTGCGCAAAGGCTTCTCGGTCCACTGCAAGTGCGCCGCCTGCCTCCACCCGGGTTTCATCCGCACAGCGGACAATCAGCCCGCCCAGCCGCCGGAGTTCCTCTTTCAGCAGCCCGGCCGCATTGGACAGCTCATTGGAGCGCAGCGAATTTGAACACACCAGCTCGGCCAGTGCAGCCGAATGATGCGCCGGTGTCATTTGCTCCGGCTTCATCTCATACAGCTGCACCGGCACCCCACGCACGGCAAGCTGCCAGGCAGCTTCACAGCCCGCCAGCCCCGCGCCAATTACATGAACAGGTGTCATACTTCATTCTCCGCTGTTTCTTCCGTTGGTTTTTCGGCGGCTTTCTTTCGGGTCGTGGTCTTTTTCGCCGCCGTTTTCTTCGCTGTGGACGGCTTTTTCGCAGCGACAGACTTTTTCGCCGATGTGGTCTTCTTTGCTGCCGTTTTCTTCGCTGCCGCTTTCTTTGCGGGAGCTGCCTTTGCAGCGCCCTTCTCTTCACCTTCGCCCTCACCGGCTGCCTCAGCGGCTTCCTTTGCCGCAGCCCGCTCGGCAGCCTTTGCAGCCCGCGCCTCACGGCGGAGACGGTTTTTCTCAGCCTCTTCAGGCGGAAGACCTTCCTTTACCAGTTCGGAATAATCACAGCCCTCCCGCAGGCATACGTCGCGCACTTCCTTCGAGTCACGGTCAGTGTGCCGGAACAAAGACGAGTCACAGGTCGGACATTTTGTTTTCAGCGGCTTATCCCATGTCATAAACTGACAGGTCGGGAAGGTATCACACGAATAATATACATATCCGCGTGCAGATTTCTTTTTGACGACCTTCGCCCCGCAGGTCGGACAGGCTGCACCGGTATCCTCTGTGATTGCCTTGGTATTGGAACACTCCGGAAAGCCAGGACAGGCCAGGAATTTACCGAAACGGCCTATTTTAATCACCATATTACGGCCGCACTTTTCACAGATAACATCCGTAACCTCGTCCTCAATCTTAATGCGCTGCTTATCGAGATCCTGTTCGGCCTGCTCAAGCGCACCCTCAAAATCACCGTAAAAATCATGCAGCAGCTGGATATAATTCAGCCTGCCCGCTTCGACTTCATCGAGCTTATGCTCCATATTGGCCGTGAATTCATAGTCGGCAACCGATGTGAATTTATCAACCAGCAGCCCGGTCACACCCTCACCGAGTGGGGTCGGCCGCAGGCTTTTATTCTCCTTGACCACATAGGAACGGTCAATAATGGTCGCAATCGTCGGTGCATAGGTTGACGGACGGCCGATGCCCTTTTCTTCCATCGTCCGAATCAGGGACGCTTCCGTATAACGGGCCGGCGGCTGCGTGAAGTGCTGGGCCGGTTCGACCGATTCTGCACGCAGGCGGTCGCGCTCCTCAAATACCGGCAGAGGCTTGCCTGCCTCCCCTTTATCGGCATCATCCGTTCCTTCCTCATAAACAGCGGTAAAGCCCGCAAATGCTACCGTATGGCCGGAGGCACGGAAAACATGCTCCTCACAAAGGATATCTGCCGAAATGGTATCATAAATTGCTTCTGCCATCTGACAAGCAACAAATCGGGACCAAATCAGCTTATACAGCTTATATTGGTCAGGCGAAAGCGACCCTTTTATCTCATCCGGCAGAAGCGCAACATTAGACGGACGTATCGCCTCATGCGCATCCTGGGCTGCACCCTTGGTCTTAAATACACGGGGCTTACCGGGATAATATTCTTCCCCATATCGGCCGCGGATAAAGGCTGCTACGGCAGTCGTAGCTTCATCGGAAAGGCGCACCGAGTCGGTACGCATGTAGGTGATCAGGCCGGTCGTGCCGATCCCCTCTACATCTACGCCCTCGTAAAGTTCCTGCGCAACACTCATGGTACGGCGCGGGGTCATATTCAGCTTGCGGGACGCTTCCTGCTGAAGCGTAGAGGTAATGAACGGCGCAGGTACCGATTTTTTCTTTTTTCCACGCTTAATCGTGCCAACCGTAAATTCATTGCCCGAGACCGCCGCCATAACAGCCATGGCCTGCTCTTCGGTTTTCAGCTCAGCCTTGCCGTTCCGGTCACCGTAATAACGGGCGGTAAACTTACCGCCCTGCGCAGTCAACAGCTGGGCATCAATTGTCCAGTATTCCTCCGGTACAAAGGCACGGATTTCCTTCTCGCGGTCAACCACAAGACGGGTCGCGACCGACTGCACACGTCCTGCCGACAGCCCGCGCTTGACCTTCCGCCAAAGGAAAGGCGACAGCCGATAGCCAACAATGCGGTCCAGGATACGGCGCGCCTGCTGTGCGTCCACTAAATCAATATCCAGGTCACGCGGATGGTCAATGCCGTAATGGACTGCATTTTTTGTAATCTCATTAAAGGTCACACGCTTGGAATTGGAATCTTTGAGCTTGAACAGCTCCTTAATATGCCAGGAAATAGCTTCCCCTTCGCGGTCCGGGTCAGTTGCAAGAAAGACAAAATCACTTGCCTTTGCTGCTTTCCGCAGCTCCGCGATCAGCTTGTCCTTTCCTTCAATGGGGATGTATTCCGGCTCAAAATCATGTTCCAGGTCAACCCCCATCGTCTTACGGGGCAAATCCCGTAAATGGCCCATGGATGCCTTGACGGTATAATCCGGGCCAAGATATTTCCCAATCGTTTTCGCCTTTGCAGGCGACTCGACGATCACCAGTTTAGACATAATTTTCCTCCCAAAATCATCTATCGCAGCACCGGGGAGCCGGTGTTAAAAATCGTTCTCCCTGCTCACGGCAGAGAAATTATGCCGCCCTCATTGCAGAGCAATGCATCCAGCTCCAACATCGTTACAAGGGATAGCAGCTGCGCCGCCGGAAGCCCGGTTGCAGCAATCAGCTGATCGGTACTCTTCGCACCTGCACGGACTGCCTCCAGCACACTGCGTTCCTCGGGCGAAAGCCCCTCGGGCAGCGGCACTTCAGACGAAGGCCTGGGCAGTTCAGAGGCCGGTTTTATCGGCAGCGCTTCTAATATTTCAGACGGCTTTTCTGCCTCCTGTATTTTGGACGCGGCAGACGGCGGCTGTTCCGGCTGAGGCAATACGGGTTCTTTTTTCCGGCTTTCGGGCGCTGGCTTTGCGTCAGGCCGTTTGGGAACAGCCTGCCCATGGAAAATACGGTAAATCCGCCTTTCATCCGGCGGCTCACGGAGCAGCCCTCCATAAGCGTGGAGCAGCTGGACCGGGTCGGTCAAAAGATCGGCTGCATGGTCACGAATCAGGGCATTACAGCCAGCAGAGCGCCACTTATCCAAATCGCCCGGCACCGCGTATACATCCCGCCCCTGGTCGAGCGCCAGCCTTGCGGTAATCAGCGCCCCGGACCGAAACGGCGCTTCAATCACGATTGTAGCAATCGAAAGCCCGCTGATGATCCGGTTTCGTTGGGGGAACCGCCATCCGGCGGGTTCGGTCCCCGGCGGATACTCACTGACGAGCGTACCGCCAAGCCGTAAATTCTCATACAGCCGCCGGTTCTCTTTTGGAAAGCAGATGTCTACGCCGCACCCCAGCACTGCAACCGAACCGCCTGCCAGTACCGCACTATCATTTGCTTCACCGTCTATCCCGCTTGCCATGCCAGAAACAATCAGGAAACCACTTTCTGTCAGGCTGGATGCAAATTGCCTGGCCATCATCTTACCGTATGCCCCGCCCCTGCGGCTGCCAACAATGGAAATCATCGGACGAATATCCCAGGCAGGCGTCCTGCCATACCAATAGAGTACAATCGGCGGATCATAAATATGGCGCAAACGGTCAGGATAATTGCTGTCAGCCAGTGTCAGGATATGAATGTTCTTTTTTGTACAATCTTCAAGCAACCGGTCGGCACCGTTCAAATTCTTATCACATAATCCATTGATCTGTGCGGGTGTCAGCCCGTCACACATCAGCAGTGCACCGCGGCTTGCCGCATAGACTGCCTCTGGACTGCCGAAATAATCCAGCAGGTTACCAGCAGCCCGAGCGCCGATCCCGGGCCGGGTGGACAGCCATAACCAGTATACGCGTGCGGCCATGTTGTCATTCTCCTTTCACAGCCGTTTCGGAAACAGACGCGGCAAAACCGGAGCGTATATTTCCGAAGCGGCTGACGTCAGTTTCAGGCGCAGCCCATTTCACAAGGCCGCCGCTTTCCGCATCTCCCAAATCAGCAGGGATGCAGCAACCCCAGCGTTTAAGGATTCCGCACGCCCTGTCATTGGGATAATAATCCTTTTGTCACAAAGTTCTGACAATGTTCGGGAAATGCCATGCCCTTCACTGCCAACCCCAACAGCACACCGTTCCAACGAAAGCCCGGTCACTGGTACACTGTCTGCGCCCAGAGCCGCCGCATAAACCGGCAACCCCTGCTCCCGCAGCTGCTGTACAGCAGATATCAGCGGCATATGATACAGCGGCTGGCGAAAGACGGCCCCCATCGTCGCACGCAGCACCTTGGGGGCCGTCGGATCGGCACAGCCCTCACAGAGAATGAGCGCATCCAGCCCGAATGCCTCGGCCGTGCGGATAATCGTGCCAATATTGCCAGGGTCCTGCACGCCGTCCAGCAGCATAGCCGAACGCACAGACGGAAGCGCCTTGGACAACACCGGGCTTTCACAGCTGAAAATCGTCCCCTGTGGCGTCTCTACATCGCTTGCCAACGCAAAAACAGGCGGTTCCGCCGAAAAAAGCGCCGCACCCTGCTCCTCTGCACGGCGGCACAGGCTGAGCGTGCGGCTGTCCAGGCTGCCGGAACTTCGCAGCAGCACCGTCTTGACCCGCACACCGGAGGAAAGGGCTTCTGCCAGCATCTTATCCCCTTCGCACACGAGCTCCCCCGCCGCCCGCCGGTATTTTTTATCCCGGGCCAGCCGCGCAAGATGGCGGATGGTATGATTTTGCCGGCTTTCAATCGGTATCATGCCCGTTTCCCAACCTTTTCAAGATCTTCGTTCGTGCCAATTACCACCAAAACCAGCCCCTCGTGCAGCGGTGCGGAAGGGTCGGGACTGAGTGTCAGCTTTTCGCTGTCCTTCGGCCTTGTCGCGAGAATCGTTACGCCATATTTTGCACGGACATTCAACTGGATCAGAGTCTTCCCCACCCACTTCGAGGGCACCGGCAGCTCTGCAATGGAAAAATCATCCGTCACACTTACATAATCCAAGAATGAACGCATACTCATCGTCCGGGCAAGCCGTACCCCCATTTCTTCCTCCGGGAATACAATCTCATCTGCACCGACCCGCTGAAGCACCAGCCGGTGCAGGCTGCTGCGCGCCTTTGCAATGACATGAGGCACACCGGCCTCCTTCAGCAGCGCAGTCGTCAAAACGCTATCTTCAATATCCGATGCAACCGCAACCACGGCACAGTCAAAATTACGTGCCCCGGCACCCCGCAGTACCGCTTCATCCGTCGCGTCACCAACGATTGCATGTGTGACATCCTCCGCAATGTGCTGCACGGCATCCGCATCACGATCAATTACAAGCACTTCATTTCCCAGCTCGCACAGCTTCCGTGCAACCGAGCAGCCAAACCGCCCCAGCCCAACTATCAGGAATGATTTCATCCCCATACTCCTTTCCGATTAACCATATGCTTTCCGGTTCAGCCCACCATGACCTGACCTTCCGGATATGTGATCTTCGGCGGCGACTGCCTGCGCATCAGTATGCCTACCCCTAGCGTCAGCACGCCTACACGTCCAAAATACATCAGTACAATCAACAGACACTGTGAAAAAGTTGACAGCCCCGGCGTAATCCCAGTGGACAGCCCTGCCGTCCCAAATGCCGACGCCACTTCATATAAACAGGACAGGAACGGAAGCCCTTCAATATGCGACATCAGGATAGAGCCGCCAAAAGCAAACACTGTACCAACAACCAGCATAGTAACCGCGTTCATAATTGCACGCGGCGAAATCCGCCGCCCAAATGCCACAACCTCAGTCCGTCCGCAAATGGCTGTCCAAGCCGTCATCAACAGAACCGCGATTGTGACCGTTTTCATCCCGCCTGCGGTCGAACCGGGCGAGCCGCCAATCAGCATAAACACGACAGCCAAACCCTGGCTGGAACCAGTCAGCGCCCCCTGATCGAGTGCACTGAAACCCGCCGTGCGCAGGGTTGCCGATTGAAACGCTGCCGCCAGCAGCTTCCCTGGCGTGCCCAATGCGCCCAGTGTATCCGGGTTTGTCCATTCAAACCACAGCGTCAGCAGCCATCCCGAAAGCAGCAATGCCCCCGTTGTGACAAGCGTCAGCTTGGTATGCAGCCTGAACCGGCGAAACGCACGCTTTTCATATAAATCGCTCCATACAAAAAAACCAAGCCCGCCAATAACAATCAGCGCGATCAGCGTCAGACAGATCACCGGATCATCCACATATGCACTCATGGAAGTAAACGCCTTTTCTTCCCCTAAAAGGTCAAAGCCAGCATTGCAAAAAGCAGAAACCGAGTGGAATATCCCAAATTTCAAACCTTTTACCAGACCATAATCCAATGCAAACCGACAGGCCAAAATAGCCGCACCAATCCCCTCAAAGGCAAGCGTTCCCAGCAGTACCCGCCTGGTCAGCCGGACGATCCCTGCCGAATCAGTCAGATTCAGCCCAGCTGACAGCACCATCCGTTCCCGCAGGGTAATTGTGCGCCGCGTCACCAACGAAAACAGCGTTGCAATCGTCATAAAGCCAAGCCCGCCGACCTGAATCAACAGAAGAATTATCAACTGCCCGAAATTGTTCCAATGCTGTGCCGTATCGACCAGCACAAGACCAGTCACACAAGTCGCACTGGTAGCTGTAAACAGCGCCGTCATAAAATCCGTCCATGTACCCGAGCGGGAAGCCAGCGGCGTCATAAGCAGCAGCGCCCCTGCAAAAATAACCGCTAAAAAACCGATTACCATCATCAGAGACGGACGGAATCCACCCGTCCGCCGGTAAAACCAATTATGCACACCGTTCCCCTCTTCTCTTCCATATGTCCTGCCCGCTGCCGGGCCATATATTAACGTGCGGAAGCCTGAGCATTTTCACCGTGCTCAGGCCTACCTTTTTATTTTTTGGTGTTTTTTACATCACCGCCGGCCGCAGCACCCTCAGCCAGGCACTCCGCAGCTATCGGCTTATCATCTATATGTGGGTTTACTATAGCATATTTTATCAGGGATGGCAAGGCCTTTTTTCGGAATTTGCTGGAAGCGCCCTGCGGCCAATCGGCTACAAGGAAGGGCCGTGTCCCCTCCGGCTGCAATTCAAAAATCCACATGGACACACGCGAAAGATTGGATAATTTGAGGGCTGACAAATATCATATGCCTGATGTATAATAATTACAAACATGAAATCTGAATATAAGGATGTTATTATGGAAGGGATTATTTTTGATTTTAATGGGACTATGTTTTTCGACCAGCCCATTCAGGAGCAGGCATGGCGCGGCTTTCTGAAAGATCTGACCGGCCGCGATGCTACCGATGCAGAATTCCAAGAATATATTCATGGCCGGAGCATTGAAGCAACCCTTTCTTACTTTCTGGGGCGTGATGTCCCACGGGAAGAGGCTGCCGCACTAGAAGAACAAAAAGAATATGTTTACCGTACTCTTTGCCAGAAAAGCAGCATCTTCCGTCTGGCAAACGGACTGCCACAGTTTTTAGATGAGCTGTCACGCCGAAAAATCCTGGTGAACATTGCTACCGCCTCCGGGCACACCAATGTTCGCTTTTTCTTTGGCCAGCTTGCCCTGGGACGCTGGTTTGACCTGCGCCGCGTTGTTCTTAATGACGGTACGTTCCCATGTAAGCCAGCGCCGGATATTTTCCTTCGCGCGGCAGAAAAACTTGGCCTGCCGCCTGCTGGCTGTGCTATTTTTGAGGACTCCCGTGCCGGAATCCAGTCCGCCTGCCGGGCCGGTGCGGGACTGGTGGTCGGCGTGTCCTCCATGCTTCCCGCCGAAGAGCTGTATACACTTGGCGCCAATGCCGTTATTTCAGATTACCGGGATTTGCCGGAGCTGCTCCGCCTGCTTGGCTGCTGCTGACATCAGCTTCCATAAAAGCCGCTCGGAATCTTCCGCCCCACCGTATCCGGCACTTATCCTGATTCCCCAACAAGCGTTTGAAAAAACTCGTCCAGCTGGACGAGTTTTTTGGATGATACCCACATTCAGAAACCTTCCCCGTTTCGCCCGCCGTCCTTTTGGCGGGCGAAACAGCACGCACTAACCGCCACGGCGCACCCCTCCCCCGCCGCAGCGGAGAAAGGGATTCCAAAGGGACACGTCCCTTTGGCGCCGTCCGCGCAGGACCGCCCGCCGCGCAGGCGAACAAAACGGGGACTGCGCAGTTCATTCTCCCTTGAATGCATTCTTTACCTTGTCCCACCAGCTCTGCCTTGCGGTGTGGTTCGCGTTGCTGGATTCCTCAAATTCCCGCAGTAAATCCTTTTGCTTTTGGGATAGGTTTTTGGGTACCTCAATGTTGACGCGCACAAATTGATCGCCCCTGCCGCGTCCGTTGACATTCTGAATGCCCTTTCCGCGCATACGGAATACAGTGCCGGTCTGCGTCCCCTCCGGGACCTGGTACTCAATTTTTCCGTCAATCGTTGGCACTTGCAGCGTCACGCCCAGCGCAGCCTGCGTGAAAGAAATCGGGATTTCACAAAGCACATCCGACCCCTCACGCGTAAACAACGGGTGCGGACGGATGCCAATGGTTACAATCACGTCCCCTGCCGGGCCGCCGTTTGTTCCTGCACCACCCTGCCCGCGCAGCTGGATCGACTGCCCATCATCAATGCCGGCAGGGATCTTTACCTTTAATGTGCGGCTGTTGCGCACCTTCCCTTTTCCGGCACATTTTTTGCAGGGCGTCTTGATGATTTTTCCTGTACCACGGCACTCCGGGCAAGGGCTTTGCGTCTGGAACATACCAAGAGGCGTGCGCTGGGTCTGCGTCACAGTGCCGCTTCCGCGGCATCTGGAACAGGTTTCCGCCGATGTACCGGGTGCAGCACCAGAACCACCGCAGGCCTCACAGCTCTCCACACGGCTAATGGTAATTTCCTTTTCACAGCCAAATGCCGCCTCCTCAAAGGACAGCATCAGCCGCTGCTGAAGGGTCTCGCCACGCTGCGGCGCATTCCGCCGCGAGCGGGAGGAGCCGCCCCCACCGCCAAAGAATGCATCAAAAATACCGCCAAGGTCACCCATGTCAAACCCGCCGAAGCCGCCAAAACCGCCGCCTCCGCCGCCATAATTCGGGTCAACGCCCGCAAAGCCAAATTGGTCGTATTTGGCCCGCTTATCCTTATCGGAAAGCACCTCATACGCTTCATTCAGCTCCTTAAATTTTTCTGCCGCCTCCGGATTATCCTTATTTAAGTCCGGATGGTATTTTTTTGCGAGCTTGCGGTGCGCCTTTTTTATCTCATCATCGCTTGCTCCCTTGGAGATGCCAAGCACCTCATAATAATCTCGTTTATCAGCCATGATCCATCACCTCGAAACTATTTTCAGACAAGGGGACAGGCGGGAAACCCGTCCCGCCTTCTCCCTTTCTGCTTTTCCGTTAATTATCATGGACCTCAGTGAAATCAGCGTCCACAAAGTCACCGTCTGCACCGCCGTTTGCGCTGCCGCCCGGCTGGCCGCCCATACCGCCCATGTCAGGCGCACCCTGCGGGCCCTGCTGCGCATAAATCTTCTGCGCAATCTCCCCAAACGCCTTGGACAGGCTCTCGGTCGCCATCTTAATCATTTCGGTGTCATTTCCTTTGAGCGCTTCCTTGACCTTGCCAATCTCGGACTCTACCCGGCTCTTTTCATCCGCAGAAACCTTGTCGCCCAGCTCATTCAGTGCCTTTTCAGACTGGAACACCAACTGCTCTGCACTATTGCGTGCCTCGGCACTTTCCTTATTCTTCTTATCCTCAGCGGCAAACTGCTCTGCCTCACGCATAGCCTTCTCGATTTCCTCCTGTGACAGGTTGGAGGAAGCAGTAATTGTAATCTTCTGCTCGCGGCCGGTACCAAGATCCTTTGCAGAAACATTGACAATACCGTTTGCATCAATATCAAAGGTTACCTCAATCTGCGGTACGCCGCGCGGCGCAGGCGCAATGCCGTCCAGATTAAAGCGGCCAAGGGTCTTATTGCCAGCCGCCATATCACGCTCGCCCTGCAATACATGGATCTCTACCTGCGGCTGGTTATCCGCTGCCGTCGAGAAAATCTGGCTCTTCTTGGTCGGGATCGTGGTATTGCGGTCGATCAGGCGGGTAAATACACCATACTGCGTCTCAATGCCAAGAGACAGCGGCGTAACATCAAGCAACAGTACATCCTTGACCTCACCGCCAAGCACGCCGCCCTGGATTGCCGCGCCAATCGCAACACATTCATCCGGGTTAATCCCCTTGAATCCGTCCTTACCAGTGATATTACGCACCGCATCCTGCACCGCAGGGATACGGGAGGAACCGCCAACCAACAACACCTTGGACAGGTCGCCCGGCTGGAGCCCTGCGTCGCTCATGGCCTGGCGGACCGGCCCCATCGTTGCTTCGACAAGGTCAGCAGTCAGCTCATTAAACATTGCACGGGTCAGCGTCAGCTCGAGATGCTTCGGGCCGGTTGCATCGGCTGTAATATACGGCTGATTGATAGACGTGGAAGTCATGCCGGAAAGCTCAATCTTTGCTTTCTCTGCCGCCTCTTTCAGGCGCTGCATTGCCATCTTATCAGTTGAAAGGTCAATCCCGTCGCTCTTCTTAAACTGGTCGATCATCCAGCGGACAACACGGTCATCAAAGTCATCGCCGCCAAGACGGTTATTGCCTGCGGTGGCAAGCACTTCCAGCACGCCGTCGCCAATATCGAGAATGGACACATCGAAAGTACCGCCGCCAAGGTCATAAACCATAACCTTCTGCTCGGTTTCCTTATCAACACCGTAAGCAAGTGCTGCCGCCGTCGGCTCGTTAATGATACGCAGCACTTCCAAACCGGCAATGCGGCCAGCATCCTTGGTTGCCTGACGCTGGGAGTCGGTGAAATATGCAGGAACTGTAATGACCGCCTGCGTAACAGCAGAACCAATATAAGCCTCTGCATCCGCTTTCAGCTTCTGGAGGATCATTGCGGAAACCTCCTGCGGGGAATACTGCTTGCTGTCAACCGTTACACGGTAGTCCGAACCCATCTGACGTTTAATAGAAGAGATCGTGCGGTCAGCATTCGTAACGGCCTGACGCTTTGCGACCTGGCCAACCATGCGCTCTCCAGTCTTGGAAAACGCAACTACAGACGGGGTGGTGCGCCCACCCTCAGCATTTGCAATGACAACGGCTTCGCCGCCCTCCATTACGGATACACAGCTATTCGTTGTACCTAAATCAATACCAATGATCTTGCCCATGATTCAAAAATCTCCTTTTTCGATTTATCAGTAGATTATATTTTCCGATTAGTTTGCGACCTTTACCATCGCATGACGGATCACCTTTCCGTCAATCTGGAAGCCCTGCTGGAAAACCTCGGTAATTTCGTTTTCCCCAAAGGCTTCATCCTCGGTGTGCATGACTGCATTGTGGAAATTCGGGTCAAACGCTGTGCCTGGGGCGCTCTCAATCAGCGTAACGCCCAAGCCCTTGAATGCCTCCAAAAGCTGCTGATAGGTCATTTCAACACCTTTTTTATATTCGGCATCAGCAGTCTCCGCTTTCAGTGCACGCTCAAGATTATCGACTGTCGCCAGCAGTGCCTTTACGGCGTAGGCAACCGCCTCTGCGTGAACACCCTCGCGCTCCCGCTGGCTGCGCTTGCGGAAATTATCATATTCCGCCGCCATACGCATGAAACGGTCATTCAAATCATCATACTTGGCCTGAAGATCCTCCTGAACAGCTTCTGCCGGAGGTGCTTCCGGTTCCGCAACGGCCTTTTCCTCTGCCGTTTCAGGCGCGGCAGCCTCTGCGGAAACTTCCTCTACAGGGTCCTCCGCTTTGGGAGTCTTCTTTTTAGACATCATGACATTACCTCTATTTTATATTTATTTTTTAACGATTCCTGGCCGGATGGAGCACTAGGGTTCCCCTTCCTGATCGGGCCCCTCTAAAAAAGTGCTTGTAATCAGCCTGTTCAAGCCCTCCGCAAAGTGGGACAGCCGCGCAGAAAGCGCCGCATAATCCATGCGCGTCGGCCCGACAATACCGATCATGCCCTGCCCCAATTCGCCGATGTCATATTTTGCATAAATCATAGAAGCATCGGAAAGCGGGTTTTCTCCGTTTTCAGGGCCGATGAAAAACTGTATGCCGTTTTTCGGCGGCGCCATTGGCAGCAGCCTGCCGCTGTCTGACATATAATCCAACAGCGCACTTGCTTTCGCCGTATCAGAATATTCAGGGAAACGGAGCAGCTTGCTTGCGCCTTCCAGGTAAACCTTTTGATGCCCAAGCTCCTCGATCAGCTCGGCAATATATTCGGCAACCGGCGCCAGCAGCGCGCTCAGCCCGGCAGCACGCCGGACAATGTCAAACCGCTCTGCGGTAATCTCCTCTACAGGAATGCCGGTAAGGGTCTGATTCAGCACATAACTCAGCAGTTCAGACTCCTCTTTCGAGACGGGCGCGGCAGTACGGGTCAGCTTATTTTTGACCTCACCGGTCGTTGTAACAATCACAATCACGAAATTCAGCTCGTCAATGGAAATCAGCTCAAAACGGCGGATGACCGTTCGGCTGCGCGACGGCGTAACGGCAACAGCCGTATAATCGGTCAGCGTGGAAATCAGCCGCCCAGCCTCCTGTATCAGCCTGTCAAGCTCCTTCACTTTGAGCTTGGTCATGTGGCTCAGCGCGTCGTCATCCCTGGCGGTAGGCACACTGGCACTGCCCATCAGTTCGTCAACATACAGGCGGTAGCCCATCGGGGACGGGATACGCCCGGCTGAAGCGTGGGGTTTTTCCAGATAGCCCATTTCTTCCAGCTCGCTCATTTCATTGCGAATCGTAGCGGAAGAATAACTGACGCCGGGCATCGCGGCAAGCGTCTTTGAGCCGACCGGTTCGGCAGTCAGGACATATTCACCGATGATCGCTTTCAGTATCTGCTTTTTACGCTCGGAAAGCTCCATGGCAATACCGCCTCCTTCCGGTGTTAGCACTCTGTCCTCTTGAGTGCTAACACTAATTTACCACCATTGCAGCAAGAAGTCAAGAAGAATAACATGAATATTTTGTGAATTTGGGGAAAGGGCGGAAATCACATAAAAACAGCTGGCAGTCCGGGATTGCGACTGCTGACAGTTCCAAATGCGGTTATTCTGGCATTTATCTATACTCGCACGCATTGGAGCCAGTCGTTTGTTCCGCCTACGCGGCGGGCGGTCTTGCGCAGACAGCGCCAGAGGGACGTGTCCCTCTGGACTCCCTTCCTCCGCTGCGGCGGGGAACAGGTGCGGTTACTGCTGTTTATCCGCCTGCTTCGTCCCGCCAACAGGACGGCGGGACGAAGGGGCGGCTGCGTCAAATTTCTCTGAGAGCGAGTATAAGATAAAGCAAATTCACAGTCGATATTTTTATGAAAAAAGCCCGCTTTCCGGCGGGCTTCCAATGGTCAGGTATTATGATCGGAAACATGGAAGTTTTTCAGGTTTCCGATTTTTTCTGCTCGTGCGTCCATTTCCTTCGTCACATCATCAAGCGAAACGCCGCAAAGCTCCATCATAACCATCATATGATAGAAAACGTCGTTAATTTCTCCAACCAGCTCGGCCTTGTCGGCATTTTTGGCGGCAATAATGGTTTCAGCGCACTCTTCGCCGACCTTTTTCAGGACCTTGTCAAGCCCCTTTTCAAATAAATAACACGTATAAGAACCTTCCATCGGCTCCTCTCTGCGCTGTCGTATGACCGCCGCCATTTGTTCAAAGGAATTCATCCGTTTTCCCCCTTATGCCATAATTCTGTATAAAAGCAGGTGCGGCTCCCCGTGTGGCACACCGGGCCTGCCGGGATGCCGGAATAAATCAGGGTATCGTCATCACAGTCGGACAAGATCCGGCTGACATAAATAAAATTGCCAGAGGTTTCCCCTTTATTCCACAGCTTCTGCCGGCTGCGCGAAAAAAACCATGCCGTTCCGCTTTCCATTGTCAGCCGCAGGGCCTCTTCATTCGCATAGCCCAGCATCAGCACCTCACCGCTGCGCTCATCCTGACAAATGACTGGAATCAGTTCTGCTTTTTGAAAAAATTGTTTCAGTTCCATAAAACCACCCGTTCATTGCCTTACCGGGATATGCTTCTGCGCAAGATGCTGCTTGACCTCATCTATTGTGAGCTCGCCGTAGTGGAACAGCGACGCTGCAAGTGCGGCATCCGCCCCGGTTTTTTCAAACACCTCGGAGAAATGTGCCAGCGTACCGCATCCGCCTGACGCAATCACTGGAATCGTAACTGCATCACACACCGCACCAGTAAGCTCCAGGTCAAAACCGGATTTTGTACCGTCCCGGTCCATTGAGGTCAAAAGGATTTCACCTGCGCCTCGCCGGAAGGCCTCCTTCGCCCATGCAACCGCATCAAGCCCGGTCGGTGTACGTCCGCCAGCGACATATACCTCAAAACCAGAAGGTGTCTTCCCGGTCTTCCGTCCGTCAATCGCAACGACCACACACTGCGAACCGTATTTTTCCGCTGCTGCATCAATCAGGGACGGGTTTTTGACAGCGGCAGAATTGACCGAGATTTTATCCGCACCTGCACGCAGGATATCCCGGAAATCATCCGCTGTGCGAATGCCTCCGCCTACGGTAACCGGCACAAAAACCTCCCGGCAGGTGCGCCGCACCACATCAGCAATGGTGTCTCGATTCTCACAGGTTGCAGTAATATCCAGGAAAACAATTTCATCCGCGCCCTGTGAAGAATAAAACTTGGCAAGCTCGACCGGATCGCCCGCGTCCCGCAGCCCGACGAAATTGATGCCCTTCACTACGCGTCCATCCTTCACGTCCAGGCAGGGGATGATTCGTTTTGCCAGCATTATTCCGCCTCCCGGATCGCGGCTGCAAGATCAAGCGCACCGGTATAGACCGCTTTCCCCGCAATCGCTTCATCAATTCCCAATGCTTTCAGCCGCCGCACATCCTCCAGCGTCGAAACGCCGCCTGATGCGACAATCACGCATGAAACTGCCTGCCGCAGCGCTTCCAGCTGTGTAAAGTTGGGGCCTTCCAGCATTCCGTCCTTTTCAATATCGGTGTAAATAATTGTTTTGACGCCATAACCGGCCATTTTCCGCGCAAATGCAATGTAATCCTCGCCTGTATCGTTCATCCAGCCATCGGTGCGCACCGTACCGCCCCGCGCATCAATGCCAACAGCGATCCGCTCCCCAAATATGGAAACCGCTTCTTTGACAAAATGCGGGTTTCGGACAGCAGCCGAACCAATTACCGCCCGCGATACGCCAAGGCCAAGCACAAACCGGAGATCCTCCATGGAACGGATGCCCCCGCCCAACTCAACCGCTGCACTGGTCTGGTCAATCACCCTGCGCACTACATCATAATTTGCACGCGAACCGCTTTTCGCACCGTCCAAGTCAACCATATGAATCAGGCGCGCACCGGCTGAAAGGAACTCCTTTGCCGTACCAACTGCATCCTCCGCAACCTTATGCGCGGTTGCATAGTCCCCTTTCCGGAGGCGGACGCACTGCCCGCCCTTCAGGTCGATTGCCGGTAAAATGATCATGCTCTCTCCTCCGTCAGCTTTGCAAAATTCCGTAAAATGGACAGCCCGGCATCGCCGCTCTTCTCCGGGTGGAACTGGCAGCCGTACACCTGTCCGCGTGCCACCATTGCCGGAATCTCAGCACCATAATCGGTCGTACAGGCGAGATCTTCCCGGTTTGCGGGCTTTGCCATAAAGCTATGAACAAAATAAACATAATCCCCGGGACGAAGCCCGGCAGTCAGCGCATTTGGCCGCAGGATTTCAAGCGCGTTCCAGCCAATCTGCGGCAGCTTGAGCGGCGTCTCAATCCGTTCGATCCTTCCGGGCAGCAACCCGAGTCCTTTACAGGGACGGATTTCATCGGATTCATCGAACAGCATCTGCATCCCCAGGCAGATCCCCAGGAACGGCTTGTGCGCTGCGGCATCCAGCACAGCCTCCAGCAGGCCGGAACCGTGCAGCGCTGCCATCGCATCCGGAAACGCTCCCACTCCGGGCAGGATGACCCCGGCAGCCTCCCGGATCACATCCGGCGAAGCCGCAACCCGGTTTTCTGCACCCAAAAAGTCCAGTGAATTGTGAACGCTCATTAAATTCCCAGCGCCATAATCAACGATTGCTATATACCCCATTTATTGATTACCAACCTTCTTGTAACGTCCCTGCGCGGGACGCGCCGGAAGGGCCTGCCCTCCGGACTTTTGCAATTTTTCAAGAAACGCCTGTTCCCGTATCTTTCGTACAGGCCGTAGAACTGCATGGAAATGATGATTCTGCAACAAGCATCTTTGCTTTACAGGGTCCCCTTTGCGCTCAGAACTTCCTGATTTGCTGTTAATGAAACCGCTTGACACAGGGCACGCCCAAGCGCCTTAAACAGCGCTTCTGTAATGTGATGTGCATTACTGCCGTAAAGGCATTTCAGATGAAGGGTCAGGCCCGCATTCATCGCCAGTGCACGCATGAATTCCACAGTTAAAGAGGTATCATACTGCCCGCACATGGGCTGCGGCATCGGTGCATCGAATACAAGGAACGGCCGGCCTGAACAGTCCAGCGCACAGAAGCCGAGCGCTTCATCCATCGGCACATAGGAAGAACCAAAACGGGCTATGCCGCGCTTCCCGCCTAACACCTGTGCAAGCGCCTGACCGAGTACGATTCCAACATCCTCTACCGTATGATGTCCGTCAACAGCCAAATCCCCCTTACAGTGTACGGTCAGGCCAAAGCCTCCATGCACTGCAAAAGAATTCAGCATATGATCGAAAAAACCAATGCCCGTATCAATTTCCCGCATTCCTCCATCCAGTGAAAGAAAGAGTTTTATGCAGGTTTCGCGGGTTTCCCGCATGATTTCCGTGCTGCGCATATCAATCCTCCTCTGTGAATCGGATACGTACCGAATTTGCATGTGCATCCAGCCTCTCTGCCTCTGCCAGACCGATGATACCAGCCGAAAGTGTCTTCAGCTGTTCGCGGGAATATTCTATTACGCTGGTTTTTTTCAGGAACGTATCGGTTGACAGCGGAGAAAAGAAACGCGCTGTGCCAGAGGTTGGCAGCACATGGCTGGGCCCGGCCATATAATCGCCCAGCGGCTCCGGGCTGTAAGGCCCCAGGAAAATCGCTCCCGCATTGTCCAAATACGGCAAAAGCTCCCGCGGATTTGCCGTAACAATTTCCAGATGTTCAGGCGCAACCTTGTTTGCCATCTCGCAGGCATCCTTCAAATCATCAAAAACGATTGCACAGCCATAGTTACGCACCGAATCACGAATAATCTCCCAGCGCGGTAAACCGCGTGCCTGCCGCTCCATTTCCACGGAAATGGCCTGAGCCTGCGCCATGGAATCGGTCAGCAGCACAGCTGACGCCAGCCGGTCATGTTCCGACTGGCTGAGCATATCAGCCGCAATGTAAGACGGGTTTGCAGTGTGGTCGGCAATGACCAATACCTCAGACGGGCCTGCAATCATATCAATGTCCACCGTCCCGAAAGCCATTTTTTTCGCCGCCGCCACATACGCATTACCGGGCCCGACAATCTTATCCACCTGCGGGATAAAGTCTGCCCCATAGGTCAGCGCCGCAATCGCCTGCGTGCCGCCAACCGCAATAATCGTATCAACTCCCGCAATACGCGCTGCCGTCAATACCTCGACCGAGAGATTTTCGGTCGGCGGAGTGACGATAATCAGCTCTTCGACCCCTGCAACCTTTGCAGGAATGGCCGTCATAAGCACCGAGGAAGGATAAGCTGCCGTGCCTCCGGGGACATACAGCCCGACCCGTTTCAACCCGCGTACGGTCTGGCCAAGCACTGCGCCCGGCGCACGTTCGTATTCCCAGCTTTTTACAAGCATTTTCTCGTGGTAGTCACGAATGTTTTCCGCAGCCTGTTCCAGTGCGTCCCGCAAATCGGGCGAACAGCCATGATATGCTTTGTCAATGATTTCCTTTGCCACTGTAAAGGGCTTTACTTTATCATAGCGCTGGGAATATTCCTCTACCGCAGCCATCCCGCGTATCCGCACATCGTCCATGATTTTTTGTACGGTTTCCTCAATATCACAGCGCGTCTCGGCAGCACGGGCTTTCATTTCTTCAATAAACCGGACCTCCGCCTGCCCATCGGCGACGACTGTCTGTAAAAACATAGTCTTTATTCCTCCAATCCACGTTCGAGCTCGCCAATGACCCGCTGTATCTGCTGCTTTTTCAGCTTAGCCGATGCAAGATTAACGATCAAACGCGCCGAAATCGGGGCAACCTCCTCCACAACCTCAAGGCCGTTTTCCCGGAGTGTCGATCCGGTTTCAACAATATCGACAATAGCGTCTGCAAGCTCCAAAAGGGGTGCAAGCTCGACTGAACCTTCAATTTTAATTGTCACAACATCAATGTTCTTTTTCTCAAAAAACGCCTTTGTAACCGCTGGGTACTTGGTTGCAATCACCGGCATTTTATAACCACCGTAAACATCCTTCCCCTTTTTGGCAGCTACTGCAAAGCGGCACTTCCCAAAGCCAAGGTCAACCATTTCATAGAATGAACCGCCCTTTTCCATGATGGTATCCTTGCCGACAACGCCCATATCACACACGCCATGCTCGACATAAGTGATCACGTCAGCAGCCTTTGCCAATACGACCTCAACGTCTGAACCGGGCAGCAGAAAAATCAGTTTTCTTGACGGGCTTTCCAGCTCAGAAATATCATACCCCGAATTTTTCAAAAGTGCAAGGGTTTTCTTTTCGAGCCGGCCTTTTGTCAGAGCAATCCGAATCCGTCCGGAGCCTTCCGCGCCGTCTGCGGCCGGGCCAGCCTCGGTCAATGCCTCCAAATCAACTGCAAAACCTGCCGCCGCAAGACTGCGGCCAAATTTTCCGCACAGTGCATTATAACGTCCGCCGCGCAGAATTGATGCACCTGCACCGCCTGCGTACCCCCGGAACATCATGCCTGTATAATAATCCAGCTCATGAACCAGCCCGAGATCAATCATGACCGCGTCACGATGCCCCGCTCTGCTCAGCGCTTCCAGCAGTGTTCTCAAATAAGCAAAAGCAGCACGCGCCTCCGGATTTTCGGTCAGGCGCTCAGCCTCTTCCAATACCTCTGCGCCGCCAAAAAGCTGCGGCATCGCCTTTAATGCGCGGTATGCTTCCCGGTCACGGTAAGGCTCCAGTATGTCGCCCAGTGCCGCAAAGCTCTTGGTTTCAATCAGCCTGCGAATCTCTTCGGCTGTTTCTTCCGGTACGCCCAGGGAAGAAATCAGCCCTTTATAAATGCCTGCGTGACCCAGTTCAATGCGGAATCCGGCACCGGCGCCCGCAAGCGCGTCAAATGCAGCCGAAAGGATGTCGAGATCTGCCTCCAACCCATCGGCTCCAATCAGCTCGGCACCGATTTGAAGGACCTCGCCGCGGTGCCCGTGATCGTCCGCAACCGCACGGATGACATTCTGGCAATAATAAATATGAGCCGGAAATGCCTCGTCAGGAAAGCGGGACGCCGCTACGCGGGCAATCGGCGTCGTATTGTCTGGACGCATGACACAGATACGCCCATTTCGGTCAGAGGCCTTAACCATGACCTCCTGGGACTGCGCCGGATTTGCGTGCCGGAATACATCATAATATTCCATTACCGGCGTGATAATCTCCTCATAGCCGCGCTTTTCAAGCGTTGCACGGATGCACTGTTCGGTGTTTCGGAGTGCGCGTGTTGCGGTAAACAGCAGATCCCTTGTTCCCTCGGGCGTCGAAATATAATTCATAACTTTTATAAATACTCCTTCATATACTTTATCGCTTTAGTATAATAACACGACAAATCCCATCCGTCAAGCCTTATGCGGCTTCCTGACCGTTGTTTCCCGATAATTTCCGCCTTTTTGAAGGATTTCCAGCTTCCCACAGGCTGCCAATGCACAAATCCGTGCGAAAATGAAGCAGTCATTTATGGCATGTTTTCCCAAGGTTCTGCCAACTACAAATGCAGCGCAGGTTTCTTTTTCCGGAGTGTTTTCCAGAATCGTTTCATCATAATATTCTGCCGGTACTGAAATCAGCCTGCCGTTTTCTACAGCACGGAGCGGTGCATTTTCCTGCACTAAGCGCTCCCATTCTCTGTAAAGCAGTTTTGCTTCACACGCACGGACACTGCGCCGCCTGCGGTAAAAGTACAACGCCGTTTCTGGTTCCAGTTCACCCACGCCGCGGAAAATAATTTTCTGAGCCTGTCGGGCCCGATACTGACGCTGACGGAACCGGCCATATATACGCCGCAGAAAAAAATGCTGCGTATGACGAAACATGAAACCCGGCAATTTGGATTTCTCCCCTGAACCATCCATAAAAAACGCAATCGGCCCGGAAGCCTTTGCAGCTGGAAGGGGCGGCGGCATCTCCCCTTCCAGACAGCCAACATGCACCAGCGAAAACGGAACGCCGCGTGCATATAAATCATGCGCTGCCCGCAGCATACCGCACCGTTCAAACGCACTATCCCCATACCAGATTACGGCTTCGGAAATTGCTTCAAATGCCGGAATCGCTTCGTTATAATAATGCTCTGTGCATTTTTCTGCCTCTCCGGCAAATTCAGGGTCGTCCTTCCAAGGACAAATGCCAAATGCCCGTTTTTTCTGATCCTGCAAATCGGAAATGTCCCCTATGGACAAGTCATCAATCAATGAAATCACAGGTTCACACCCGAAATCCGGTATGCCGATACGCTGAAAACATAAAAGGCTGCCTTTCGCAGAATCTCCAAAACAAATCCAAACCATTCTATTTATAATCTCCTCGTCAGAACAGGCTGACCTGCGTAGATTTTGGCATGTCCCCCAATGCGCCAATCTGGCTGAGCAGCTCAATCACCGAGCTGGAAACCTTCGGGCAGCGGATAGAAAGCTCTTCCGAAGAAAGGAACCTGCCGTTTTCACGTTCGCCAACGATACCAAGCGCCGCCTGTTCGCCAATGCCGGGCATGGAGGTAAACGGCGGAATCAAACCTCTGTCTGTAATTATAAATTTCGTCGCGTCCGATTTGTAAACATCCATTGATTCAAAAATAAATCCGCGCCGGTAAAATTCATGACAGACCTCAAGCGTGGTCATTGTATCCTTTTCTGCATTTGAAATCGTTTTATCGCTTTCCTTCCGGCGAAGTTCCTGATATTTCTCGACGGCCACCGCATCCCCCTTAATCATGCAGGAGGCATCAAAGCCTTTCGCCCGGATGCTGAAATAGGCTGCATAAAACGCCAGCGGAATATGTACCTTAAACCAGGCAATTCGATAGGCCATCATTACATATGCGACCGCGTGCGCCTTTGGGAACATATACTTGATTTTTCGACATGAATCAATGTACCAGTCCGGCACCTCATGCTCACGCATAGCCTCTTCCCAGCCAGCATCAAAGCCTGCTTTCGCAACCTTGCCTTTTCGCACTGCCTCCATAATCTTAAATGACATCAGCGGGTCAAGCCCTTTGCCAATCAGATAATTCATAATATCATCACGGCAGCAGATACACTGGCTCAGCGGAACGCCTTTTGCGACCAGATCGGCAGCATTCCCCAGCCATACGTCCGTACCGTGCGACAGACCGGAAATACATAGCAAATCATCAAAATTATGCGGCTTGGTATCACTTACCATGCCCCGAACAAATTTTGTACCGAATTCCGGCACCGCGAGACAACCCAGCTCTCCCAGGATCGGGTCCGGCTTATCATCGACATATTTCAGTGCTTCGTTTGATGTAAACAGGCTCATGACACCGGGATCATCCAACGGAATCTCAGTTGCGACAACACCAGTCATTTCCTCAAGCATTTTAATCATTGTCGGATCATCATGACCCAGTTCGTCCAGCTTGAGCAGATTTGCGTCAATCGAATGATATTCAAAATGCGTTGTTATAATATCAGATTCCGGGTCGTCTGCCGGATGCTGCACCGGACAAAAATCGTAAATTTCCACATCACGGGGAACTACAACAATGCCGCCCGGATGCTGCCCGGTCGTGCGCCGGATTCCGGTACAGCCTGCCGCCAGCCGGTTTTCTTCCGCGCGGGAACATTCAATCCCGCGTTCCTCCATATACTTTTTGACATAGCCATAAGCGGTCTTTTCAGCAACTGTAGCAATCGTCCCGGCACGGAAGACATGATCCTCACCGAACAGCTCGCCGGTATATTTATGAATGCGCGGCTGATATTCTCCCGAAAAGTTCAGGTCGATATCGGGCACTTTATCCGCATTAAATCCCAGAAATGTAGCAAACGGAATGGTAAATCCTTCTTTTGTCAGTGGCTTTCCGCAGTTCGGACATACCTTGTCCGGCAGACAGACACCACAGCCAACGCCCTCGTTTTCATGCCATTCCAAATATTTACACTCCGGGCAAAGGTAATGCGGCGGAAGCGAGTTTACCTCCGTAATACCGCTCATAAACGCAACCAATGACGAGCCGACCGAACCGCGCGAACCGACCAAATAACCATCCTCCAGGGATTTTGCCACCAGTTTCTGCGCAATCATATACATTACATCGTAGCCCTGCCGGATAATCGGCTCAAGCTCCTGTTTCAGGCGGTGCTCAATCGGCTCCGGGATGGGATCGCCATACATACGCCGCGCCTTATCATAACAAAGCTGCTGCAATTCCTCCGCCGACCCTTCAATTTTCGGCGGATAGTTTTCACGCGGCACCGGCCGGATGGGTTCCAGCATTTCCGCTATCATATTTGTATTTTTAACGACGACCTCATATGCTCGATCTTCACCTAAATAAGCAAATTCCTGAAGCATTTCATCTGTCGTTTTCAAATACAATGGCGCCTGGTTATCTGCATCACCAAACCCCTGCCCCGCCATCAGGATACGGCGGTAGGCTTCGTCCTCCGGCTCCAGGAAATGCACGTCACCCGTTGCAACACACGGTTTGCCCAGCTCATCCGCTAATTTCAGGATTTTACGATTAAATTCCCGCAGCTCTTCTTCATCTTTTGCCTGTCCCTTTGCAATCATAAAACGGTTATTTGCAATCGGCTGGATTTCCAGATAATCATAAAAATCGGCAATCCGTTTCAGCTCTTCCCAGTCTTTGCCGTCCACTATTGCATGGAACAGCTCCCCCGCTTCACAGGCAGAACCGAAAACCAATCCTTCCCGATGCTTAATCAGTTCAGAACGCGGCATCAGCGGCTTGCGGTAAAAATGATCCAGAAAACTATAGGAAATCAGCTTATACAGATTTTTCAGGCCTATTTTGTTCTTCACAAGAATGATAAAATGATAGCGCTGGAAGTTTTTCAGATTTTTTGACTCTGCCCGCATCCCGGCGAGCAACGGGTTAATATCTGAAATCTTTGTCCCATGCAGATCGTTTTTCATCCGCTCAATCAGTTTCAGCCAAATCCGTGCAAGCACGGAAGCATCCTCACTGGCGCGGTGATGGTCAAAGGGTCCGGCTTGAAGCTCCTTTGCCAAAACATTCAGCTTATGCTTGCCAAGATGCGGCAGCATAATCCTAGCCATTTCGAGCGTATCAATGTAGGTAAACTCCCGCTCAATCCCTAACCTCTTGCAGGCCGTTTTCAGGAAGGACATATCAAAGCCTGCATTATGTGCAACTAAAATATCATCTTTTGCAAAGTCAAAAAAGCGTGAAAGTGCTTCCTCTAACTCCGGCGCATCGCGGACAGTTTCATCAGAAATACCGGTCAGTTCGGTAATCTCTGGCGGGATCGGCTTGTGCGGATTCACATAGGTTTGAAAAGTATCAATGACCGCGCCGCCTTCCACCAGGGTTGCTGCAATTTCTGTGATTTCCTCATTTGCTGGTTTTAGCCCGGTCGTTTCCAGGTCAAATATAATGAAACGTCCGTCCAGGCTGCCATCCTTTTCCCCGCGAACAACTGAAACCGCCGCCGCATCATTGATATAATACGCCTCTACCCCATACAGGATTTTAGGATACTGGTCTTCCTTACCATCTACAACATGCAGTGCCAGCGGAAAAGCCTGCGCACAGCCATGGTCAGTAATCGCCATTGCAGGCATCCCCCAGAGTTTGCAGCGGTTAATCAAGTCTTTTGTATCAGAAACACCATCCATTGCACTCATATTCGTATGGAGATGAAGCTCCACACGCTTGACCGGCGCATGATCCATGCGGATTTTTTTCTTCGCTTTGACAATCGCGGTAGGTTCTAAAATGCTTTCTTTTTCAAAGGTATCAAAAGACACCTTTCCCTGTATGCGCAGATACATGCCGGTCTTTACTGCCGATACCAGATCACCAGCCTGATCCTTCGCCATAAACTTGGAAACACGGATTGAATTGGTATTGTCAGTCACATCAAAAGACAGCTTTACCCATTCCTTACCGGTCTTCTTGCTGGTGATTTCTTTATTATCTACGAAAAATACATCGCCCTCAATCGTCACAAGGTCAAAGGAGTGTACCGCATCCTTAATCGGAACCGGTGCATCCTGATACAGCTTGCCAAATATCATATCATCGTCCTTTACCTTTTCCACGTGCGGGCGAGAATAACCGCTGCTTTCAGGCTGTTTCCGGGCCGGTCTTGCCTTTGGTTTTTCGGTACGCTCTTCCGGTGCAGGCGCATCGGACGCAGCCGCCTCCTGTAAAGCCTTTTCCCTTGCCAGCTCAAGCTCCCGAAGCTCCTGCTCGCTGGCGCTTCCCTCCTGAACCTCCGCGGTGACAGGACAATGAATGCCGGTTTCCGTCTTAATCTTATCCTGTAATTTGTGCAGCGCCAGGTTCAAATACGCACGTGCAGGCTCACTCATGGAAATTTTCAGCTCTCCGTCAATGTATTCCCAGCGGCTGTCTGCCAGCAGGCCCTTTGTGGACGGATGATCATACAATAGCGTATCCTGTAAAATATCAATGTAATCACTTGTCAGCTGCTCCATTTCATAACGCGGTGAAATATTCAGGCGAGTCAGCTGATAGGTCTTTGCGATCTGCTGTTCCAGCCTGCTGAGCATCCCCGGATGCACCGGCTTCGGAAACCGCACATGACACTGCATCGCATTCTGGTCATGGCTGACAGCCAACGCTGTCACTTCCCCTGCGGCAAGTGCATCACCAAGCTCTTCTATTTTACACCGGCTAAAAATTTCACAGATTGCTTTTGTCATGCAAATTCCTCTTTTTATCGTTTACTCGTTGTAGCTTTCAATCTCCAAAAGAAGCTCGTCCACAAGCCGCTCCTGCGGAACTTTACGCACAATTTCTCCCCGACGGAAAATCAATCCTTCCCCGTTGCCGCCTGCAATGCCAAGATCCGCGTCACGTGCTTCCCCCGGCCCATTGACCGCACAGCCCATGACGGCAACCTTGAGCTTTTTTCCACGTATGGAGGCTGTACGGCGCTCCACCTCGTGTGCAATGCCGATCAAGTCGATTCGCGTGCGCCCACAAGTCGGGCAGGATACTACATTGATCCCATCATCGTTCAGCCCTACCGCTTTCAATATTGCATAGGCCGCATGGATCTCCTTCACCGGATCATCGGTCAGCGATACACGAATCGTGTCGCCAATCCCCAGGGCCAGCAGTCCACCAATTCCTGCTGCTGATTTTATGGTTCCCATATATTCCGTCCCGGCCTCGGTCACGCCAAGATGAAGCGGATAATTGGTCTGTTCATGCATCATCTGATAGGCTCGCATCGTATAAGGCACAGAGGAAGACTTAATCGAGATACAAATATCATCAAAATCAAACCGGTTCAGCAGGCTGACATGATACATCGCGCTTTCCACCAATGCTTCCGGGCACGGTGCACCATATTTTGCAAGGATCTCCCGCTCCACCGAGCCGGAATTGACCCCAATCCGAATGGGGATATTTTTTGAACGTGCAGCCTCTGCCACTGCCTTTACCCTGTCGTCTGCACCAATATTACCCGGATTCAATCGAATTTTATGCACGCCAGCTGCTATGGATTCAAGCGCCAGTTTGTAGTCAAAATGAATATCTGCCACGACCGGAATCGGTGATTTTTCACAGATTTCACCCAGTGCGTGCGCTGCTTCCATATCCGGCACCGCACAGCGGACGATATGACAGCCCGCTGCAGCTAGTGCATCAATCTGCGCAAGCGTTGCAGCAGGGTCTCGCGTGTCCGTATTGGTCATGGACTGCACCGCAACCGGCGCACCACCGCCGACTGCAACACTGCCAATTTGTATCTGCTTTGTCATATTGACACCTTCTTTATAGATGTTCCTGTTTCGTTTCTATTCCGGCTCTACATCGAAGCCGCTTTAATTTCACTACCGTTTACAGGATAAAATAACACCATACGCCCGAACAAATCCCCCGTCCCGCCCGCAGGCGATAGATGGGAGTCCAGAGGGACAAGTCCCTCTGGCGCCGTCCGCGCAGGACCGCACGCCGCGCAGGCGGAGGAAACGAGAGGCTCCGCACTCAATCCGCAGGACGCTGCATGGAAACGAGCTCGAGAAACCTTTCCTGGCTCGGCGTTCCGCTCCGTTTTTCCAGAGGCGGAAATTGCCGGTCAAATGCTTCAGCTGCGGCTTCATCGACTTGATAAGAAGCACCTTCGCTGTAACAGCCAGCAGCATCATGCAGCGCTCCGTCCCGTAACTCACAGACCTGCAATGCAGCTGCATAGTTATTCTCTGCCGTACGAATGCCAAAATTCTCCGCAGGTACAAAACCGTGCCTGCAATAATATGCCGGATCACCGCAAAGAAATAATGCATCATATCCGTGCGCCTGCGCTTCCTGCTTCACCGCCGAAAGCAGCATTCCGCCTATGCCCTGCCGCTGAAATGCAGGCGCTACGGCCAGTGGCCCAAGAGTAACCACTTCGCGGCGCTTCCCATTGTCGCATACGATTACTCCCTTTACTGCAATCAGGCTTCCTACAGGCTCACCGTCTGCCTCCGCAATCAAATCTAATTCCGGAAGAAAAGCCGGGCAGTCCCGCAGGATATGCGTCAAGTAATGCTCTATACAGCCAGGTGCATACTGGTTCCAGAATGCATCCCGCGTCAGCTTTTCTACACTGCTGAAATCTTCCGGCCGTTCGCGCCGAATCTCAACTGTCACGCAAAGCCCTCCTAAAATCTATCTTTTTACTTTCCTGTTCAAATGCCAAAATACACTTTTGTGATTCGGTCAGCCCGATATCAGCCGCATGATATCATTTCCAGTCGCATAAATAATCACTGCAAACAACGCTATCATAAAAGCGGCGTTAATATATCCTTCGACCTCCTGCCGCATCGGCTTACGGCGTACCGACTCGATCAGCAGAAACAAAATGCGTCCGCCGTCCAGCCCAGGAATCGGCAAAAGGTTCATAACCCCCAGGTTCACGGATATAAATGCTACCATTGCCGCATACTGCTTAAAACCATAGTTTACGACCATGTCCATCATGGCTCCCGTCACGCCGACCGGCCCTGAAAGCTGATCCATCCCCACCGAGCCAGTCACCAACTCATACAGGGAGCGCCAGACCAGCTGCGCATAATCCGACGAATGCGCCAGCGCCGCACCTGCAACCCGCAGGAACGGAACCCCCGGATTGCTGACATAATAAAGCACCAGCATAATCAGATAACCAACCAAAAAATTCATCAGCACGCCCGCAGCCAGAATAATAAAACGTTTCCAGCGCTTGGCCCGCGGAAATGAACGCAGGGAAGCGCTTTCGCCCTCAAGCAAATCTTCCCCTTCCATTACACAGGCTCCGCCAATCGGGAACAGTTTCAGACAGTAAAGTGTTTCCCCAACCTTCCTGCTGAAAAGTGTCGGTCCCATGCCCAACCAGAATTCATTCACCTGCACACGGCACAGCTTTGCCGCAACACAATGACCGGCTTCGTGTACCAGAATCAATACACTAAAGCCCAGAATTGCCAGCAAAAGCGTCAAAAAAGTTTGCATTTATCGTCACCTCGCAGAATATACGGTCTCCCTTGCCATTGCATCCGCCTCCAGCACCTGCGCAAGCGTCAGCCCGCCGCAGCGCGGGACATCAGCCAGTGCGCGTTCCACCAGCTCCGGGATTTCCAAAAAGCCGATTTTATCATGCAGGAACAAGTCAACTGCCGCTTCGTTGGCACCGTTCAGGATCGCACAGGCATTGCCGCGCTCTCCTGCTGCATTCCGCGCAATACGCAGTGCCGGGAATGCCTCCTCATCCGGTGTAAAGAATGTTAGCTTTCCAATCTCTGCGAGTGAAAGGTGCGGCACTTTACAGGGCACGCGCTCCGGATAGGTCAATGCATACTGAATCGGCAGCCGCATATCGGGCAATCCAAGCTGTGCCAACACTGCGCCGTCAGCAAACTCTATCAGCGAATGCACAATAGACTCCCGATGGATCACGATGTCGATTGCCTCTGGCGGAAGCCCATACAGCCACATTGCTTCGATCAGTTCCAACCCTTTATTGAACATGGTAGCCGAATCAATCGTGATCTTTGCCCCCATGCTCCAATTTGGATGACGCAGCGCCTGTTCAAGCGTAACAGATGCCAACTCAGCCCGTGTTTTCCCAAAAAACGGACCGCCGGAAGCAGTCAGAATAATCTTCGCAAGCGGATTTTCCCCGCGTGCCTGCGCACACTGGAATACAGCAGAATGCTCGGAATCCACTGGCAGTATTTTTACGCCCTTCTCCTGTGCCGCCTGCATCACCAGCTCACCGGCACAGACAAGCGTTTCTTTATTCGCAAGCGCAATATCCTTTCCGGCGGCAATCGCTTCCAGCGTTGGCACCAGGCCTACCATCCCGACAACCGCTGTTACAACAAGTTCAGCTGATTCCATCGTTGCTGCCCGACGGAGCCCTTCTTCACCGGCGCAGACCTCTACCGAGGTATCGGCCAGCGCTATGCGCAGCTCCTTTGCTGCCGCTTCATCAGAAAGCACAGCCAGCTTGGGACGGAGCTTCCGCACTTGTTCTTCCATTCGCTTTACATTTCGGTTTCCGGTCAGTGCAGCCACTTCTGCACCGACAGCGTCCAAAACATCAATCGTCTGCGTCCCGATAGAACCGGTTGACCCTAATATTGCAATTCTCTTCTTCATCATTATAGTCCTTCTGCTTCATTTTATGCCTGCCGTTTTTCCGGCACTGATATCCGTGAACGATAAAACTACGCCTTTGTCCGCCTGCGCGGCGAGCGGTCCTACGCGGACGGCGCCAGAGGGACTTGTCCCTCTGGACTCCCTCCCTCCGCTGCGGCGGGGAATTGGTGCGGTTATCACCGTCTATCTGCGTTATCCCATTTCACTGCACGCCGGTTTGTCATACCGCATTTTCCGAAAGCATCCGCAGCAGGAGTTCAACCACCGGAGCAACGAAAATCACACTATCAAACCGGTCAAGCACGCCACCATGTCCCGGGAAAATTTTCCCATAGTCTTTCATCCCGTTCTGTCTCTTGATAATCGAAAAAGCCAGATCGCCCAGTTGTCCAACAACTGCACCGCACGCGCCCAAGATTGCAGCAACCCAATACGGCAGATCAATCGCTGAATGATAGTTAAATAGTGTAACTGCTCCCATCATGAGCACAACCGAGCCCACAACGCCGCCAACCGAACCCTCTATGGTTTTTTTCGGGCTGATGACGGGTGCGAGCTTATGCCTGCCAAACCGAACGCCGGTAAAATATGCAAAGGTATCCGATCCCCATGCAGCCACTAGCGGCAGAAGGATGAGCAATTCTCCGCCCTTCATATCAAAAATACGGACAAGCGATAATAACAGCGACGGCAGCACCACCGTACCGAAATAGGCGCAGGCAAGCTGCGAAAAGTCCATTTTCTGATGCTTATGCAGCAGATGCAGGAACAGGGAAACCAAAATCGCCAGTGAAATCAGCTCAGAAAGCACCGTACTGTCCACAAGCGTTTCACTCAGCGCGTAAATGACTGCAAGTCCGGTGCACGACAGCACAACCGACCGTTCCTGCACCAGTCCTGTCGCACCGGTCAGCTCATAACAGGCCATCCCACACAAGGCAGATACACAAAGATACAGCACCACCGGCGGAAACACATATAGCGCTAGCAGCACAAACCCGAACCCACACACGCCAAAAGCGATTCTGGTCTTCATTTCACACCTCCGAAGCGCCGGCTGCGCCGGTTGAAATCCGTAATCGCATCCTCTAAATCCTTCACGGTGAAGTCCGGCCAGAGTACCGGTGTAAAATAATATTCGGCATATGCACTCTGCCAAAGCAGGAAGTTTGACAAGCGTATCTCTCCGGACGGGCGGATAATCAGGTCAGGGTCGGGCAGATGCGCGGTATAAAGCGCCCCCGAAATCGTATCCTCGGTAATTTCCGATGGATCAAGCAGGCCCGCCTGCACCTGGCCTGCAATCTGTCGGACTGCATTTTTGATTTCATCCCGTCCGCCATAATTGATGCATAGTGAAGCAGTTGCCGCGCTGCTGCCAAGCGTATCGGCAATTTCAGCGGCCTCCTGTATGAGTGCCCGGATATCCTCCGGCAGCGGCGTCAAATCCCCAAGGATGCGCACTGCAACCCCGCGTGCCGCCATCGTTTCCACCGCCTCGCGAAGATATTTCCGAAACAGGTCCATCAGTGCGTCCACTTCCTCTTTCGGACGCGTCCAATTCTCGGTCGAAAAGGCATATACCGTGAAATACTGTACACCGATATCTTTACAATAGGTGGCAATCGTGCGGAAGGTTTCCGCGCCGACGGCGTGCCCTGCTGAACGCGGCAGGCCGCGCTTTTTTGCCCAGCGGCCATTGCCGTCCATTGTTACTGCAATGTGCCGGGGTACCTGCCGCCCCTCCGGTGAAGCGGACTTCCCAAAACCAAACAATGCCATAGCTAATTCTACTCCCAAGAAAAGGGGCGGCGAAACGCCGCCCGAGCTTTTCGCGCATCACGCGCTATCATAAAATATACCCTGAAAAAGTTCGGGGAAAACAACGCAGGGCGACAAAATTATACTTCGGAAAGCTCTTTTGACTTCTTGGAGGTCATGCCGTCAATTTCCTTGACATATTTGTCAGTCATTTCCTGCATTTTCTTTTCCGCGTCCTTCTGCTCGTCCTCTGTCATTTCGGATTTCTTTGCTGCTGCCTTGCATTTATCAATCGCGTCACGGCGAATGTTCCGCAGTGCTACCTTGGAATCCTCACCAATTTTAGAGACCTGCTTTACCAGTTCTTTACGGCGATCCTCGGTCAGCGGCGGGAAGGTCAGGCGGATCTGCTTGCCGTCATTCTGCGGGTTAATGCCAAGGTCAGAGGTCTGGATCGCCTTTTCGATCAGTTTGAGCGTCTTTGCATCCCACGGCTGGATGGAAAGGGATCGCGGGTCAGGTGAAGCAATCGCTGCGACCTGGTTCAGCGGCGTCTGGGTGCCGTAATAGTCGATTGTAATCTTGTCCAGCACATGCGGATTTGCACGGCCCGCACGGATAGCTGCCAAATCCTTTGAAAGGACGTCCAGTGTCTTTTTCATCTTGGTTTCATACGGTTTCAGGTCTGCCTTCATGTTATTGTTCCTCCTTCACAAGTGTACCAATCTGTTCCCCGGTAATGACCCGGTAAATATTCTCAGGGTCTTTGAGCGCAAACACCAGAATCGGAATATGGTTGTCCATTGACAGCGAGGTTGCTGTCGTATCCATGACCCCCAGCCCCTGGTTCAGCACGTCCATATAGGTCAGGCGGTCATATTTCTTGGCGGACGGGTTTTTCGCCGGGTCAGAATCATAAACACCATCAATATTTTTTGCCAGCAGAATGACCTCTGCGTTAATTTCTGCCGCACGAAGCACCGCTGCTGTATCGGTTGAGAAAAACGGGTTGCCCGTGCCACAGGCAAAAATAACGACGCGGCCCTTTGAGAGATGCGTTGTCGCACGGCTGCGGATATAGGGCTCGGCAATCTGATTCATCGCGATAGCGGTCTGCACGCGGACATCCACCCCGCGCTGTTCCAGTGCATCAGCCAGTGCCAGAGAATTGATCGTTGTCGCAAGCATTCCCATATGGTCTGCGCGGGTACGTTCCATCTTCCCGCCGCCGTCCTTGACGCCGCGCCAGAAATTCCCGCCGCCTACAACAAGGCCGACTTCACAGCCAATATCCACGCAGCGTTTGAGCACATCGCATACCGGGCCGATCACGTCGAAATTCAGCCCGAAGTGTTGATCGCCTGCAAGTGCTTCACCGCTGATTTTAATCAACACCCTTTTATACTGCCTCTCCATTTCCATTCACCCTCCTGTTATATACCGAACCGTCAGGACCCTGCCTGTCAGCAGTGTCCCCGGCCCCGATGTTTCACCGGCTGCCGGACAGACTCTATTTCGGTTTCCGGATACTCTCCCTATATTCTACCGTATCCTCGCGCAGATTGCAAAGGGTTTTCCATTTTTTTTATGAATAGGGCGTAAAATTTTAGCCCCCTCCACGCAGGCGCTGGAAATTGGCGTTTGTTTCGCCTGCGCGGCGGGCGGTCTTCCGCAGACAGCGCCAGAGGGACTCGTCCCTCTGGACTCCCTTCCTCCGCTGCGGCGGGGAATGGATACGGTAATCATCGTTTTTGCATACTGCCCGGCCCGCCACAACGACGGCGGACCGGGTGGGCAAATGCGGTATATTTTTGAGAGTATAGACCGTTATTCACTGGCTGGAAAGCAGATAACAGAAAATGCGGCAAATTAAGAAAATTTTTTCTTGCAATTATGCACCGGATATGTTAAAATAGCAATCGATAACGGGCATTCCGCTGTCTGTGGACGAATACAGAGAATGAATGCCTATGCAGAAAGGAATATAAAACGATGGATTTAGTAAAAGTTCTGTCTGAGCAGCACCTCAAGAGTGAAGTGCCGGAACTCAAGATTGGCGATACCATCAAGGTTCACGCCAAGATCAGAGAAGGAAACCGCGAGCGTATTCAGATTTTTGAGGGCATCATCATTGCCATGAAGCACGCCGGTATCAACAAGACTGTTACTGTACGCCGTATCTCCTATGGCGTTGGTGTTGAAAAAACCTTCCTGGTACATTCCCCGAACGTTGCAAAGTTTGAGGTGATCCGTCATGGTAAGGTTCGCCGTGCGAAGCTGTACTATCTGCGCGGACGTGTCGGCAAGGCCGCTAAGGTTGCCGAAAAGGTCTGACATCAAAAACTGTCCCGAAAGCAAATTGCCTCCGGGACAGTTTTTGATATACACGTAACTGCATCCAACAGCGATGCTCTCCCCCGCCCGCCGTCCTTTTGGCGGTCGGGGGCAGTATGCATATGCAGCCATGACCGCACCCATTCCCCGCCGCAGCGGAGAAAAGCTTTTACTCAATTTTTCTCGAAAAAATTGCGAGGCTGATAACTGAACTGTGTAAACGGGTCGAATTTTGGCACCAGTGAGGGCATTTACACAGTTCATGCATCAGCCTCAAAATTGCGGGTGCAGGGCAGCGTCCTGCCGCCGCCCGCGTAGGGCACCTACGAAAACGCTCAGCATTCAAAAAATCCGGGACAGGTTTCAAACAGCCTGCCCCGGATTTCTTTTCCGGATTACCGGTTGGTGTCGCTGCCGACCATGTCGTCTACGCCGTTGCGGATACCGTCCCCAATATCATCTACGCCGTCCATAATGTCGTCGCCGATGGAGTTGCCGTCGTTTACTGTACCATCTACACTGCCGCTGCCTGTGCCGGTAGCACGGTTATCTGTGGTTCCTGCATCGGTGCCATTTGTGCCATTCGTGCCGGTTCCTACAGTGCCGTTGGTGCCGGGAGTGCCGCTTACAGTGTCATTTCCGGCCGTGCCGTTTCCGGTTGTCCCGCCGACAGTACCGTTATTGTCATTCATGTCACCAGTGCCTGTCGTACCATTCCCGTTGTTATCAGGATCCGTGTTTGCAGAACCATTGTCGCGGTTTCCACAGCCCGCCAGCAGACCCAGACAAAGCAGGCATGCCAACAGGACAGTTATCAATTTTTTCATGGTTTTCCCTCCTTCATTTTGCGCTTAGTATTTGATTGAAGGAAACCTCTTATGCGGCGCTTAAAATGAAATTTTTTCCAAATGCTCAATGACTGCACGGCTGACTATGCCGGTTGAAATCCCCATCACCAGCCCCGAAAGCAGCAGCAGCGGCAAATATGCAGCAACATAAACCGAACGCAGCACCATCATTGCCGCACCAATCTGCCCAATATTATGCGCAGCCGCCCCAGCTGCCGATATACCAATGAAGGAAATCCACCTGTCACGTCCAGGCAGGAGCAGCAACATGACCAGCATGGCCAGCAGCCCGCCAAACAGTGCAAAAAGAAAAGAAGTAATGCTTCCCATAAAAGCCGAAGCAAGCGTTACTCGTACAAGCAGCACTGCCAGCGCATCACGCCGGTTCAGGCGGACAAGTGCAAACAGTGTCACAACATTTGCCAGCCCCAGCTTGACTCCGGGAATCGGTATGACCGCTGAAACCGGGAACATCCGTTCTACCAGTGAAAGCACCAGCGCGGTGGCAGTCAACAGCCCACATAAGGCAATGCGTTTGGACTTCCCGTTCATCGCACCGCTCCCCCTGCAACTGCATCGACTTCCGTTTCTCCGCCGGAAAGCCGGACAATGACTCGATTCGGAAGACATACCGCCGTCTGGCCTGCACGGGTCAGCGTACCGGTACGCACACAAACCTGATCCGGGCAGCTGGACGCAGAAAATCGAACCGTTTTTCCTTCCACCTGGATGGTATTGGTAACTTTCCCATCAATCATGACCGTTTCCTGTATGCCGTCCACTAATAGAATTCGTCTGACCAGCACTTCGTCCTGATAAATTTCCGCATATACCGTTTCCGTGCCGTTGGATAAAAACGGTACTGCCAAAACGCCGGATAAAAGAATAACCACTCCTGCAACCACAAAATCCCCGGGAAGCAACCGCAAATTACGCACCCATGACATAGCCAGCCGCCTCCCCACGGAAAGTAAAGCGGTCGCGCAGGCCTTCCGTTACATAAATTTCCTTATCCTCCGTAATAAATACCGCCTCAATCTGATGCTCCGCGCAGTAACGCAAACCCGCTTCAAGCCCCAGCACAAATAAAGTCGTGGAACGTGCATCTGCAATCATAGAACTTTCATGGACAACCGTCACGCTCCGCAGCCCGGAACGAGCGGGTTCCCCCAACACAGGGTCAAATACATGATGATACCGCACGCCATCCTCAATAAAGTATCGCTCATAATCGCCGGTCGTCACCACAGAAGCATCACGCACAGCAATCGTTGCAATATAATCTGAGCTGTTGTCCGGGTCAGCAATGCCAACGCTCCAGGCAGAACCGTCCGGTTTCTCTCCCAGCGCATATATATTTCCGCCAAGAAAAACCAGGCTGCTTTCTACCCCGTTCTGGCGCAGAATCTCAGCACATTGATCAGCAGCGATCCCCTTCCCGACTGCACCCAAATCGATTTTTGCACCGTTCAGCAGCTGCGCACGGCTGTCCTCCAAAAGGACAAGATTATTTATAGAAACTGTTTCACGCACAGTATCGATTTCTTCCTGTCCCGGGATATGGCCGGAACCCGAACGGATGTCCCATAAATCGCTGACCGCTGCAATCGTTGGATCAAAAACTTCCGGCACTGCCAATGCCTTCACGTCAGATAAAATCGAATAAGTTTCTTCCGAAATTTGCACGGCTTCTCCATCTGCCGCGTTTAGACGGGCAATATCAGTGTTTTCCCGTGTGCGGGAAATTTTGTTTTCTAACGCAAATACAGCGCGTTCCGCTTCCTTTGCCGCGTCCTCAGCGTGCGAACCATAGGCCTGAATGGTCATATAGGTATCCATCGCAAAAAAAGCAGTCTGATATTCCCTGCCCGCACCGCAGCCCATGCACAGCAGCAGAAGCAAAAACGGCAGTATCTTTTTTTTCATAATCTTTCCCCCACGCGTATCGGTTATCCGGGAAACTGGCAGTCAATGATCCTTTCAGCTCTCTAAACACAGCCTCCCGGTATGCTACCTGATTTTATCATAAATCCTTTTGCACGTCTACTCCCTTTCCGGGAATCCACATCCAGCGTAGACAGGCGGAAAAGTCTGAGATTGATTCCTTAAATAAATCTTAAGAAAAACTTAATGCGATTACTGCTATTTTCTTAAAATGGTTTCTGATAAAATAAGAACATCCCATCAAAATCAGAAAGGATGACTGACATTGAAAAAGTGGATTACCGGGGGGCTTTGCACGCTGATACTTACCGGACTGACGGCGTGCAGCCCGGTTATGTCAGAAGAAACACCTGGAAACAACGCTGATGATGCCTCTGCACATGTGTTTGGCATGACGCAGGAACAGCGGCTGGAAGATTTCACCTATTTTGAGCAGGAACTGCAAAACAGCTATCTCTGCTGGGGAATCCTGGAACGGAAAGGTATTGATTATGAGTCAATCCTGAAGGAATACCGTGAAATGACAGCTACGGAAAACAGTGACTTCCAGCTGTATGTTGCAGTGAATTCCGCATTGTACCGGCTGGGCGGTGAAGGGCATTTGTCGCTGCTTCAGCCGGAATGGTATGACGAATTCCTGACAGGATATGCAGAACTTCCAGACCGAACCAAATGGTATACCGCATTGAACAATCCAGTCTCACAAAAAAACTATCCCATATTGCTCAAAGTCCTGAATGAAATGAACGAAGGAGAGGACAGCCAGACATACGACAGCGAAGGACAGGCAGTTACTGAAAATGTGACAACGCTGATTATAGAAGAAGGAAAAACCGCATATCTAAAAATCGATAGTTTTGAATCTCCAAACAATGCAGATCAAAATAAAATAGCAGTTTTCCTGGACCAAACACGCAGTTATGAAAATCTGATCATTGACATCACGCAGAACAGCGGCGGCAGTGATAATTATTGGATGGATTTCATCGTAGCTCCACTCGCAAAAGAAACCCTTTCCAACACCAATTATGCGCTTGTGAAGAACAGTGAAAACACTGCCAAATACATTGAAGAAGCCTTTTCCGCAGAAGAACTGCATCCGATTGGGGAACTCCCTGCGCTGCCCCGGTTGGAACCCCGTGACCGGGAGCTTGCAACCCATTATATCGAAAATACGCTGACCGTACAGCCATCCGGCAGCGGCTTTGACGGAAAGGTCTGGCTGTTGGTCAGTAATCAGGTTTATTCTGCGGCGGAGGCCTTTACGGTATTTTGTAAAGATACCGGATTTGCAACTATTGTCGGAACGGAAACTGGCGGAGATGGGATTGGGATCGACCCGGTTTATTTCATGCTGCCGAACAGCGGCCTGCTCATACGTTATTCCCCGCTGTTCGGGCTGAATCCGGACGGCTCCAGCAATGAGGAATACGGTTCCACCCCCGACATTATCTCTCCGGAAGGAGAAACTGCATTGGTCACCGTGCTGCGTGCAATCCGGGCGGCAGCAGAATAAATCCGTACACCATGTAGTCCATACGGCAAAATTAACACAACTACTAGGCAAGGGCTTTCCCTGTTAAGTATTTTCACTTTACAGGGAAAGTCTTGTCCTATATCCGCCTTTATCCGTATGCATAATACAAAAATGCCTCTAGCAAATAGTTTAGTTTCCGCGATGAATGACCTTCATCTGCAAACCTTCCATTACATCAAGCGCTTTTTCGTGCAGAACCGGATCAAAGCTCCGGCAAAGGGATGCATCAATATAAATTTGCGCCTCCGGCCACTGGGCCTGCATCAATATAGCATTTGAAATAACACACATATTCGTAACAACGCCAACAACAAGGATTTCGTGCACGTCACCGAGCTGCTCCGCAAGCTGCAAAACATCTGCCGGCGACATTCCAAAAGTCGGCTTTTTTATCTGATGCAGCTGATGATTGGCACAGGTTTCCCGGCACTGCGCCTGCACCATGCCGTAAAGCTGCCAGCCATCGGAACCCTTCAGGCAGTGCGGCACCGGAAGCGCCTGCCCTTCTCTCGTATTCAGGTAATTTTCCCCATGCGTATCGAAGGTAAAAAGCACTTCATCCCCTGCCGCAAGATAATGCTGCACGGTTTTTGCAATACCCTCCTCAATGGAGACTGCATCAGGAAAACCCAATGCTCCATCTACAAAATCCTTCTGATAATCCACCACGACCAATAATTTTTTCATTTCCGGCCTCCTGTTCTCGAGCCTTTCAAAAACATCTATACAGTTATAATGCTTTTATCACTTCCCCCGCCAAAATCAACCCGACTACAGACGGTACAAACGAACAGCTGCCCGGCGTACTGCGTCGGCTGCCGCCTACCCGCGCTGAATCCAAACTGCCGCCATCTGATTCACCCTGCGGTGTGAGCGGAGGTTCTTTTGAATAAACAACCTTGAGATGCTTTATGCCGCGTGCCTTGAGCTCACGGCGCATGACACGGGCCAGCGGATCAACCGAAGTCTTATAAATATCTGCCGTCTCAAATGCGGTCGGGTCCAGCTTATTCCCGGCCCCCATAGAGGCAATCAGCGGAACCCCTAGACGGTCACAGCGGACAGCCAGCTCAATTTTCGCGCTGACGGTATCTATTGCGTCAATCACATAATCATATATTTTCAAATCGACCGAATCGGCATTTTCCGGCGTATAAAACATCGGAAAAACGGTGACACAGCACTGCGGCGAAATATCCAGGATACGCTCACGCATAACATCAACCTTTTTACGTCCGATCGCGGAGTGGGATGCAACCAGCTGACGGTTCAAATTGGTTAAGCAGACCTCATCATCATCAAACAGGTCAACCGCTCCAATACCCGACCTTACAAGCGCTTCCGCAGCGTGCCCGCCAACTCCTCCAATCCCGAAAACGGCAACTCGGGCACGATACAGGCGCTCCATTTTTTCACTGCCAAGCAGCAGCTCGGTACGTGAAAACTGATGTATCATGAAACGTCCTCCTCTTGTTCCCATGTTTGCCTGATTGCCAGCGTCTCACACAGGAAAGCATCCAGCTCCCCGCGCAGCGCCTCACAGGAATCGGCCCTCCAGCGCAGATTCCCCCATACGCCGCATATGGCAAACAGGCAGCAGCTCAGCACGATTGCCAGAACTGCCAAAGGATGAAGATGCACACGCACAGGAAGCCATGCAGTCAGCAGCAAAACCGCAAACAGCATAATAAACCGAAACGGATCGGCAATGCCTAAAAATCGTCGGAAGCGGATTCCTGCACAGCCATCCGGCCCTCTTCCGATATAACCGCACATCGTATATCCGGCCATATTCCTGTGCCAGAAGCTGAAACGCTCTTCCATCGTAAGACGGAAAAAACCGCCCCGAATCCGGCCTTGTACCTGACCGCTCTTTTTATTTTCGGAAAGTGCCGCACGCAGGATCATGCGGCACTGTTCCGGCGCGTATGCGCTCTCAAGCCTCATCAAAGCGCCCCTCTTTTCCACAGCAGCAATCCCACGCCAGGCCTTTGCGGATTCGGCTGCATACGATCACGCCCAGATGTTTCTGAATGGTCACGCTGTTCACTCCCCGATGATCTTAATCAGTGCATGTTTGCGGCGCTTGCCGTCAAACTCGAAATAAAAAATCTGCTCCCAGGTGCCGAAATCCAGCTTGCCTTTGGTGATTGCACATACGACCTCGCGCCCCATAATCGTGCGCTTCAAATGTGCGTCCCCGTTGTCTTCGTAACCGTTATGACGATAGCGTGAATATGGCTTTTCGGGCGCAAGCCCTTCGAGCCAGTCCTCATAATCCTGATGCAGCCCGGGTTCATCGTCATTGATAAAGACGGATGCCGTGATATTCATTGCATTTACAAGCACCATGCCTTCCTGCACGCCGCTTTCCGTGATGGCACGCTGTACGTCACCGGTGATATTGACCAGCCCGCGACGGGTCGGAAGGTTGAAAAATAACTCCTTACGATAACTTTTCATGAGTTTCTCCTTTCACGAAGGTACAATTCAAAAATAACCTGCGGCGGCCGGCGGCTTCTTCCGCTGCCCTCGTGCTCTATTCGATCCCTGGCCGGCTGAAACACTTGTGCCGCATTTTATTTGTTCAACAGCTCCTGACGAACATTTTGGCTTTCTCTTATATCGTACCGCATTTTTGCCAAAAAGTACAGAGGAAACCTGTGAAGATTTTCTGAAAAATAGATTTGATTTGCTAATCAAATAGTGATATACTAAAACTATCCAATAGATGTTAAGGAGAAAAAAATTGAATTTACCAGAATTAAATATCGGTGGGCTGTGTGCAAAACTGCCAATCGTACAGGGCGGCATGGGGGTTGGCATATCGCTTTCAGGGCTGGCGTCTGCTGTTGCAAAGGCAGGCGGAATCGGTATCATATCCGGTGTGCAAATTGGCTTCCGGGAGCCGGATTTTTTACAGAATCCAGTTGCTGCTAATTTACGGGCGATTGGAAGCGAGCTGCGCAAAGCGCGTGAAAAATGCCCGCATGGTATCATCGGCTTTAACTTTATGTCCGTCATGAAAAACTATGAGCTGTACGTAAAGGAAGCGGTACGCTGTGGGGCTGATTTGATTGTATCCGGGGCTGGGCTGCCGTTCTCGCTGCCGAGGCTGGCGGAAGGCAGTACCACAAAAATCGTGCCAATCGTTTCCTCTGCGCGGGCCTGCAAGCTGATTGTGAGCAAATGGCTGCGGCAAGGGCGTTTGCCTGATGCAGTGGTTGTAGAGGGGCCGCTTGCGGGCGGACACCTTGGCTTTCATTATCAGGACATGGTAGAAAACACCTATCCGCCGTTGGAAAGCTGCGTGACGGAGGTCTGTGCATACCTGCAAACGGTTGAATCGGCGCACGGCGTGCGCATTCCGGTGATAGCGGGCGGGGGGCTTGCTACGCATGAGGACGTATGCCGAATGCTGTCGCTGGGTGCAGCGGGTGTGCAGCTGGGCACGCGGTTTGTTGCAACGGAGGAATGTGATGCCTGCCCGGCTTTCAAGCAGGCATATATAGATGCGCAGCCAGAGGATATTAAAATTATTAAAAGCCCGGTCGGCCTGGCAGCGCGTGCTATAAACACACTATTTCTCCAGCGAGTAGAAGCCAGCCGCCTTCCACCGGAGCGGTGTTATGGATGCATGGACATGTGCCGGCCGAAGGAAACAAAATACTGCATATCGCGAGCATTATTTGATGCAGCCAACGACGGCAGCGGACTCATCTTCTGTGGAGCGGGTGCGGCAGCACTTCACGAGCTGACCACTGTCCCGCGCCTGATGTCTGAGCTTTCGGGTGCACTGCTGCCGTGACGCCCCTGCGCGGGGTGCGCCAAAGGGCTCTGCCCTCTGGACTCCCGCCCCTCGCCGGGGAGGCGTCCTACGCGGACTGCGGCAGGGTTCTGCCCTGCACCCGCCCCTGCGCGGGGTGCGCCAAAGGGCTCTGCCCTCTGGACTCCCGCTGGGGTTTACACCCCAGACCCCGAGATGCTAACGCATCTCCCTTTCGCCTGCGGGCGGGACGAAGGATTCTGGTGCATTCTTTATTGTTTATACGCTGCTGACCGGCCCGCCAGAACGATTGCGGGCCGGTCGGTTTTATCTTTGCTTCACTTTTAATATAAAATATGATTCCCTTGATATATCAAATAAAACATGTTATAATATAAGAAACTATTCGGACAGAAGGGATTTCACAATGGGTTTCTGGTTTTTCATGTTTTTCAACTGCTTGCTAATTCCTGGCATGCTATTACTATTAGGTAGAATATTCCTATACCATGCCCCAAAAAACATCAATCCCATTTTTGGTTACCGTACCCGGCGTTCTACCAAAAATATAGAAACCTGGCAGCTCGCGCAGGCAGAATTTGGACGTTTGTCGTGGCGCTGGGGATTGATTGAACTGCCTGCCGCATTGTTAGGCCTGCTCCCTGTCATCGGACAAGATGAAAACACCGTTGGAATGGCTGGCCTCATTCTCTGCGGATTGTTCGGAATTTCTATAATTCTGATTATATGGCAGGTAGAGAAAATCCTGAAACATACATTTGATAATAATGGGAATCGGATCATCTGACACAGGAAATTGAGCTATTTTCTTCTGTTTTAACAAAATCGTCAATTCGTTTCCTCTCCAAAGCCCCAATTCTACCGATAGTCGATTGCATTTCCGGCCATACGATGTATGATAAAGGTATGGAGGTGGTTTCAATGGAAACAATCAATTTGGAGAAATTCGGTAGTTTCGTTTCCGAACTGCGTAAAGCGCAGGGATTAACCCAGAAAGACCTTGGCGAACGGCTTTTCGTTACAGACAAAACGGTCAGCAAATGGGAACGCGGACTCAGTCTGCCCAATGTTTCTCTGTTGCTGCCGCTGTCCGAAGCGCTTGGTGTTACTGTCACTGAGCTGCTGCGAAGCGAACGCACACAAACGGAAACGCTGTCCGTTAACGAAGTCGAACACTTGCTCACCCGTTCCATTCAGTTTTCGTCGAAGGAAGAGACCGAATGCCAGCAGGAACGGAAAAAATGGATTTGGCGGTTTGCGCTCTGTATTCCATTGTGTATTGGACAGCTGTTCGGAATGGTCCTGCTTGGCTATGAATTAGAACCGCTCAGTTACACCGTTTTTTTAGTTGAGGTATTGATGCTGATATTCGGCGGCTGGTTCTGTATCGGTACACCCGACACCCTGCCCGCTTATTATGATGCGTACAAAATCGACTATATAACGGATGGCATTTTCAAACTTCATGTAACGGGTCTGTACTTCAATAACAGGAATTGGCCTCATATTGTCAATGCCTGCCGCAGATACTGCCTTATCACAGCGCTTTCGTATCCCGGTGTATATGCTCTTTTGCACCATTTGTTCGGCTGGAACCAGGGCACGCTCCTGCCCGACCTGTTTCTGACGCTTGTTCCTTCTCTCAGCATGATTATAGTGATTTATTACATTGGGAAAAAATATGCGTAATCATCGGCACTGTCTCAAAATTCACTCTTTGAGACAGTGCTTTCATATGCCCTGAAAACACCGCATGACAAATGCCCGAAATGGACATGCTTCATATGACAGAACTGCGATGGACCAGCCGACCCTCCCCTGTTCTGCGTGTGGGAATGGAACTGCAATCCTGCATATTTTCTAATTCTTTTCTGCAATCCATTGGTTAATATAGGTTGTTTGGCCGGTTTTTTTCGACCGGTTTTTGTGCTATTCTGCAATTTTTCGTTTCAGGACTTGCAAAAAAGAAAAACTGCGATATAATTAAATTATGGAATACAACAAGGGGGTATCATTTATATGGTACAGGAATTAAAGCCGATTTCCACAATCGCATCCAGAGTGCAGGCATCAACGACGCTGACCATTGACGCGATGTTCAAGGAAATGAAACTGAACGGCATTGACGTTGTCGGCTTTGGCGCGGGTGAGCCTGACTTCCCCACGCCCGACCGCATCAAAGATGCGGCAATTACCGCAATTTTCAAAAACAAAACCAAGTACACACCGGCTTCCGGCCTTCCCAAGCTGAAAAAGGCAATCTGCTATCGGTTCAAAGAAGATTTCGGCCTTGAATATGAGCCGAATCAGATTGTTGTCACCTCCGGCGCAAAGCATGTGCTCTACACTGCGCTGCAAGTGCTCTGCGATTTCCATGACGAGGTGATTATCGGCGCACCCTATTGGGTATCTTACAGTGAGATGGTTCGTCAGGCAGGCGCAATCCCGGTACTGTGCGAAGCCGGTGAGGATCAGCATTTCAAAATTGAACCCGAAACGCTGGAGGCAGTCATTACAAATAAAACAAAAGTTCTCATGATGAACTCTCCCTCCAACCCGACCGGTATGGTATACACCAAGGACGAACTGGCCGCCATTGCAGAGATATGCTGCAAACATAACCTTTATGTCATTGCAGATGATATCTACTCTAATCTGATTTATGACGGTTTGAAGTTCTATTCTCTGGCGCAGTTTGGCGAGGATATGAAAAACCGTACCATTGTTGTCAACGGTGTTTCTAAATCCTACGCTATGACGGGCTGGCGAATCGGTTATGCAGCCTGCAACCCGTATCTCGCCAAGATGATAAGCAATTATCTCAGCCACTCCATTTCAAACCCCTGCTCTATTTCCCAGTATGCCGCAATCGAAGCGCTTACCGGGCCGCAAAACGATATTGAAGAAATGCGCAAGGCCTTTGAAGTGCGCCGCAATCATCTGGTGGAACGGATGAACCAGATTGAGGGTGTTTCCTGCCTCAAGCCGCAGGGGGCATTCTATGTCATGATGAACATGAAATCCTTTATTGGCAAAACCATGTATGGACAAGTGATCGAATCAGATGAAGATTTTGCAAAGCTCTTCCTCGAAAAGGGCCTTGTAGCTACTGTCCCCTGTACTTCCTTTGCCGCACCCGGTTATATCCGCTGGAGCTACGCAACCTCCATGGAAGATATTGACAAGGGCCTTGACCGGCTGGAAGCCTTCATTAAAAATGCCTGACAGGCTGTCCTTTTACGCGCCCGCGCGAAGCAATCCGTATTTTCGCATAGGGTTTATGGAAAATGCCTAAAATTGTCTTTTATGCGCGATTTTTCTTGTCATTTTCCTGCTAGAATGATAGAATATAAGACGGGCTTGAAAAAGTCCGTCTTATTTATTTTGTCCCCGCGATTTTTAACAAATGATATCAAGGAAAGGATGTCGCAAGTGAACGCAGTCTATGAAAGCCCGTTTTCCGCCCGCTATGCTTCCAAGGAAATGCTTTACATTTTCTCCCCGGATATGAAATTTTCCACATGGCGCAGGCTGTGGGTTTCCCTCGCCAAAGCTGAAATGACACTCGGCCTGCCCATCACCCAGGAACAGATAGAGGAGATGGAAGCCAATATCGATCATATTGACTATGAAACCGCCCGCCAGCGCGAAAAGGAGGTCCGCCATGACGTCATGGCGCATGTCTATACCTTTGGCAAAGCGGCCCCAAAAGCAGCAGGCATTATCCACCTCGGAGCAACGAGCGCTTATGTCGGTGATAATACCGATATTATCCAGCTGCGCGAAGGTCTGCGGCTGGTGCGCCGGAAACTGGCCATCGTACTCGACCACCTGTCCCATTTCGCCGATGCACATAAAGCACAGCCCACTTTAGGCTTCACCCACTTCCAGCCCGCCCAGCTCACCACCGTTGGCAAACGTGCCACGCTCTGGATGAATGAATTATTGATGGATTTGGATGAAATCGAATACCGCATCGAAAACCTGCACATGCTGGGTTCAAAGGGTACTACAGGGACGCAGGCGAGCTTTGTAGAACTGTTTGACGGTGACGATGAAAAAATCCGCCGCATGGAACAGCTGATTGCAGAAGATTTCGGTTTTTCAGGCGTAGTACCGGTTTCCGGCCAGACCTACTCCCGAAAGGTAGATGCACAGGCGCTTGCAACCCTGTCAGGCATTGCTCAGTCAGCCTCTAAATTTGCAACTGACCTCCGCCTGCTCCAGCACCTGAAGGAACTCGAAGAACCCTTTGAAGCCCATCAAATCGGCTCCTCCGCAATGCCCTATAAACGCAATCCAATGCGTTCCGAACGCATTTGCGCTCTGGCGCGGTATGTCATCTGCGACAGCCTGAATCCCGCTTTCACATCAGCTACCCAATGGTTTGAACGCACACTGGATGACTCGGCCAATAAACGAATCTCTGTGCCAGAAGCCTTCCTTGCAGTAGACGCCATCCTCAACATCATGATAAACGTAGTCTCCGGCCTGGTCGTATATCCTAAAGTCATTCATCAGCGGGTCATGAACGAGCTTCCCTTTATGGCAACCGAAAACATCATGATGCGCGCCGTCAAACGCGGAGGCGACCGGCAGGAACTCCATGAACGGATCCGCACCCATTCCATGGCAGCAGGCAAACGCATCAAAGAAGAGGGCCTCGAAAATGATTTGATCGACCGGATCGCCGCAGACCCAATGTTTGGCCTTACCCGTGAGGAAATCCTGAGCGTGCTCGACCCATCCCTTTATATCGGACGCTGCCCGGCACAGGTAGATGCATTCCTTAACGACTGCGTCCGCCCACGCATTGCACCCTATCTTGACGGCGAAGCAATCAAGGTCGAAATTACACTGTAACAATATCACCCTTTTCCTACGCAAAAACCGGGTCGGGCCGCGGTCGTTTTTGCGGCCCGGCCTCACGGCATATCTTCAAAAACATTCCTACCCCCCAATCATTCTACCGCTTCCCATTTTTAACCCCCTTCCAGATAAAAAACCCCTCGTCCCGCCCGCAGGCGAAATAAAGCTTTTACTCAATTTTTTCTCGAAAAAATTGCGGGAGTCCAGAGGGCAGAGCCCTCGGTGCCCGCCGCATAGGCGGCCTCCCCGGCGAGGGGCGCCCGCTGCGCAGGCGCGGGAGTCCAGAGGGCGGAGCCCTTTGGCGCCGTCTGCGGAGGACAACTTTCCTTTTTTGTTGGGGTTTTCATTGACTTTTCTGTCGAAAAGTCCTATAATATGTGAGTATGCGAAAATTTGAAATGGAGGTTTCAGCATTGAAAAAAAGTATTGTGTCCCTTGTCGCGGTGCTGCTGGTCATTGCCCTGCTCGGCGTCTCCGCAGTCACCGGACTCTGTTTCCCCGGAGGTTTTACCACCCCCGATGAAAGCGACTCGGCCAGCCGCGTCCTTATCCCGGCCGTTACCGACCAAACCCACGGCATCCGCCTAGGCCTGGATCTCGTCGGCGGCTCCTCTATCACCTATGAGGCCATGATTCCTGATGACTATTCCGGCGACCTGGCCAGCGATATGAATGTCGCTATCGCTATGGTCCGCGCCAGATTGACCGCACAGAATTATACCGAAGCTACCGTCTCCCTCAAGGGCGACAACCGCATCTATGTCGAAATTCCAAACATCAAAAATCCCGAAGAGGCCGTTCAGGTGCTCGGCGCTACCGCTCAAATGCTCTTCGTTGATGCAGACGGCACCGTCTGGCTTACCGGCTCCGATATCGAAAAAGCCGAATACTTCTACGGCCAGACCAGCAGCTCCCCCGTGAACCAGCACGCCGTAACCGTCAAGTTCACCAGCGAAGGCGCTGCCAAGTTCGCAGAAGCTACCGGCTCCATCGCAGCCCGCACCACCGAAGACAACTTCCTCGCAATCCTCATGGATGATTCCGTTGTCTCCATGCCTTACTGCGATGAACGCATTAACGGCGATTCCTGCATTATCTCCGGCTCCTTTACACAGGAATCTGCCCAGAATCTCGCCGACCTCATCAATATCGGCCAAATGCCCTTTACCCTCCAGCAGGTCGAGCTCCGCTCGGTCGGCCCGCAGCTCGGTATGGACGCCCTCCGTACCTCCCTGATCGCCGGCGCAATCGGTATCTCCCTGATCGCCCTCTTTATGCTCATCGTTTACCGTGTCCCCGGCCTGGTCGCATGTATTGGCCTCGCTTTCTATATCGCAATCGAAGCAGTCATTTTCGGGCTGATTCATGTCAACCTCTCCCTCGCCGGTATTGCAGGTATCCTCCTGTCCATCGGTATGGCTGTTGACGCAAACGTCGTTATCTTTGAACGCATCAAAGAAGAGCTCCGCATGGGCAAGTCCGTTAAGGCCTCCATTGACTCCGGCTTTAAGCGCGCCTTTGCCGCTATCCTCGACTCTAACGTCACTACCCTGATCGCTGCCGTTGTGCTCGGCTTCATGGGCACTGGTACGATTGTCGGTTTCGCAATTACCCTCGGCATCGGCGTTGTCGTTTCAATGTTCACTGCACTGACCGTTACCCATCTGCTGCTGAACGCCATGGCGAATTTCGGCATCCGCAGCCCGAAAGCCTACGGCGCATAAGAAAGGAGGAGAGTCTATTGAACAGCAAATTCCCGATTGTTAAAAATTTCAAAATCTTCGGCATTATCTCCATCCTGCTCTGCGCAACCGGCCTTGTGGCGCTGCTGGGGCTGCCGTTCGGTTTCAACCTGTTTAACTTCACCATCGATTTTGTCGGCGGTACAGAGATGGAGTTCAATATGAAGCAGCCGGTTACGGCTGATATCGAAAGCCAGGTCGGCTCCCTGTTTAAGGAGGTCACCGGTGTAAATGGTTCTATTACAACCGCTGGCAACTCTGGCGAACAGGTCGTAATCCGTTCGACCTCTATCGACTCCGAAACCCGTGCAAAGGTCATTTCCAAAATGAACGAGACCTTTGGTCTCACTGATGATGACCTGTATGGCAATGAAGATGTCAGCCCCACTGTGGGCAGCGACCTTCAGCGTGCGGCAATCACTGCCGCTGCTGTAGCGATTGTGCTTATGCTGATTTATATTGGTTTCCGGTTTGAGCTGACCTCCGGACTGGCAGCAGTCACCTGCCTCGTGCATGACATGCTGATTATGATTAGCGTATTTGTAATCTTCCGCCTGCCGGTTGACGGCAATTTCATTGCAGCTGTATTGACCATCTTAGGCTATTCAATCAATGCATCTATTATCGTATTTGACCGCGTGCGCGAAAACCTGCATTCTGCACGCCGCGAGACTTTTGAGGAAGTCGCCGAGACTTCCATCTGGCAAACAATGGGGCGCACCATCAACACCACTGTCACCACAATTTTCGCAGTCGGCATGATTTATATTCTGGGCGTAGACTCTCTCAAGGACTTCACGCTACCACTGCTGATCGGTTTCATTGCCGGTGCATACTCATCTATTTTCCTGGCATCTTCCCTGTGGGGCTCCTATCGCAAGCTCCTGAAAAGAAAAGCCTAATCCATTTTCAAACTCTCCTGCCCTTCCCGGCGGGAGAGTTTTTCTTACGCCCATACGCGGGGAACGGTCCTACGCGGACAGCGGTCCTGCGCGGACAGCGCCAGAGGGGCTTGCCCCTCTGGACTCCCTTCCTCCGCTGCGGCGGGGATTGGTGCGGTATTTACACTTTGTGCACCGTGGGCCAGTCCGCCAAAAGGATTGCGGTCTGGCCGGTTGACTGCGATTATTATTTATAGTTTAGCGGATTCGCTGAAAGGTGTAACATGTGGAAACGTGATTAGGTCGTTTCCCTTGTTTTTGTAGAGTTTCTTATTCCTGAAATATAGCAGTGCCGCAGACTTTTCTTGTCTGCGGCACTGCTATATTATTTTATTTTTACCAGATCAAAACCCGATCCTCCGGGGCAACATACATTCCATCCCCCGGCTGAATATCAAATGCTTCATAAAACTCCGGAATGTTCACCAGCACCCGGTTAACCCGCAGCTTATCAGCGGCATGAACATCCATTGTCGCCACCAGCTGCCGGTATTCTCTTGATGCTGTGCTCAGCCACGAACGAGCCATTGTTTCATAAAGCTGCTTAAAATTCGGATTCGCCTCCCGCTTCGCGGCTTCGGTAACACAGGCCGCCGCACCAAGGTCTGCGATATTTTCACTCAACGTCAGCTCCCCTTTGCAGGCAACGCCGTTTGAGCCCTCTTCGCCGTCATAATGCGCAACCGTTTTCTCACACAGTTTTTGAAATGCTGCATAATCTTCCGCGGTCCACCAATCCGAAACATTGCCATTCTTATCAAATTTCGCCCCGTTATTATCAAATGCATGTGTTATTTCATGCGCGATAATATAGCCGATTCCGCCAAGATTCTGCTCACGGGTATTATTTACGTCATACATCGGTGCACGAAGAATGCCGGCCGGGAACTGGATTTCATTAAATACAGGCACATAGCAGGCATTAACTGTATATACATTCATTGCCCACATTGACTTATCAACCGGTTCATTCTGAATTTTGATTAAATAATCATGCATACAGCGCCGGATTTCTATTGTGTTATCGTAATAGCTGCCGCCTTCTGCAGCACTCTTAATTTCGACTGCATCCATCGAATCATCCCACTGTCCGTCATCCGGATAACCGACCTTAATCCCCATTGATTTCAGCTTCTCAATCGCCTTTTCCTTGGTTTCATCACTCATCCAGTCCAGGCTGCGGATACGTTCCTCATAAATTTCAAGGAAATCGTGCACCATATCAATTACATCGGCCTTTGCCTCCGGCGAGAAATACTTCTCAACATATACTTTACCGATATCAGTTTCAAATTTCCCTTGTACAATCTGGGATGCTCGGTATTCATCCGTCACAGATCCAGTCGTTCCCATCATATCATTCTGATATGTATTCGATGCATCCACAAATTCGTGATTCAACATACCGCCGAGCCCTGCCAAAAGCTCAAGGCGAAGACGCGCCTTCAAATAATCAATATGCTCCTCAGAAAAATACGGTGCCGAGGCTTCCAACAGCCCAACGTCAGAAACCAAAATCTTATCAGATGCCGCAAGACCTGTATTTTGATATGCACTGTCTAAGTCGGCCTTTGGAAACAATTCTTTCAGCTGTTCATAGGTATAAATGTTATATGCTTTATCAACATTACCATAATCCTGTGCTTCCATTTTGGCAGCTGCAAGCACCTTGTCAGCCTCCCAATAGAGCTGTACCTGCCGCGCTGCATCATCCTCTGCATAGCCGCCAAGCACCAGCAGCGTTTTCAGGTATTTAATGAATGCTTCCTTTTCACGTCCGCTGTCCTTTGCATAAATATCCTTGGAAAGCGAAGGGGAAAGACTGCCAAACGTTACAATATACCGGCTGCTGTCCTTTGAATCAATGCTCAATCCAAATGACCGAATCCCCGGCTGATACAGTTCGCGCTGGATACGGTCAGCTGCGGCCAGCACCTCATCCAGCGTATTTGCCGAATCAATTAGCGCAAGATATGGCTTGATTGGCGTAATACCCACCGCATTGCGCGCCTCCCAATTCATAATGTTATTATAGAAGTCACCTATTTTCTGCTCCGGCGTTCCCTTCGCATGGGTTCCGGAAGCTGCTTCACGGATAATCTCTCCGATTTGTGAATCATCATACATCATATCGTATAATGTACCGCTGGTTTCAAAGCCCTCCGGAATGACACTGCTGTCAAGCGCTTGTTTATTGACTGCGGCATAAAAATCATCTTTTAGATTGCTGCCCTCGAGCGCATAAACTCGCTTGATAAAACGCTGCATCTGGTCAGCCGTTACAGGATCGCCTGCGCCAAAGGTCGTCTCACTGGTGCCTGCAACAATGCCTGCCTCAAACACATCGGCTAAACCTTCCTTTGCCCAAAACGGGATATCCGTAAAATTACCTGCTGGAATCAAATTGCGCGCATTGTCCCCCACCGGTGTCGGAAGATCTCCAAATGCCCGCTGGAGCATAACAAGCGCTTCCGCCCGGGTGGCCGCTGCATCCTCACGCAAATCCCCGCTGTCGTTCCCCTGCAAAATGTCTTCGAGCTTAACTCCGGGATTATAGTCGTCAGCGGCAGCAAGCACCATCCGTGCAACCTCTCCGCGTGTCGCACGCTCTGCCGCTAATGCTGACGGTGTAAGCAGCAGCCCCGCCGCCAGAACAGCTGCTAAAATACGGTTTGTCTTCCTCACTAAAAAATACTCCTTTCGTAAAAACACAATCTAAATTAAACGCTTAATACATTATTATATTAGACCTGTATTTGCCGTTTGTCAATCCCCTTTCTAAGCTGTTGCCTTATTTCAATATTATTTTACTGCAATTTGCAGTAAACGTCAATACTGCAAATTGCAGTAGGATATAATTTAAGATAGAGGTGATGAGATGTATCCTCGGCTGCGCGACCTCCGCGAAGACAGCAATCTGACACAAACCGAAATTGCAAAGCTGCTGAATGTTGACCAGCGCACTTACAGCAATTATGAAACAGGCACCCGTGGTGTTCCAGCCGAAGTTTTTATTCGGCTGGCTTACTTTTACCATACTTCTGTTGATTATCTGCTCGGATTGACAAATGAATTTCAACCCTATCCACGGTGCCATTCGGATGAAAGCTGATTTTATACAGCCTCCGAATGGCACCCTTTCCATTTACCGGACATGCACCGGATATGAGCCACCCGGCTTTTTCACCTATCATTATTATTCTATAATATTTACAGACCATTTATCAGAGTGAATCCGTTCAGGACACCGGCAAATATTGATACACGAACGATTCCGCTGCATTTTTCAGTGCAGCTCCTTCCGCTGATAGACAGTAATCGAAAGCTGGCTGGAAACCAATGTTGCCACAACAGCCGCAGCAGCCAGCATCAAAAGGAATACTCCAAATCCCAAACCAGCGAATGCTCCCTCCAGTACCGACATCACATCAATCCCGGCAAACTTTTGCGCCGCATAAGGCACCAATGCAATCCCCCAGATAATAAGAACCATTGCCAGGCGTCCTTTTTCGGTGCCAAAGTGGAACATGATAGGCAGTGCAAAATCAGCAATCAGCACGCTGAATAATGCAAACGCCAACGGCTGCGCAAGTAATCCAATCGAAAGCGGTTCCCCATGCATCAGCGCACTGATCGCCATCACCAAAGTACCAAAGAAAATGCCGAATACTGCACTGATCCCTGTAAGCAGATATTTTGAAAGCACCGCTGCACGCCGCGAAATCGGCATACTCATTCCATAAAGATCCCACCGGCATTTCTCGTCAAAACTCATTGCCGTAACAGGCAGCATCAGTGTGATCAAAATAAAGAAGAAATGATACATAGCAAAATTATCATTAAAAATGCCAAACGCGATATAAAACAACATCATAATACCAACATATACCGCACAATTCCGCTTCAAGGTAAAAATATCTTTTTTTAATAGTGCCAGCATTTTAATGCTCCCCCTTTGACAAAAATACAATAATATCATCCAGCGATGCATGTTCGATCATCAGCCCCGCCGGAACCTTCTCCCGTTCGACCAGCGCTTCACTGCCGAAAGCGGATTCTCTCACACCGAGTACAGCTTGATTGTCCAGCTCCTTCAGCTGTTCCCGTGTGCATTTCAGGATGCCAAGCCGCTCGCACAGGCTATCCTTTTCCTCAGACAAAAGTACCCGACCATGATGCAGAAAGGTCACATAATCACATATTTTTTCCAAATCGCTCGTGATGTGGGACGAGATAAAAATAGAATGCTTTTCATCCTGAACAAATTCAAAAAACAGGTCCAGCAGTTCATCCCGAACCACCGGGTCAAGCCCGCTTGTTGCTTCATCCAGAATCAGCAGCCGCGCCCCATGTGACATAGCCACCGCGATTGAAAGTTTCATTTTCATACCTCTGGAATAATCTTTGACCTTCTTTTTCTCGGGCAGGCGGAATCGTTTTGTATAGCCGAAAAATGTTTCTGCCGACCAATTTTTGTAAGCCGAGCGCATAATCGAGCTGATCTCTCTTAAATTCAAGGTTTCAGGGAAACATGTTTCATCCAACACCACCCCGATATCCTCCTTGAGCGCCGGGAAAACACTCGTATGAGGTTCGCCATAAAGCAATACTTCCCCACTATCCGCACGGATCAAATCCAGCAGGATGTGAATTGTGGTGGATTTGCCTGCTCCGTTCTCACCGATAAACCCCATCACACAGCCCTCCGGAAGGGTCAAATTCACGTGATCCAGCTGAAAATCCCCATAATCTTTACATAAATCACGAATCTCTATTGCGTTCATAATCCTTCTCCTTCACAAACCGTCTCCAAAATCTCTACAAGTTCCGCACGTGTCAGGCCGGTCCCCTTTGCCAAACGAACAGATTCACCAAAGAAAGACTCTATGCGGCGCAAATGCTCTTCACGCACAAGTTCAAGATTCATTCCGGCGGCAAAACAGCCTTTTCCTGCCACTGTCACCAAAAAACCTTCACGTTCCAGCTCTTCATAAGCCCGTTTGGTTGTAATCACCGAAATGCGCAGCTCCTTCGCCAGCACCCGCATAGAGGGCAGCGCATCCCCTTCCCGCAGCTCGCCTGACAGGATCATTTGCTTAAGCTGTGCAGCAATCTGCTCATAAATCGGCTGTCCCGCCGCATTGCTGATGATAATATTCAAGCACTCACCTCTTTGCGTGCATATTCAGTATATACAGTATATACAGTATATACTGTTTTGTCAAGTGCTTTTTCAAAATTTTTAACAGGCACTAAAGTTGGAGTCCCCTCTCAGGATTTCCTGGACGCAAAAAAGCCTTTCCGCAGAAAGACTTTCAAATACTATATTATTCTATTTTCGGCAATTACGGCATAGAACTATTTCCAACAATAGCCCCGCTGCACTTGCCCAAATTAGCGTTAAAAACACAAGTATTTCATCGGATTCTTCACCGATGTTCTCTACTTGTGATATTTCCCGCCCGCAAGGATATTCAGTGCACGGTAAATCTGTTCCAATGCCATGACCCGCGCCAGATGATGCGGAAAAGTCATTTTTGACATGGAAAGCCGCAGCTTTGCTTCCTGCTTGAGTGCTTCATCCAGCCCGCATGAACCACCAATTAGGACGGCAATCCGGCTGATCCCGGCCACGGTCAGCGTCCCCAGCGTTTCCGCAAGCGCCTCGCTGGAAAGCTGCCGTCCCTCCACACACAATGCAATCACAGCCGTTCCGGGCAGGATCTTTGCCCGTATGGCCTCCGCTTCGCGCATAAGCGCCTGTCGTATCTGTCCCTCCGTCGGAGCATCCGGCAACCGTTGTTCAGCAATCTCAATTACCTCAAGTTTACAATAGGCGGAAAGACGCTTTGCATATTCTTCGCAGGCGTCTTTCCAAAACTTTTCGCCCAGTTTTCCGACACAAATCAAACGTACAGCGAGCATTGCATTTCCTCCGACAGCCAAACGGGTTCCTCCATCTCGTCCCGCGGCGCAACATACACCGCACAGTCCGGCAGCCCGGTTAATGCATCCTCCGTCTCTTTTTGGGCAAGTGACGGCGTATTATTTTCCTCGCTCAAATGCGCTAAAATCAGCGTTTTTGTACCGTTTTTGACCAATTCGGCAGCACATGCAGCGCAATCCACATTTGAAAGATGCCCTCTCGGGCCGGATACGCGCTGCTTTAATATGTATGGATATGGGCCGGTTTCCAGCATGACCAAATCATGATTGGATTCCAAAACAACCGCGCCGCAGCCAAGTAATTTGCTTTTTATAGCGGACGGCATGAACCCCAGGTCAGTGGCATAGCCGAAAGCATCCCCCTCCCCGCGCAGCACATAGCCAACGCTTTCCGCCGCATCGTGCGGCGTCAGAAACGATTCCACCTGCAAACTGCCAACATCAAACGTCTCTCCCCCCCAGAAGGGCCGCAGAAGCGCCTGCGCAGCAGGGTCTTTCCTGACCAGTTCCTCAGCCGTGCCGCGGGAAGCATAAATCGGTACACGATACCGCTTCACAAATGTCGAAAGTCCTTTTATATGGTCGTGATGTCCATGTGTAATCAACACTCCCGAAAGGTCAGCAATTTCAAATCCCCGTTTCCGCAGCGCCGCTGTGATCCGCCGGACAGAAACCCCCAGATCAATCAGAATCGCCGTCCCCCCGCATACATAAAGCCCACAGTTGCCGGTAGACCCGCTGCCAATACTGTAATAATACCGTTCCTTCATGTTTCCCTTCCTGTTGTCCTGCCGCGATGGGAAGGCCATCTCACCAGACGGCAGTAAGGGGGCCTTTGCCCTCTTACTGTGCCGCCCCCATCGCGGCCTCCGCTTCCGGGATTTCTGCCCGGTACATATCGGCCCCCAGGCTGACAAATTTCTCTACCAGATTTTCATATCCGCGCTCAATATTCGTAACCTGTTCCACCTGGGTAACTCCCTTGGCGGCCAGCCCGGCAATCACCATTGCTGCACCCGCACGCAGGTCAAACGCACGCACAGGCGCGGCAGTCAGCTCCCGCACGCCCTCGATCACGGCAATTTTCCCATCCACGTGGATACTTGCACCCATCCGGGTAAGCTCCTCTGTATAACGGTATCGGTTATCCCAAACGCCCTCGGTAATAATGCTGGTTCCATCGGCAAGACAAAGCGCCGTGGTCAGCTGGGGCTGCATATCGGTCGGAAAACCGGGATAAGGCAAAGTTTTCAGGTTGGTTTTGCGCAGGTTTCCGCTTCGCGTCACCAGTACGCAGTCATCATATTCGGTGACCTCAACGCCCATTTCCTTAAGCTTGGCGGTGATACACTCAAGATGCTTTGGAATAATGTTTTTGACCAGTACCTGCCCGCCGCAGGCTGCAACGGCCGCCATAAAGGTACCCGCCTCGATCTGATCCGGAATAATGGAATACATCCCGCCGCGCAGTCTGCGCACGCCGCGGATTTTGATTACGTCGGTACCAGCGCCTTTCACGTCGGCCCCCATAGAGTTCAGGAAGTTTGCCAAATCAACGATATGCGGTTCCTTCGCACAGTTTTCAAGAATGGTCTGGCCCTTTGCCAGTACAGCGGCAAGCATAATATTGATGGTTGCGCCAACCGAAACCACATCGAAATAAATATGCGCACCCGTAAGGCCATTCGGCGCATCTGCGTGAATATAGCCGCCTTCTCTGATTTCCACCGTGGCGCCAAGCGCTCGGAACCCCTTGATATGCTGGTCAATCGGACGGATACCGCCAAAATTACAGCCGCCGGGCATTGCTACCTCGGCATGATGGTATCGGCCGAGCAGTGCACCGAGCAAATAATAGGATGCGCGAATCCTGCGCATCAGCTCGTAGGGCACTTTCGCCTCGGCGATGTAGTCGCCGTTGACCTCAACGGTCGTGGACTTCAGCAGCCGGATATGTGCGCCGAGCTCCCGCAGGATTTCCAGCTGAAGGGTAACGTCAATAATTTTCGGTACATTTTCAATACGGCACGGGCCGTCTACGAGAAGAGCTGCCGGGATAATCGCGACAGCGGCATTTTTTGCGCCGCTGATGGAAACCTCTCCGTTGAGGCGGTTTCCGCCGTTGATGATATATTTCGTCAAGCCTACCTACTCCTTAGCAAGATGGTACGGCGAATTACCGTACGTTTTTATGAGAAAGAAAACCTCCGCCTGCGCTCCGGTCATGGGCGCACGGTGCGGGAGGGCCGGGTCTACCGGCTTCCTATATGTTCAAAATATGTTGATTCTGAGAAAAATGTGCGCCGCTGGAAAAACTCCGCGACAATACAGATATCATTTTAACATATATTGCGCTGTTTGCAAAGAGTTTTCCTAACAGAACTTTACGAAATTTCTCCGGTTAGGATTGTCATTTTTGACGTATCGAGGTATTCCACGTCCTTGTCGGTCTGAATCCTCCAGCATACAACCAGTGGTATACGCCCTGCATTCTCTTCTCCGAGGCGGTAACCGAGGGACATTTTGCGGATCACTGTATTTTCCGGTGCTTGATAAGCATAGGTGAGCAGCGCATCCGCACCGTCATAATAAATGTTGCTGCCGGTCGTGGTATAGGGCAGCTCCAGCGTCCAGCGTCCACGGACAACTGCCCAGCCGTTCCGAAAGCAGATTTCGAGTGAACGGTCGAACAGCTCGACCCCGGCAATCCGGGCGGTCAGATGCACTGAGCCATCCTCTGCGGCTTGGAAAACGCCGCCATGGGTCGGGAATCCGGCCAGCAGCAGTTCGGCGATATGTTCCCGGTCTGTACTGCTTTCAGGCGTTTCGCCAGCCTCAAGGCGGGCCTCTATCGTACCATCACGGCGAAACAGGATGCTTTCACCGCTGTGGTTTGCAAAACGGGCTGACCCGTCTTCCAGGTCTTCGCGTTCAACATCCGCGCCCAAAAGTGCGGCTGCAGCTGCTTCTTCGGCATGGATGCTGCGTTCAGCCTCGAGTGCAGGAAGGGATTCCCCTGCCGGGATTGAAAATTCTTCTGCAAGCTGAATGCCGCTTTCATTCAGCAGTGTGCGGACGTTGGCAAGCACCTCATGATCACGGCGGCAGCTGGCAATAAAGTTTTGCGACAGGTTCCAGGCGAGAAAGCTGTCCACGACCAGAAGTATGGCCAGCAAAATCGTCTTGACTTTATCCCACTGCATAAAGATGCCCTCCTTTTTCTAAAATTATACACGAAAAAAACGATTTACGGCGTTATCTGATGAGCCAATACGCCCTGGGACTTGTGAAATGCAATATTCCTACAGCAAATCGACCGGTCTGCCTTATTCTGACAAACCGGTCGATTTGTGCCCGAGCATACAGGCAAAATAAAACCTTCACGAAAGAAATCAAAGAGGCCTTATCAGCTGTTCGGGTTGCTCCCGGCTGAAAAAATACATTTTTATGAAAACGGCCATCTATCATGACAATTTCACAAATACATAAATATACAGCAACTTTAGAACCTGTTTCCCAAAAGGCAGCCGCAGCAGTACGTGTCCCTCTTCGTCAGGCAAAAATAATTTCCCACAAGAATACCTGACAAATTTCAAAGAACAGCTTTGAATGTGAATGCAAAGCTGCCACATTCGCAACAGAAACTGCCTTTTTCTCCTACTTTTTCATCAAAACGACGAAAGCAGATTGATTACGGAATCTCCGGGAAAGGATCACAGTCCTCCCGCTGTGCAATATAGGCAAGAATCGCCCTGGCGGTCCCATCAAAACCGAGCTTGGAGCTATCGAGGGAAAGGTCATAATTCCTTGCATCATTCCAATTTTTTCCAGTGCAGTATTTATAGTATTTTGCTCGATAGTCATCGGTTTTTTCGATCAGGCGGAGCACATCCCGTTCAGGCAGGCTGTTTACTTTCATAGCCTCCCGCAGGCAGAAGTCGGGCTTTGCGTGAACGAACACGCTGACGACTCCCGGCTTACCGCTGAGGACATGGTCAGCACAGCGGCCGACCATGATGCAGGGGCCGCGTTCTGACAGCTCGCGAATAATTTTCGCCTGCAAAGCGAACAGGTTATCATCTTTGGTAAAGCCAGCGCTTTCCGGGCTTTGTATATTGTAGTGGTCAATTCCGCGCTGTCTAATCAGGCCGCGCAGGGGCGATTTCAACTTTTCGTCGGTAAAGAGGCGTGCATTGATGCCGCTTTCTTCAGAAGCCATTGTAATGATTTCGCGGTCATAATAGGGAATATGGAGCTGTTCAGCAAGCTGTTTACCGACGGTGCGGCCACCGCTGCCATATTGCCTTGCAATCGTAATAATTGTAGTTGCCATTCTAAGGCCCTCCTTATTTTGAACCGGACGCGCTTTTTGCGCGAACAAATTCCGCCGTTTTGCGGCCCAACAGCGCCCACGGAACCGAAAGTCACCGCAAGGCTTCCTGTGATTGTCATTATACCACAACACCACGCAGAAGAAAAGCCAAAAATGCATCAAAATTCTAACCCTCGCCGGACGGCGGCAGGGCTCTGCCCTGCACCCGTGCCTTTGCGGCAGGCACCAGAGGGCTCTGCCCTCTGGACTCCCGTCCCTCGCCGGGCGGCGTCCTCCTCGGACAGCGGCAGGGCTCTGCCCTGCACCCGTGCCTTTGCGGCAAGCACCAGAGGGCTCTGCCCTCTGGACTCCCGCTGGGGTCAATGACCCCAGACCCCGAGATGCTTTCGCATCTCCTATGTCGCCTGCGGGCGGGACGAAAGATTTTAGTGCATCTTTACTCGCTTCTGCTATGCTGACCAGCCCGCCGGAAAGGATGGCGGGCTGGTCGTTTTACTACGGTTATTATTGTTTCAAAATAATTCTTTTTCACTTGAGCGCTATTTCCGTCGTTGCTATTTTTTCGCAAAATGCTGCATCATGCTCTACAAATAACAAAGTAGGCTGAAATTTCAGCAGCAATTCTTCCAGCTGCATTCTGGAAAAAACATCTATATAATTCAGCGGTTCGTCCCAAATATAAAGATGTGCCTTTTCACTTAGGCTTGCTGCAATGAGTACCTTTTTGCGCTGTCCGGCGCTATACTGTTCCATCGGCTTTTCAAACTGTACGCGTGGAAAACCCAACTTGCGCAAAATTGCCTTGACCAATGTTTCATCCAACCCTCGCTGTTCAATCAAATTGTTCAATCCTCCACGCAGGAAATCTGTCGTCTGCGGTACCAGGGAAATTTTCAGATTGGAAGCCAGCGTCAGATTCCCCGTATATGGGACGCTTTCGCCGCACAGCAAACGCAGCAGGCTTGTCTTGCCGCTGCCGTTCCCGCCCGTAATCACCATCCGTTCCCCCTGCCGGAGTTCAAACCGGAGATCCTTTACGATCGTACGGTCATCGTAGGAAATCGAAAGCCCCTGCGCAGCTGCCAAAACCGCCTTTGGATGCACAAGCGGTGACAACTTGAGCGCCTCCGTATTTTCAATATTATGAAGGAGCTTTGATTTTTCACTTATAGCATTTTCGCGGCGCGACTGGATCGATTTAGAACGCTGCATCATTTTCGCCGCTTTATGGCCGATATAACCGCGATCAGGCCGCAGGCCGGAATTTTTCGAGCCATATTTCGTGCGCTCTACCCGGTCGGACCAGCCGGATGCCCGGCGCGCTGCCGCATCCAGCCGGTCAATCTCATGACGCAGCTTTTCATTCTCTGCCCGCTCAAAGTCGTCCTGCCGCTGCCGTTCACGCTGCCAGTCCGAAAAATTCCCCCGCTGCAAATCAATGCCTGCACGATTCAGGCTGAGAACATGGTCAATACATCCATCCAGCAGTGTACGGTCATGCGACACTAGCAAAAAACCGTCCTTTCGCCGCAAATATGACGCTACCCGCGCCCGCCCTTCCCGGTCAAGGTGATTGGTCGGCTCATCAATTAATGGGAATGCATCTTCACCCAGAAACATTGCAGCCAGCAGCAGACGGGTCTGCTCCCCGCCGGATAATGTCCGGAAGGGCCGCTCAAGAACCTCCTCAGACAACCCGAGCAAATTCAGTTCACGCGTCAGCTCCCACGGTTCAAAACTACCGCACGCATCCTCTGCTGCCTGCCGCGCCGGAGCGTCAGCATCCCGCACGGCTACAGGAAAATATCGAAAGTCCACACCCGCAGAAATGCGGCCCTGATATTCCAGCCCTCCGGTCAGCAGACGCAGAAACGTTGTCTTGCCGCGTCCATTGCGTCCAACCAGCCCCAGCCGCCAGTTGGTATCCAGCTGAAAAGATACATCCTCAAATACATTATCATATGTGCCATCATAGGCAAAAGTCAAATTAGAAACCGTAATCAGTGACATAAAAACACCTCCCTGTGCGATAACCTGCCCGGCCAGTTTGCCAGGCAAGTGCAAAAAAACAGCCGCAGGAAAGATATTCCTACAGCTCTAATAAACCCCACAAAGGGATGGCATTATCATACCAATTAGAGAGAAAAATACATCTTCCTGCAACCGGCACAGCAAAGCAGACGGACCCGCCGCCTCAAAACAACTTATTTGTGCCATATCCTCTTATTTGCAGAAAGAATTACGCATTTTCCCACTCCTTCAACCAAGATAGCCCTATTATACAGGGCATAAACGTCATTGTCAAGAAAAATTTTCAGTTTTTTTATTTCCCTATTCCGTTGGAGTCAGAACTGGAATGTTCCGGACAGTATAAAAACTGACAGAATGCTAGATGCTAATTGAAATTTCAATGTAAAGGAGCAACCATAATGCGTCTGGAAAATAAAGTCATTATTGTCACTGCTTCCACACGAGGCATTGGCTGGGAAATCGTACAGGCCTGCGCACGGGAAGGCGGCATTGTCTATATGGCAGTCCGTGACCAACAACGCGGCGGCGAACTGGCACAGGCAATGACCAGTAAAGGCATGTGGGTCAAATCGGTTTATATGGATGCACGCAAAGAAGAAACAATGGCAGCAATGGCCGAGCTGGTAGCAACCGAAGAAGGCCGGATTGATGTATTGGTCAATAATTTCGGCATAGGTGATCCCGAGCGTGACCGTGACCTTGAACACACTTCCTTTGATGATTTTATGCGTATCGTGCGGAGCAACCTCGCCAGCGTCTATTTAACCAGCCAGGCAGTCATTGAGCCAATGCGTGCATCCGGCGGCGGCAGCATCATCAACATCTCTTCTGTAGGCGGACGTTATCCCGATCTTGCACGGGTTGGTTACGGCGTTTCCAAGGCCGCAGTCAATTTCCTGACAAAGGATATTGCCGTGCAGTGCGCACGCAGCCGAATCCGCTGCAATGCCATTCTGCCCGGCATTACCGAAACCGATGCCGTCAAAAATAACCTTTCCCCTGAATACAGCCGCCTTTTCCTGCGCCACACCCCTCTCGGACGCATGGGCACGCCCGAAGAAGTCGCAGCAGCAGTTGTCTATCTTGCCAGTAACGAATCTGACTATACAACCGGACAACTGATTGAAGTCGGCGGCGGCTTTGGCCTGCCAAACCCAAGCTATGGCGACCTTGTCGAAAACCTTACAATGTAAGAAAAATCATTTCCGCTCTTTTTGTACTACTTGCAGATCACTACGCGCACTTCCGTATAAGATTTAATGCAGGCTGCTACCGTATGTGCCGTCCCACGGGAGGTGCCATCCCATAGGGCTATGACATAATCAGAATATTCTGCAATCTCTTCATTTCGTTTCAGCGTGGCACAGCGGCCATATTTCGCATAATCCGGCGCAAATTCCGTATATTTTAACTCGTTTTCCAACGCATATTTTTTTCCGAGCGCATCCGCACCACGCGCCCCGCCGGAAACAACCTCCGACACTCCGCGCGGCATCAGTCTGCATAACTGCCCATAAAAACGATCATCCACTGACCGGGAACCAATAACCCCAACACGCATAAAAACACCTCCGCCCATTACCATCCATTTATAACAGTATACCCCTTTTACCTCGCCATGACAAGAAAAACTTTCCAGCCCTGCCACAAAAACCCGACCGGCCCGCTGTCCTTTTGGCGGGCCGGTCAGCAGTGCAGCAACACACAGCACCGTCCCCCTCCCCCGTCCCGCCCGCAGGCGCAGCAGAGATGCGAATGCATCTCGGGGTCTGGGGCAAACGCCCCAGCGGGAGCCCAGAGGGCAGCGCCCTCTGGTGCCTGCCGCATAGGCACGGGTGCAGGGCAGCGCCCTGCCGCGCGCCGCGCAGGCGGCCTCCCCGGCGAGGGGGGCAGCAGGGTTTTGAGAAAATCACCAGATACTTGAGCGTATAACAAAGGTTTTCAGCTTTGAAATTTCAGTTGGCGGGCATAGTAAATGTGGGAGGTGAGAATTTGCGAAGGTTATTGCTTGCATTGTGGCTGGCCGGAGCTATGGCCGCCAGCGCTGCTGCCGCTGAAGAAGTGATCCCTATGGGCCGCACCGTTGGTATCCGCATGAGTTCGGACTGCGTGCTGGTCACCAAACTGACCAGCGTCGAAACAATAGAAGGCGCCGTCAGCCCCGCTCAGGCCGCAGGACTTCAGGAAGGCGACCTCATCCGCGAAATCAATGGAGCGCCCGTTTCCTCTAACGATGCACTCCAGCAGGCCGTGGCACAGTCAGGCGGACAGCCCCTGTCCGTACAATGCGAAAAAGACGGTCAGAAGCGCGAGGTTACCGTTACCCCCGCACGCGGCCGCGACGGCGTCTACCGCATCGGCGTAATTGCACGAGACTCAATCGCCGGAATCGGCACCGTAACCTATGTCGATCCCGAAACCGGGGACTATGGCTCCCTCGGCCACGGTATCTGTGACGCCGACACCGGCGTGCTCATTCCGCTCGGCAGCGGCGGCTTAATGGAGTCCTCCGTCGAAAGCGTCCAGCGCGGCGAGGCCGGTGATCCCGGCGCACTACAAGGAGACTTTAATCCCGCACACGAGGTCGGCACCGTGCGCGAAAATACAGAAACCGGCATTTTTGGGCAGTTTACCGACCCGGAATATTACAATTCCCTTGAAAAAATCCCCGTCGCGCATGACGGCGAAGTGACGCTCGGTCAGGCCGAAATCCTGTCAAACGTTTCCGGTCAGGAGGTCGGACGGTATTCTGTCGAAATCACAAAAATTTTCGATGATGAGGATGAGTATGGACGCTCCATGATGGTACGCGTCACCGATGACCGCCTGCTCGATGCTACCGGCGGCATCGTTCAGGGTATGAGCGGAAGCCCTCTGCTCCAAAACGGCAAGCTGGTGGGCGCTGTGACCCACGTACTCGTCAACGACCCAACACGCGGCTACGCCGTGATGATTGACGCAATGCTGGAAGAAATGGAGAATTAAACCCCGCTTTGCTTCCGTGCACGACGCATATTCGTATCAAAATTTTTTATTTTATATCCTATTTATATTCTATCATTTTAAGGCAGCAGGCTAGGCTTGCTGCCTTTTTCTGCGCCCTCATTTTCCATTCCTGCAACGGAGAGACGACACACGTTTATAACTATGATACGATACAAGCACGATGAAAAAACATACGCTTGAAAGGAAAACAAACAAATGCCGTATTGGTGTGATGTATGGAAAAACAGTACATATATGCGCTGTGGTATCCTACAAAAACGATATGCGGACAGACAGGAGGTAACGTCATGAAAACATCCCACGCCATACAAAAGAAAGCAAAATCAAATACGCCGATTTCTTCGATAGCGAAGAAAAAAAATGCCGTCCAAGCGGAAAAAAACAGCAGCAATGCACCTGTAAAAATCATAGGAAAAACCGTAGAGCGCCCCGGCTTTTCTTCACAAACGTCATCCGTAATACAGCCCAAACCGACTGAGGCGCTTGACAAAATAACCGAACTCTGGAAATCAGAAACACAAGAAAAACTGCGCCGCACCGCGCCGCCGGAGATTGCAAACCAGATAAAAAGAACCGAAGCAGAAAACAAAGGGCATCGGTCCAATACCACGGCACCGGCACGGTACGGCCAGACCCAAAATAGTTTTCTCCCTTCTGCAGCGCAGTTAAATCCAGTAACTCCGCCGCCTCTGTTCCCTACAAGCGGAATTAGCCCCAATACGACATCCAGACCGGCAGAAACGGCATCCAATTATCGTATCCAGACACACAAGAAACCGGCCCCCCTGCCTGCAAAAGTGCCTGACACGCTTGACTTACTTGACGAAATCCCTCGGTTCCTGAAAAACGCGGGCGGGTTTATCATAGACAATTCCATGGCAGGCATATCCCAGTTCAATGGCGGCCTTGCAAGAACAGCTGATTTTTTCCTGCCAGACCCCATTACCCCCAAGCCTGTTCAAAGCGCAATTGATTACTTTAAGGAAAACGAAGAACTGTTTACGTCAATAGCTGAGAATAACAACCAACGGCGATTTGGCAAAGGGGGCGAGTTTTTGGCGGCCTTCTTCAAGGCACGGCGGCAGCCGCACCGCAGGCAATTATGGCCTTTCTTACCGCTGGTACCTCTCTGGAAGGGCAAGTGACAGAAGCACTGGTTCGCGCCGGTCAATCCCCCAGCGTCGTGCAAATGGTTCAATCAGCTATGAAAAAGCCTGGATTCTGGGCAAGCTTTTCCCAAACGGTCGGCCGCAGCTACGAGGATGCAAAGGCAGGCAACGCAAGTGAATGGGAGGCCCAAACCGCAGCACTCGCGAGCAGCCTGATCAATGCGGGAATCGAAGTCTGCAGCGGTATTGGGGAACTTGCGCACAGCGGCAGCTATGGTCTGAAGGATTGGGGAAAAAGCGCACTTGGCGAAGGTCTGGAAGAGGTTGAGCAGGGAATCACCAGCAACATTATAAACAAAGCCCTGTTTGACCATGACAAAGCATGGTTCTCTCTGGAAGATGAAGATGCTGTTATCAATCCCTATCGCGCAGCACAGGAATTCGCAGGCGGCACATTTGCAGGCGGCGTTCTTTCGGGTGCCGGTGCAGCGGCCAATATGATGCGCGGGCACTTGAACAACTCACCCGGAACAACACTCCATCGCAATGAAACGATCTCGCAGACAGCTCCACTGGTATTAGATAATGACATTATCAGAGCTTTCCCTGATGCAAAAACTGATATGGCATTTTACTCCGCATTGGATAAACTGATTACACCAGCATTCTCGAAAAACAATCGCACGCTTCACGAATGGAACTTGCGGCATAATTCTAATTCTGATTTATTGTACGATCTTTTGCAGTCAAACTCCCCAGCTGTGGAATCTACATATCAGCAACAGACGAATTCAATCACTCAACAAAGGCCAAACCAGAATACAAGACTATATTCCGGTCTCAATAGTGTACAACGAATGAGTGAATTCCGGCTGCCAGACGGAAGATTCAACCTGGATTCTGCAATCGACTCCTATAAAAATTTCTTGACAAATTTACCCAGCCGTTATAGAATGTATTTAGAAAATGCACTGGATGCAGTCGAATTTGAAATAACAGATGATCCAAGCACCAGCTTCCTTTTTGATGGGCGAACGCAACGTGACCATTTCGTGTATAACCCTCGACATGAGGATTTTAATGAATATTCCATTCAGGAATCTTTTACACACGAACTTGCGCATAGATATGACAGATATTTTGCACATTCAATGAGTTCTGATCTATTTAAGCAGGGATTGCTGGAAGCCCAGGCTACATTTAATTCGAATCCAGAATTTTTCATCGAATTCGCTTCAGAAAATAGTTCCAATGGATTTTTAACTGATATCATGAGTGCAATATGTGCAGGAAAGCGCTTTATTCCCGGCGGCCATAATTCTACATATTGGAATATGGAAACACGGGTCAGAGAATGTTTCGCGAATCTTTTTTCTTTGGATGCTCTCGGTTATGAAAAATCCATATCATATTTGAAACAGTTTTTCCCGACATTGTGGCAGGGTTTTCAGGAATTGGTTGAGGATCTATAGGAGAGGAGTTTTTATATGTACATTATTCCAGAAGATTTTGAAATTTTACGAACCAAGGAAATTAGAGACCTGCAAGAGCAGTATAAAGAAAAATTCGGATCATATTTTCTTTATTTTAACTATGCTGATTTCCATAGTACAAAGACGCAACGCGCTGCTGAAGTGTATCGCGATGCACTGCGAAAGGCCGTTGCAGATGACAAGCCTCATCAGATCGTCTCCCATCGTTATGACCATTCTGACCACTAAATATACGCTCGCTCTATCCTTCTTAGTTTGACTGCATTACCAATGCTATTTCTGTTCTGTTCATTATTAGCTTGTAAGTTCTGATTGCTATATTATTTGTGAATTAGAAGCCTGTGAAGGAGCGTCCACTATGTATATTATACCAGAAGATATGCAAATTCTTTGTTCTGATGAAGTGATGGACATGCAGCGGCAATATCACAAAAAATTCGGTGAAATTTTTCTTTGTTTCAACTATGCTGATTTCCATAGTACAAAGACGCAACGCGCTGCTGAAGTGTATCGCG
>CAJUSB010000001.1:0-20447 GCA_910589115.1 uncultured Clostridia bacterium | reverse complement strand
ATGCACTGCGAAAGGCCGTTGCAGATGATAAACCACATCAGATTGTCTCCCATCGTTATGACCATTCTGACCACTGAATATATACACGCGCTATCTATTTAAGAATCTATCATCCAAAATCGGCAATCGTGGTTATGCAGGAACGACACCATCAGATAAAGCCTAATTTTTAAGAAATTCATGAGCGTAGATGCACAATCCCGAATTTTATTGGCATAACATCTCTGAGAAAGACGCACTATATCCCACGAAAAGACTCGTCTCACCATTCTGCGCACTGTCTCCCTATTTGAAAAGCAATCGCCCTCAGAAACACAGTCATGACCGTTTCTGAGGGCTTTTTGCATTCTATATTTTCTCGGCGCTTATTCCAGATTCAACTTATTCGACAAAATCCAGTTTGTACTGAAAAAGTAAATTGCCGTTGGGATGAGCTGTGAAAGAATCAATATTATCATAGCCAGATGCGCCGCCCAAGCACCATCGATATAGATATCAATCGGGATGGTATTGAAATTCAGCTTATTCATAATGCTGCCAAACATACCCAATGCGACTCCCCATATCATATTGATACCGATATACGCCAGAATGGCGTAGGCAATACGATGTTTATTGGACAAGTGACCAATGGCAATGGACACATAAACATGGCCAACCGTTGAAAAGAGTCCAAACACCATTGCAATCAAAAGCTCGACAATGTAAAGCGGCCAAAGCGCATGTTCCTCAAACAGTTTCAACCACGGAATCTCTCCGAGGCCACGGAAAAAATAGCCCCAATCCTGCAAACTCATAGCAATGAGCATCACCGAAAGAATGCCAACACAGCTGCCTACAACCGTCATTGCCGTAGCGGCAATCCCTTTTGCTGCAATCAGCTGCCAGGGCTTGCACGGCAAGGTAAACATCAAATATCCCTCTTCCGTCAGCAGGCCCTTATAAAACCGCTGGATAATCAGCAGAATTGTAATAACAAACAGCGCAACACAAACCCCGGTATAGGCCATGACGGAAACAACTGCGGGAATATTGCCCAGCGGGCTATTCATTCTAAAAGGCCCAATAAAATGATTAACCACCGCAAGCCCCAGAACGCCCAGATACATCGGAATGAGCTGCCGGCCGATGGAACGGAACTCATATTTCAAAAGCTTCATTAACATGCGAATACCTCCCGAAAAAGCTGATCGACCGATTTCCCCTCAGTCTCACGAATATTGTCAACGGTATCGTGCAAGGTCATAACACCGTTTTTAAGGAACACGACTTCATCCAGCACACGCTCAATATCCGAAATCAGGTGTGTAGAGATTAAAACAGTCGCATTTTCGGAATAATTAGTCAAAATGGTATTCAAGATATAATCCCGTGCGGCAGGGTCCACACCGCCAATCGGTTCATCAAGCAGGTAAAGCTGACTCTGCCGCGCCATCGTAACAATCAGCTGCACCTTTTCTTTCGTGCCCTTTGACATGGTCTTCAAACGGTCAGCCGGAGAAATATCCAGCGAACGCAGCATATCATAAGCCTTTACCCGGTCGAAATCACCATAAAAATCAGTGAAAAAGTCAATCAAATCCGAGGTTTTCATCCAATCGCTGAGATACATGCGATCCGGCAGATAGCTCACAATCGAATGCGTATAAGACCCCGGCCGTTCGCCGTCAACGAGCACCGCGCCGCTGGTCGGCACAAGCAGCCCGCACAAGAGCTTAATCAGCGTTGTTTTGCCCGATCCGTTGGGACCCAGCAGGCCGACAATCCGGCCACGGCCAATCGTCAGGTCAAGCGATTCCAGCGCTTTTGCTGTCAGAAAATGCTTGCACAGTGCCTGACACTCAATCAAATTATTGCTGTTCATGCAGTTTCCCCCTCCTGTTCTTCCTTGTTGTCCTGTTCCTCAAGTGCTTTGGCCTGGCGGCTGAGCAGGTCGGCCGCCTCTTTCGGCGAAAAACCGATGGTCTTCATACCGTCGAAAAACTCCGCGACGCAGGCGCCTGCCAGTTCATTACGAATATCGTTCAGCATTGTGATATCCTCCGTAATCATTCTACCCGTGGTCCGATGTGTCTTGACAAGGCCGTTGCGTTCCAACTCGGCCATCGCACGCTGCATCGTGTTGGGATTGACCCCCGCGTCAGCTGCAAGATCGCGTACACTCATCATCCGCGTACCAGGTTTGAAAACCCCGGCCACGATGTACTGTGTGATCTGCTCGGTCAGCTGTATATAAATCGGGCGGTCATTTACCAGTGTCCAGTTCATAGTCGCTCCTTTCTTCTGCATAATGATTCATTGTTATATTGTACTGCTTCATTGATACAATAATAACTCACTTTCCTCCATTTGTCAAGGGGAATTTTCAAAAAATACCTGATGACTTACAAATTCACAAGCTGTCCGCCAATCAGATACAAAACGTAGGCATGAAGCGGATAATAAATATAAAACAGCCATTTACAACGATGTTTTCCCGGCATTCCATTGTACAGGCAGAGCGGTACCACAGACGCAAAAACACAAAGATTATATACAATATATTCCGCTGTGAGCGGCGTAAAGCCAATCCCCAACAATAAAAATACTGCCATCAAAATAACGACTGCCCGTTTCCGCTTTCTCAAATAAAAGAATCCAATGGAAAGCAGCACCCACATTATACTGCCCTCACAGGTCAGCGGATTCGGCAGGAACAAAAAGCTCAGCCTTGTTACCCAAGCCGGGAACACAGGCACCATCATGCTTGACATAACGAATGCCGCCGAACCAACCATAACAAGAAGCATCAATACGCCCAAGCCTCTCCGCTTCCCTGGCACTTTGCCACGCAGCAGCTCAATCCCTTCAATACACCAGCAGACGACAAACATCGTCGAAAACATATCGTTCATGATTGCAACATTATCTGCCCGTGGGAATGCCAGATTCAACTGCATACTGGTGAACTTCATCACAACCGAAAATATGTACATACGGAGCAGATATTTTGAACGGCTTCTGGTATAGCCAAACCCCTCCACGCACAGGAAAAGAAAAATCGGTGCCGCCAATCGGCCCAGATAATTCATCCAAATCGGCATTCCCGGTATAAAGTAATGAATGTGGTCGATTGTCATTACAATCAGTGCGAAGATTTTAAGTTGAAACCCATCTGCTCCTTTTTTAATTCCTGTCATAGACATCCTTCCTTTGATCTTTTATATTATTGTATTATATGCTTAGTATAATATCATATTGACCCCTTGCTGTCAACCCTATTTTTAAGATAATTTCTCACCGCACCCCAATCATATATGTATACACTCTCCCTACTTAAAACTATCGGTGCAAATAACCGACCAGCCCACCCTCCTTTTGGCGGGCTGGTCAGCACAGCAAATACGACTGTCAGTGCACCCAGTCCCCCGTCCCGCCCGCAGGCGAAACAGAGATGCGTCAGCATCTCTGGGTCTGGGGCATAAGCCCCAGCGGGAGTCCAGAGGGCAGCGCCCTCTGGTGCCGTCCGCATAGGACGCCTCCCCGGCGAGGGGTGCCCGCCGCATAGGCGAGGGGCCGCTATCCCCTGCGGCGTGCAAGCTCCGCAGCGTTTGCCTCTACCCGGCTTTTGTTCAGCGGGTACAGGAACATCAGCGCAAGCGAAACTGCAAGCAGCCCGATTACTGGGATCAGGCACGACCAGTCAAAAACACGCGCCATAATGTCCGGATATGCCCCCGGGTTCAGCCCAACCTGCTGCGTGTAGCCAATGCCTGTCAGCACCCAGCCAATCATGCCGGATGAAAAAGCCTGCCCCAGCTTGCGCGCAAACGAATATACCGAGTAAATCGTTCCGTCTTCCCGGATGCCGTTCTTTACCTCCGCATCGTCAATCACATCCGTAATCATCGCCCAAATAACCGTGTTGAACATGCCAAGGCCAATATAGGCCAGCGAGAAAAATACAACGTATACCATTGCGTCCTGCGGACGCACAAGCAGGCACACCAGGTACGCCGCCGCGCCAAATGCACACGATGCAACCGAAAGCTCCTTCTTTCCATACTTCTTTGCAAGCCTGGAGGCAAACGGCGCACAAAATGCCAGCACACAGACCGAGCTCGCAATCGTCGCAATCGACTGCGCCGCAGGCATGTTGTAATATATCGGGAAAATATAGCTCGCCATCCCCTGCATTCCCAACATGCCAAGCAGCAGCAGAATTGCCGCAGCAATAATTCCCAGCAGCGCACGATTCGTGAAAATACTATGCAGCATGGAGCTGATGTCAAGCTCTGTCCTGTTCTGCGGCACCTCCACCCGCTCGCGAACCAGCCGGAAACACAGCAGATAGCAAACTACCGCACATACCGAAAAAATTCCCGCTATCACCGTCAGCCGCGGGCCCGAAAGCACACTTTGTCCATCTACCACAACATAAGCAAAAATCGGTGTGCCCGCGCCAATTACCAGCCCCGCTAACGTTGCGCCAATCGTTCTCCACGTGGATAAATCCGCCCGGTCCTTCGGGTCCGCCGATACCGCCGACGCCATGGAACCATACGGAATGTTAATCGACGTATAAAATATACTCCCCCACAGAATATAAGTGATAAACATCCAGAAAATCTTAAAGCCCATCGGCATATCCGAAAAACCTGACTGGTATATCAGAAAAGATGCGATTGCAACCGGCCCGCACATCCGCTTGATCCAAGGCTTGAATTTTCCTGCCTCCATCGGCTTGGAACGGTCTACAATCTGCCCCATCGTTACATCCGTAAACGCATCCACAAAACGTGCCGCCATCATCAGCAGCCCCACCAAATAGGCGCTGACCCCCATTACATTCGTATAAAATACCATCATAAAGCTGGAGGATAAAATAAACGTGAAATCATTGCCGAAATCACCAAACATATACCCGAGCTTATCCCTAATTCCAAATGGGCGGACGGCTTCATTTCCCCCTATGGCATATCCCTTTTCCATTCCCATACCCCTTTCTGCTGTTTTCTGCTGCTTTTCTGCTGCATCGCTTTCTTTGCGCCTACTCCCGGTCAATCGCCGTCAGTTTGCCGTTCAGGCTTTCCAAGAAACCCTCCGGCATCATGCTGCCCGCCATGCCGACCATTCCTTCCGGCGTCATTTTCTTCATCATATCCCACATGCCGGCTCCCGGCGCAAGCGTAAAGCCTGTTGCCAGCTTTATCGCCTGCTTTACCGTCTCAAAGGCCTCCGGACAGCTGGATAATTCCTCCATCGTATATCGCACATTCCATTTGCCCTCCGGGAATTCCATCGGCGCACTCAAATCCATACTGCCTACCGTGGAAAACCAGTTCGCAACCCCTTCCCGACGCTCGTTGACTTCAGGCAGGATATAGATTTCCGGCTCCTTCTCTACCTTCTCCAGCGTCATAGTATCCTGCACCGTGCCCGCAACTGCTTTCAAGATATTTTCACCGTCCCGCAGCGCCACCGTAAACCGAAAGAGCTTATCCGCACGCTGCACACCGGCCCCCTCGCCATTCAGGAATAACTCGACTATCGGCTGGTTGGAACAGACGATAATTTCCGTTGTCTCCCCCGCCCGCTGCGCATACCGTCTGCCGCACAAGTGCACCATCGGTTTTTTACTCCAATAGGCCTGGTAGACATAAAAACTATCCTTTTTTGTCTTTCGGTCCATCGTGACCAGCCCCTTGTTGTTTCGCCCGGCTACGCCGCCCTCATTCCGTGCGGCACAGCCAAAATCAAACATATTCCAAACATGCGATGACCACAGCCACGGCCGTTCATCCAGCATCTTTGCCATGTGCGCATGATACAGCATTTGATATTCTTCCGAATAATCCTTGCACGCCGGTTCCGGCCCGTGGTATGTCAGGATTCCTTCGCAGCCGTATTCGCTCAGTCCCAGGCAAAGGTCCGGGTGCTTCTCATGGAAACTGTCCAGCCACGGGCCGTTATCTTCCATCTTCCCGCCGTACCAGCCAAAATAATGGTTATAACTGATGATATCCGTAATATGATGCAGCGGGGATTCCACAGGCGTCATGGAAACATGTGCAATCGTCGTCAAACGTGTCGGATCAAGCCGTTTCGCCAGCGCGTTCAGCTCCTTATGACACTCTACCAGCCGCTCCGATATGCCGCCGATCAGTATTTCATTTGATATGCCCCAGAAGCAAATGGATGGATGATTATAGTTCTGAATAATCAATTCCCGCAGCTGGCTGATACAGTTCTCATGTGCGCCTGGGTCTTGGTTGAAGACCGAGATAAATGGGATTTCTGCCCAGACAACGAAGCCCAACTCATCACATGCATCATAGAAATCCTGCGAATGCTGATAATGCGCCAGACGGATCGTGTTTGCACCCAGTTCCTTAATCATTCGCGCATCCTCATAATGTTCCTCACGGGTCAGGGCATTGCCGCGATAAAGCCGGTCCTGATGGCGGGATACCCCACGCAGCGGCATCGCTTTCCCGTTCAGGAAAAAACCATTCTGCGGATCACAAGTAAAGGAACGCACCCCGGTCCGGCAAGAAACTTCATCGTAAGCCTCATTGCGGCGCAGCAAAACGGCAGTAACCGTATAAAGATACGGATGGTCAGGCTCCCACAGCGTAGCATTCGGGACCGATACCGTAACCGCTGGCGCAGAAGCCGGCCGGCAAGCCGAAGCAACCTCACATCCCGCCGCATCCGTTACAGTATAAAGCACGGTAAAGCTGTCATCTATATTTTTCGGATAGGATTTGATTTCAAGCTGGGCGCTGCCACAGGGACAAGGCCGTGACGTAACAGTCAGCCCAATGCTTCCATAATAATCAAGTTCAAAATGCGCATCCGGTACGCTGATAAGGCGGACGCCGCGATACAGTCCCCCATAAAAAGTAAAATCGGCAGACTGCGGATAAACGTCCTCCCTGGATTCATTTGAGCAGTTAATGACCAGCAGATCAGGCGCATCCTCCCGGCAAACATCCGTGACATCCGCGCGGAAAATAGAATAGCCGCCTTTATGCTCCGCCGCCTTATGGCCGTTGACGTAAACTACAGCCTGCTGACCCGCCGCAGCGATCTCCACATAAACACGTCCGCCGCCCAGCGGCTGGCGGGGCGTTTCAAATTCACGTGCATACCAATAGCTGCCCCGGTCATAGCCGCCGTTCCCGTCATGCCCGTCTACCGCATTCCAGGTATGGGGCAGCGTCACATCCTGCCACCCCAGCGGGAAGCTGTCTGGCAGCCCTACATCTTTTTGAATAAATTTCCACCCATCGTTGATACTGATTATCTGTCTCATCCGCGCCACTCCTCTTTTCATCACAATTTCCTTTCAGTGTCTCCGAAACGGCAATTTCTATTCCCGCACGCTGTGTAACAAGGCTGCGGGCCGCAAGGATACAGCCGCATACTGCAAAAAATTTTACAGATTCCCTATAACTTTCTTGCACGAAGAAAGTACGTGTGTTAAACTAGGATAGGATTGTAATCATCTCAGGCATTTAGTTTATGCCTGATGTATACAGGAGAGGAAAACCATGGATTATCAAGCATTAGCGCAGCTGCTGTTCCCGCAGCTGAATGCAGCGCCGGAGGATATCATTTCGCGTTATCCTGCGCGGCAGCTTCCGGAGGGTGCCCGCGTGACCCGCATGGCCCCCAGCCCGACCGGCTTCATGCATCTGGGCAACCTATACGGCGCACTGGTTGACGAGCGCCTTGCACACCAGTCAGGCGGCGTATTTTATCTGCGCATTGAGGATACCGACAAAAAGCGCGAAGTAGAGGGCGGTGTTGCAACCATTCTGGACGCTTTCCGTGCCTTTGGTCTGCCCTTTGACGAGGGTGCGTCTATTGAAGGGGAGACCGGTATTTACGGCCCCTACCGCCAGAGTCTGCGGGCTGAAATTTATCAGGCTTTTGTTAAAAAACTGGTACTTGAGGGGCAGGCCTATCCGTGTTTCTGCACCGAGGACGAGCTGTCGGCAATGCACGCGGAGCAGGAAAAGAACAAGGAAAACTTTGGATATTACGGGAAGTACGCGGTCTGGCGCGACCGTCCGATGGAAGACATTCAGGCAGCGCTTGCAAAGGGCACGCCCTATGTTGTGCGTTTCCGTTCACAGGGCAGCACGCAAAACAAGGTACGCCACGATGATCTTGTCAAGGGCAAAATGGAGGTCACGGAAAATGACCAGGACGTTGTCATCCTGAAATCTGACGGCATCCCGACCTATCATTTTGCGCATGTGATTGACGATCATCTGATGGGTACGACAGTTGTCGTGCGTGGAGAGGAGTGGCTTGCTACCCTGCCGGTACATTTACAGCTGTTCCGGGCGCTGGGCTGGAAGCCGCCAAAGTACGCACACACGGCCCAGCTGATGAAGATAGACGAGGAAACCGGCACCAAGCGCAAGCTCTCCAAGCGGAAGGACCCCGAGCTGGCATTGTCGTTCTATGCACAGCAGGGTTATCCGGCTCCCTCCGTGCTGGAATATTTGATGACGCTGCTCAATTCTAATTTTGAGGAATGGCGGCGGGCCAACCCCGACCAGCCAATGGAAGCGTTCCCCTTCTCCACAAAAAAAATGAGTGGTTCGGGGGCATTGTTTGATATTGACAAACTCAAGGATGTTTCCAAGAATGTTATTTCGCGCATGGGTGCCGATGAAGTTTACGGACAGGCGGCAGACTGGGCGGCAGCAAACGACCCGGAACTCCATGGGCTGCTGACGCGTGACCCGGATTATACGAAAGCGATACTGGCAATCGGACGCGGCGGTAAAAAGCCGCGCAAGGACATTGCACTCTGGACAGATGTCAAGCCCTATTTGGATTTCATGTTTGACGAACTTTTCCAGCCGGACTACACGCTGCCTGCGAATGTTCCGGCGGAGGATGCAAAGGCGATCTTATCTGCATTTGAGGAACAGTTTAACGAAAGCGACACGCCGGACGATTTCTTTGAGAAGATGAAGGCGCTTGCGGAGGCGCACGGTTATGCGCCGGAGACCAAGCTATACAAGAAAAATCCGGAACAATACAAGGGACATGTTGGTGACATTTCGATGGTAATACGTGTTGCTGTAGCGGGGCGGCAGAATGCCCCTGACCTGCAAAGCGTAATGAAAATCCTTGGTGCGGAGCGTGTGAAATCCCGCCTGCGCCGCGCCGCAGAATCCTTATAAACGCGGATGCATTCGCGTTGTCCTCCGCAGACGGCGCCAGAGGGCTCTGCCCTCTGGACTCCCGCGCCTCCGCGGCGAACGCCAAAGGGGCGCTCCCGCCCCTCTGGACTCCCACGATGCTTCGCATCGTCCCCCTCGCCTGCGGGCGGGACGAAGGACTCCATCCCCCATTATTTTCACGATCTATCAATTTTTTGCTGTACTGGTCTCATATCTCTTGTCCAGTACAGACAAATTTTTAGGAGGAATACAGATTGGAAATTGCATCTAATTTTCTAACCGAAATCATTGATGCCGACCTTGCGGCAGGACTCAACGAGCAGATACACACCCGTTTCCCACCCGAACCGAACGGATATCTGCACATCGGCTCTGCCAAAGCAATTTATATTAACTGGTCTATCGCCAAAAAATACGGCGGGAAATTTAACCTCCGTTTTGACGACACCAACCCGGTACGCGAAGATGATGAATATGTACAGTCAATTCAGAAAGACATCGTCTGGCTGACCGGTGAGGAACCGAACGGCGGTATTTACTATGGTTCGGATTATTTTGAAACGTGTTATGAGTGTGCTGTTGCACTGATTAAGGCAGGCAAGGCATTCGTATGTGACCTGACGCAGGAAGAACTGCGGGCCCAGCGCGGCACGCTGACCGAGCCGGGCAAAAACAGCCCGTACCGTAACCGCAGCATTGAGGAAAATTTACAGTTGTTTGAAGACATGCGGGCCGGGAAATTCCCGGATGGTTCCAAAACGCTGCGGGCAAAAATCGACATGGCATCCCCCAATATGAATATGCGTGACCCTGCTATTTACCGGATTGTCCGCGCCCATCATCACCGCCAGGGGGATACATGGTGCATTTATCCGCTGTACGATTTCGCACACCCGATTCAGGACGCAATCGAAGGGATCACCCATTCGATGTGTTCGATTGAGTTTGAGAATCACCGTCCGCTGTATGAATGGGTCGTTGACAACTGCCCCCTCCCTCATCATCCAAAGCAGCGCGAGTTTGCCCGCCTGAACGTGACCAACACGGTAATGAGCAAGCGTTATCTGCGACAGCTGGTGTTTGAACATCATGTTGAGGGCTGGGACGATCCGCGTATGCCTACCCTCTGCGGCCTGCGCCGCCGCGGCTATACGCCGTCGGCTATTCTGGATTTTGTCCAGCGTGCAGGCATTGCAAAGGCAAATTCGCTGGTTGATATCCGTCTGCTTGAACACTGTATCCGTGAGGAGCTTAACCGCACGGCACTGCGCCGGATGGCAGTTACAGAACCGATCAAGCTCACGATTACCAACTACCCGGAGGATAAAACCGAATATTTTGAGGTCGCAAACAATCCGCAGGATGAAGCCGCAGGCACTCGCAAGGTGCCCTTTACGCGGGAGTTGTATATTGAAAAGAGTGATTTTGCAGTTGTGCCGCCCCCGAAGTTCCAGCGGCTCAAGCCTGACGGCGAAGTCCGGCTGATGGGCGCATATATTGTAAAATGCAATGAAGTGATTACCGATGAAAACGGTGAGGTCACCGAAGTCCACTGCACCGCCGATTTGGAAACCGGAAATGGTATGCCCGCAGACGGCCGGAAGGTACGCGGTACGATTCATTGGGTATCTGCGGCAACGGCTGTTGATGCATCAATTTATCTTTATAATGACCTGTTCACGCTGGAAAACACCGGAGATGTGCCGGAGGGCACCGACTATTTGGATTACCTGAATCCGGATTCGCTGAAAAAGCTGGAGGGCTGTAAGCTGGAGCCTTCCATTACCGATGTACCGGCAGGTACAAGAATGCAGTTTGTCCGAATGGGGTATTTCATTAAGGATGAGGAGCCGGGGCGTTTCAACCGGATTGTAACGCTGAAGGACAGCTTCGCAAAAACGCTGAACAATAAGTAATAATAACCGAATAAGCAAAAAGAAGCACGGTTCAGGCGATTTTCTCACCTGAACCGTGCTTCTTTTCATTTATTCAGCGGAGGATTACTCCGTATAGCGCATGGCTTTGTCAAAGAGTGCCTGTACATCACGTCCAGGCGCGCCCGTGCAGTATGAAACGACTACAGCCGCCAAGAGTCCAGCCACAAAGCCGGGCAGAATCTCATAAATGCCAGTCGATGCAAGGCAGGCCAGCCAGCCGATATCGACTGCCGCACCAACCAGAATCCCGGCAACTGCGCCCTTGAAATTCAGGCGCTTCCAGAACAGGCTGAGCATGATGGTCGGGCCAAACGCCGCGCCAAAGATGCCCCACGCGTTGGACACCAGACTCATAATCGACCCTGCGTTCGGGTTTGATGCAATCATCAACGCCAAAACTGCAATAATAGCAACCACTGCACGGCCAATCCAAAGCATTTCCTTATCGGTTGCTCTGTCTTTCCGGACAATCGGTTTATATACGTCACTCGCAAACGCAGAGGCCGCCGCCAGCAGCTGGCTGTCCGCCGTACTCATGGATGCTGCCAGCACTGCGGAAAGCAGAATGCCGGAAATGACGCCCGGGAAAATCCGGCGTACAATCGCGATAAAGACCAGCGAGCCCTGATTGATGGATTCATCATAGCCCAGGAACATCCGTCCGATAATGCCGATCAGTGCTGCAAACAGCACAATCAGGATAGTCCAGGTAATACCGATCTTAGCTGACTTTTTCAAGTCCTTTTGGGATTTTACCGACATAAAGCGGATGATAATATGCGGCATTCCGAAATAACCAAGCCCCCATGCAAGGCCGGAAACAATATCCTTCCAGCTCGTAAAGGCGTTCCAGTATTCACCTGGAATCACTGCGCTGGCGGATGCATCCAAGCGGACTGCGGCAAAAATCGGGGCAATGAACATCGCAGCAAGAATCAGCATCCCCTGGAAAAAGTCTGTCCAGCATACGGCGGAAAAACCGCCCAAGAAGGTATAACCAATAATAATGACCGCTGCCAAATACATGGCAATCGTTTCATCCATACCGATTACGGTATTGAACAACGTACCGCAGGCCTTGATACTGGACGCTGCATAAATGGTATATGCAAACAGGAAAACAATCGCGCAGATGATTTGCAGCGCCTTTGACCGCGACAGGAACCGGTTGGTCAGATACTGTGGAACAGTGATCGAGTCATTTGCAACGATGGAAAAACGGCGAAGGCGCGGCGCCTGAAAAAGCCAGCTGACCGTGTAGCCGATGGCAAGTCCGACGGAAATCCAAACCTGTCCGAGCCCCAACGCATAGATGGAGGTCGGCAGTCCCATCAGCACCCACGCACTCATATCCGACGCGCCCGCCGAAAGTGCTGCAACCCATGCGCCCATCTGCCGCCCGCCTAAGAAATAGGTCTTCTCGCCGCCGTTCTTATCCTTAATGAAAAAGTAGACGCCGATGGACAGCATGAACGCTAAGTAAACAACGAATACGATAATTTCTGATACTTGCATAACTGCGCTCCTAACAAAATATTTTACATACAGTTAACAGAATACCACATTTCCCCTGCTTTTGCAAGAGTGGAATGAAAAAACAGTTTAGGAATTTATCAGAAAAAAGTTGGCGTGCACCTCTGGGCTGTGCTATAATAAAAGACAGACAGGCCTATGAAGAAACCGGCATTTTGCGCTTCCCTGCCGAAGCCGCGGACACCTGTACAAGGGTACAGCTCCCCTCCCGCAGCAAATGCTTTTTCATTCAGCCGGAAAGGAACAGGTGAGAATATCCTATGATTCAAAAATACAAATATGGAATACCCTTTGAGACCGATGCCGTCCCGCAGTCCATCCCCTGCGCACAAGGCACCCCATCCTGCGGAACGGTCACAGCCGATGAAAGCGGCTTCCGGTTTACCTACCGTATGTCAAATAATGAAGCTGTTTATGGGCTTGGAGAAGCGCTGCGCGGCATCAATAAACGCGGCGGGAGTTATGTTAGTTTCAATACCGACCAGCTTTTCCATATGGAAGATGTACTTTCGCTTTATGCCTCCCATAACTTCCTGCTTTTGGCGGGAGAATGCCCGACCGGATTATTTTTTGATTACCCCGGTGGACTGGAATTCGACATTGGTTTCACACAGCAGGATATGCTGACCGTTTCCTGTAAGCACGCAGACTTATACCTCTATATTATTACCGGCAGCAGTCTGACCGATGTTGTTAAACAATTCCGCCATGCGATTGGACGCAGCTATATTGCCCCCAAATGGGCTATGGGCTATGCACAGAGCCGATGGGGCTATGCTGTCCCGCAGGATTTCCGAGAGGTTGTGGACCATTACCGAAAACACCACATTCCGCTCGATGCCGTCTATATGGACATTGACTATATGGAACGCTTTAAGGACTTCACTGTCAATCAGGAAACCTTCCCCGATTTTCCCGCATTTGTTTCCGAAATGCAGGAACGCGGCATTCATCTTGTACCGATTATAGACGCGGCAGTCAAGGCCGAAGCGGGTTATCCCGTCTGCGATGAAGGGCTTGAAAATGATTTCTTCTGCACAGATGAACAAGGGAAACCGTTTGAAGCTGCCGTCTGGCCGGGGCTTACCTATCTACCGGATTTTCTGAAACCTGAAGTCCGGCAATGGTTCGGTGAAAAATACCATATTCTAATCGATCAGGGCATTGAGGGTTTCTGGAATGATATGAACGAGCCTGCGATTTTCTACACCATGCAGGGGATGGAAGAATTCCGAAAAGAAATGCAGGATTTCCTTTCCCGCCCGGCAGAGGAAGTAGACTGGTTCCGTGTCCGTTCCCTCTCGTCAGGACTCTGCGGCAACAGCAATTACCAGCAGTTCTACCACAATCTGAACGGCGAACGCATTTGCCATGAACAACTGCATAATCTATATGGTTATAACATGACCCGCGCCGCCGGGGAAGCCTTTGAACAGCTCTGCCCGGATAAGCGTCTGCTGCTGTTCTCACGCTCGTCTTACATCGGCAGCCACCGCTTTGGCGGTATATGGACGGGTGACAACGCCTCCTGGTGGCCCCATCTGCTGCTGAATATCCAAATGATGCCCTCCCTGAATATGTGCGGCTATCTGTTCTCCGGCGCAGATATCGGCGGCTTTGGCGCGGATGTATCACGCGATTTGCTGCTGCGCTGGCTGGCTTTTGGCATATTTACCCCACTGATGCGCAACCACAGTGCAAAGGATACCCGCAGGCAAGAGTGTTTCCGGTTTGAACATCCAGAGGATTTCGCCCATGTCATTGGCGTGCGATATCGTCTGCTGCCCTATCTGTACAGCGAATACATCAAAGCAGCACTGAATGATGAAATGTATTTCCGTCCATTGGCGTTCGATTACCCGGAGGATGCAGCAGCGCGGGAAGTCGAGGATCAGCTCATGCTGGGCGATGGCCTGATGATTGCCCCGGTTTATCTCCAAAATGCCTCTGGCCGCTGCGTATATCTGCCAGAGGATATGCTGTTTGTCAAGTTCCTTCCGGATGGCACGCTGCATCAGGAACCCCTCTCCAAAGGTCTCCACCGTATTTCCGCAGCACTGAATGAAGTACCCCTGTTCATCAAAAAAAATCACATCCTCCCCTTGGCCGCTTTTGCAGAAACAGTCGCTGCGCTGGACGAAACACATCTGGAATTGATCGGCTGGATCACCGAACCCACCTCCTATACACTCTATCAGGACGACGGCCTGACCAAAGACTACAGCAACCCACAGCACTACCTCACCCTGACCAAAGAACCCGCAAAGCCATAACCGTTTCCTACCCAAAAACAGCACGAAAAAACTGTCCCGAATGCGCACACAAAATGCACTCGGGACAGCTTCTTTTCACCTATCAGGCACTTATTTTGTCCATTCTGCCAGCTCTGCACCCTTGCGGAATACCTCTTGGAACTGCTTTACGTTCCCGGCGATATCCCCGCCAAACACTGCCGAGCCTGCAACAATTACATCCGCACCTGCCGCAACAATCTCTGCCGTGTTGGTCAGCTTTGCGCCGCCGTCTATCTCAAGCTCACAGTGGAAACCACCGTCCGAAATCGCTTTCCGCAGCTCACGGATCTTATCCATACACTCCGGAATGAACCCCTGTCCGCCGAAACCAGGCTCAACCGTCATAATAAGTACCATATCACACAACGGCAGCAGCGGCACAATATCCGAAACCGGCGTTTTGGGCTTGATAACGACCGCCGCACGTACACCCGCCGCACGAATCTTTTTCAGCTGTTCTGCCGTGTCCCCATTGGATTCGTAATGTACCGTAATAATATCCGATCCCGCAGCAATAAAATCATCCAGATATTTGTCCGGGTCAGAAATCATCAAATGAACATCCAGCACGGCGTCTGTTTCCTTTCGCAGCGCCTTGACGACCGGTGCACCAATCGTAATATTCGGCACAAAATGTCCATCCATTACATCTACATGCACATATTCTGCCCCTGCGTCAACCGCAACCTTTACATCACGCGACAGATTCGCAAAGTCTGCCGACAAAATTGAAGGGGATAGCTTGATTTCCATAACAATTTACCTCCTGTATCCTTTATAAAATTCCCCATTTTTTCGCGTGCCCCAGCCTGCCAAATTTCCACGGCATTCCAGTGCACAGAGGGCGCGTCCGCTCCATAGAATGAAAATACAGCGGGCGTTTGCCGCGGCCTGAATCAAGTTGCACCGCCGCTGTTTTTCAGATAGATGGGGGGAGCAGCTGCTCCCCCCTTTCTGTCCGGGTGCCCTTCTTTATCAATTATACACGATTCCCACGTAAATTCAATCCGGTTTTTGATAATCTTAGCGATTGAAACCAAAGGCTAAAAAAGATAAAATATAAAATAGGAAAAAAACTGAATTTGCCGGGCAGTCCATAGGCTCTTCGTCCCGCCCGCAGGCGAGATAAGCGATGCAGCGCATCGCGGGAGTCCAGAGGGGCGGAACGCGCCCCTTTGGCGCCCGCCGCGGAGGCGCGGGAGTCCAGAGGGCAGCGCCCTTTGGCGCCGTCTGCGGAGGACATCCCCCCCGGCTCATTTTTTGAAGGAGACCGAAATGCCAGTATTACGTTGTTACTCTGAAAAATGCCCCGGCTTTGACGTGGAAGCCCGCCGGCTTCTGCGCGACCTCACCAGCCTGCTCGGAATCAGCACGCTCACCAGCGTGCGGTATCTGTGCCGCTACGATGTGGAAGGTATCGACAGCGAAACCTATAAAAAAGCCAAATATATCGTCTTTTCCGAACCAATGGCGGATGTGTGCTACGACGACGCCTTCCCCCTGCCGGAAGGCCCCCACCGCATCCTCGCCGTAGAAGCCCTGCCCGGACAGTTCGACCAGCGTGCCGACTCCTGTGCACAGTGCGTCCAACTGATGACCAGCGGCGAACGCCCCACCGTCAGCACCGCAAAGGTCTACGTGCTGGAAGGCACACTTTCAGACGCTGATCTGGATAAAATCCGCGCCTACCTGATTAACCCGGTCGAAGCACGGGAAGCCTCTATGGCCAAACCCGATACGCTTAAAGCCGTTTATGATATCCCCACCTCAGTCGCTTCCATCGACGGCTTTGTCTCCATGGACGAAGCCGCCCTCTCACAGCTGCTGCACAATATGGGCCTCGCAATGGATGTGGATGACCTGAAATTCCTTCAGGAATACTTTGCACAAACCGAAAAACGCGACCCTACCATCACCGAAGTCCGTATGGTGGATACCTACTGGTCCGACCATTGCCGCCATACCACCTTCCTGACCGAAATCGATCGCGTCACGCTGGATGATCCCCTGGTGCAGGAAGCCTTCGACCGCTATCTCGCCGCCCGCGCAGAGGTTTACGGCGAAGAAAAAGCCGCAGCACGTCCCGTCACACTGATGGATATTGCAACCGCTGCCGCAAAGGTGCTCAAAAAGCGCGGCTTCCTGAAAAACCTCGATGAAAGTGAAGAAATCAACGCCTGCTCCATCAAAGTGAAAGCAAAAGTTGACGGCCGCCTCCAGGATTGGCTGCTGATGTTCAAAAACGAAACGCATAACCATCCTACCGAAATCGAACCCTTTGGCGGCGCAGCAACCTGCCTCGGCGGCGCGATCCGTGACCCGCTCTCCGGCCGCTCCTACGTCTATCAGGCAATGCGCGTCACCGGCGCAGGCGATCCGACCGTATCCCTGCACGACACACTGGAACATAAACTGCCCCAGCGTAAACTGTGCACAACCGCAGCAGCAGGCTATTCCTCCTACGGCAACCAGATCGGTCTGGCAACCGGGCTGGTGCATGAAATCTACCATCCCGGCTATATCGCAAAACGTATGGAAATCGGCGCAGTTGTGGGTGCGGCACCGGCCGCTAATGTCATCCGCGAAGTGCCCGATCCCGGTGATATCGTAATCCTGCTCGGCGGACGGACAGGCCGTGACGGCTGCGGCGGTGCAACCGGCTCCTCCAAAAGCCACACCGCAGAATCTCTCGAAACCTGCGGCGCAGAAGTGCAGAAGGGCAATCCGGCTGAAGAACGTAAGCTCCAGCGCCTGTTCCGTAATCCGGAAGTCACCCGCATGATCCGCCGCTGCAACGACTTCGGCGCGGGCGGCGTTTCTGTTGCCATCGGCGAACTGGCTGACGGCCTCGATATCGATCTGAATGCAGTCCCCCGTAAATACGACGGGCTCGACGGCACCGAACTTGCAATCTCCGAATCGCAAGAACGTATGGCTGTTGTAGTGCGTGCATCGGATGCAGAAAAATTCATTGAAGCTGCCGCCAGTGAAAACCTTGAGGCTGTTATTGTCGCAAAAGTGACGGACACCAACCGTCTGCGTATGTGCTGGAACGGAAAAACCATCGTTGACGTTTCCCGCGAATTCCTGAATACCAACGGCTGCGCTAAACACGCAGAGGCTGAGGTTGACGTACTGCCCGCCCCCTCTGTCGAGTGCATCCCGGAGGGCGAAACCCTTGCCGAGCAACTGCTGAACCACGCTTCCCAGTTGGGAATCTGCCTTGAACGCGGGCTTGTGGAATGTTTCGATGGCTCCATCGGTGCGAATTCGGTTTTCATGCCCTTCGGCGGCAAAAACCAGCTGACGCCCGCACAGGTCATGGCAGCCACCCTGCCCGCATTGGACGGCCAGTGCTCCACTGCATCCGTCATGGCTTTCGGCTTTGACCCATATTATACCGAACAAAACCCCTACCTCGGCGCTTCGGCAGCCGTGCTGGAGTCGGTGGCCAAGCTGGTTGCAGCAGGCTGTGACTATGAAGATGCATATTTAACGTTCCAGGAGTATTTTGAACGCCTGAACCGCGAACCTCAGCGTTTCGGTAAACCGTTGGCGGCACTGCTGGGCGCTTACACCGCGCAGGAAGAGTTGTGCATCGCCGCGATTGGCGGCAAGGATTCCATGTCAGGCTCATTCAACGAAATGCATGTGCCTCCTACGCTGGTATCCTTCGCGATTGCCCCGCAGGATGCAAACCGGCTGATTTCGCCTGAATTCAAGGCCGCAGGACATCCGGTCTATTGCTTCGATGCGGCCTATACGGAAAGCGGCGCACCAGATTACCAGTCCATCCGCTCTCTGTGGGAGAACGTATCCGATCTGATCCGAACCGGTAAGGTCGTTTCCGCCTGGGCGCTTACCGTGGGCGGCGCTGCTGAAGGTATCTGCAAAATGGCAATCGGCAATGACATCGGTTTTGCATTCGACAGCGAATTCCCGTCAGAAGCACTTTTCCTGAAAAACTTCGGCGGATTCCTTCTGGAAGCAACAGAGGACCTCGACGGCGGCTGGCTGATGGGCAGAACCATTGACGCACCCGAAATCCGCATTGCAGGCGAAACCGTCACGCTGGACACTCTGAAAGAAGCCTTTGAGGGACGCTTGGAATCCGTATTCCCAACCCATGCCGACGCTTCGGACGCACATTTACAGACGCCAAGCTGGACCGAACGGAACACCGCTGCACCAGCCGTCAAATCAGCAAAGCCGCTGGCAGTCATCCCGGTTTTCCCGGGCACCAACTGTGAATATGACACTGCAAAAGCAGTCGAAAATGCAGGCGGCGCCGCCGAAATTGTCATTGTACGAAATTATTCCACAGACGCGCTGGCGCGTTCGGCGGAGCAGCTGGCCGATGCAGTCAGCCGGGCGCAAATGGTCATCCTGCCGGGCGGCTTCTCCGGCGGGGACGAGCCGGACGGCTCCGGCAAATTTATCGCAGCGTTCCTGCGTAACCCGGCAATCCGAGACAGCATTCATACGCTGCTCAACCAGCGCGACGGACTGATGCTCGGCATCTGCAACGGCTTCCAAGCACTGATTAAGCTGGGATTGGTGCCCTACGGTGAAATCCGCGATGAAATGAGCGCAGATGATCCGACACTGACATTTAATCTGATTGGACGGCATGACAGCCGGTATATTACAACCCGCGTAGCATCGGTTAAGAGCCCGTGGCTTTCCGCGTGTAAGGTTGGTGACCTGCACTCTATCGCAATTTCGCACGGTGAGGGCCGCCTGGTTGCTCCGCAGGAGGTAATTGACCGCCTTGCAGCTAACGGACAAATCGCTTTCCAGTATACAGACCTGTCAGGCAATCCGTCAATGGATATTGCATTCAATCCGAACGGCTCAATGTGCGCAATCGAAGGGATTACCTCCCCAGACGGCCGTATCCTTGGCAAAATGGGCCACACCGAACGATACAGCCCCTATGTCGGTAAAAACATTTACGGCGAAAAGTACCAGCCGATTTTTGAAAGCGGTATAAAGTATTTCATTTGATTCCCTGCATATGATTAACTCTTATTAAGAACACGAAAACGCAGGGTTTTTGATAAAAATACAAGAAAGCATATTGAAACGACCCCCATTACACAGAAGGGACTGTCTCAAAATGATTCCACATAAATCATAAGAGACAGCCCCAGCCGGAGTTGGAGAGGCCCCCAACAAGCATTTTTTCATATCCTCTGGCCGGCAAAAAATTTCGGAGTGTGGCCACACCCAAATTGCCTGCCATTTGTGCGCTCCCCATACACGGCGCGAAAAAAGATTGACTTTTTGCATAGAGTTTGCTATACTTTATATATTACCGCCGGGTAAACGCTTATAACCATTCCAGTAGGCCATTGAAGGGATGGAATATAAGCGTTTTATTTTTTGAGTGAGGTGCTGATATGTTTCGAGAAATGCGAAGAAAACGGCAGGCTTTGTCCATATATAACACGATTGGTACTTGCCTCAAAGGCATAATCTGTCAATGACGATGT